>NZ_JBAGKE010000003.1:0-508979 GCF_037034165.1 Geodermatophilus sp. FMUSA9-8 | reverse complement strand
GCCCGGCGGGCCGCCACGAGCAGGCCGGCGCCGACGGGCAGCACGGCCGAGGTCAGCGCCTCGTCCTCGCGCACGGCGCGGGCGAGCTCCCGCCAGGCGACGGTCTGCGGGTCGCGGGCGGCGCGGTCGCCGATCCGGTCGCCGGCCAGCAGACCGTGGCACGCGAGCGTCCCGCCGGGACGCACCAGCCCGACGACGGCGGCGAGGTGCCCGGCGTAGTCGGCGGGCGGGCCGGCGCAGACGACGAGGTCGTACGCGCCGGGGGACAGGCGGGGCAGCACCTCCGCCGGCGTCCCGAAGATCATCCGGGTGCGCCCGGGCGGCACGCCGGCGTCGGCCAGCGCCCGCCGGGCGGCGCGCAGCTGCTCCGGGTCGGTGTCGAGCACGGTGAGGACGCCGTCGGGGCGCATGCCGCGCAGCAGCCACAGGCCGGCGACGCCGCCGCCGCTGCCGATCGAGACGACCGCGCGGGCGTTGCTGCCCGCGGCGAGGACGGCGAGCGTGGCGCCGACGGCCGGCTCCACCGGCGGCGGGCCGCCGAGCGCGGTGACGCGGGCCCGGGCGGCGGTGAGGGCGGGGTCCTCGGTGGCGTACCGGTCGGCCCACGCGGCGCCACCGGTGCCGCCCTGCGAGGGCGGTCCCGAGGCGATCGTCACCGGGCGAGGGTAGAGGCCCGGCCGCGACCGGCCCGGGACCCGACCCTGTGAGGAACCTGTCAGAGTGCGGCGCCGGGAACACCGGGGGAGCGCCCGCCCGTTGACCCGGACGTGACACCCCAGCGTGCCGCCGTCCCTCCCCCTTCTCCGGGGGAGGTCGGCAGCGTGCGCGTCCGCGATACTGGGAGCGTGTCCGAGGCCAGCGTCCCCCCTCCCGCCGACCCGCAGCCGGCCGCGTCCGGCGCCGGTGAGGTGTGGGTCGCCCCGACGTGGGAGCAGGTCGTGCGCGACCACTCCGCCCGCGTCTACCGCCTGGCCTACCGCCTCTCGGGCAACGCGCAGGACGCCGAGGACCTGACCCAGGAGACCTTCGTCCGGGTGTTCCGCTCGCTGGCGGACTTCTCGCCGGGCACCTTCGAGGGCTGGCTGCACCGCATCACCACGAACCTGTTCCTCGACATGGTCCGCCGCCGGCAGCGCATCCGCTTCGACGCACTGCCCGAGGACACCGAGCGGCTGCCGGGCACCGCGCCCAGCCCCGAGCAGGTCTACGCCGACACCCACCTCGACCCGCAGGTCCAGGCGGCGCTCGACGCGCTGTCGCCGGAGTTCCGCGTGGCCGTCGTCCTCTGCGACATCGAGGGCCTCACCTACGAGGAGATCGCGGCGACGCTGGGCATCAAGCTCGGTACCGTCCGCAGCCGCATCCACCGCGGCCGCGTGCAGCTGCGCCAGGCGCTCGCCCACCTGGCCCCGCGCGGGGTCGCGACGGCACCGGGAGCCGGCGCATGAGCATGAGCCTGCCCGAGAGCCACCTGGCGCAGGAGGCGATCGCCGCGCTGGTCGACGGCGAGCTGGCCAGCGGGCCGGCCGCCCGCGCCGCGCGGCACCTGGCCGGCTGCCTCGAGTGCCGGATGCTCGTGCAGGCCCAGCGCGAGGCGAAGGAGGCCCTGCACGCCGCCTCCGACGTCGCCGTCCCCGGCGACCTGCTCTCCCGGCTGTGCGCCATCCCGTTCACCGCCGAGGTCCCCGGCGCCGGTGGGCTCGGCGCCCTGAGCGCGGGCCCCGGCCAGCTCACCGTCTCCGGCTCCTCCGGCCGGTTCACCGTCTCCCTCGACGACCCGCCGATGCGCCCGGCGCCGCCGCACCAGGCGCGCTGGCTGCGCCGCGGGGTCGCCGGCACGCTGGCCGGCCTCGGCATCGGTGTCGCGGTGCTCACCGTCAACCTGCCCGACGGCGGCCCGGTGCAGTCCGACCCGCCCGCGTCGGTGGCCGGCGGCTCGCAGCCGGAGGAGCGCACCGAGGTCGTGCCCCCGGTCGTGCGCACCCTCACCCGCTCCACGGCCGGAGAGGCGACGGCGCCCGCCGCCACGCCCTGACCCTCCGAGCCGCATCCCAGGTCCGGAGAGGACGCTGTACCCGTGACGCCCCCCGACGCCCGGCAGCCCGGGTCCAGCGACGGCGACCGCACCGTCGAGGCCGTCCTCCCGCCGCCGCCCGCCGCACCCCGCGCCGGTGCCTCCGACCCGGCCGACGCGACCCCGGCCGACGCGACCCCGGCCGACGCGACCCCGGCCGACGCGACCCCGGTCGACGGCGCGGCCTTCGCCCGCCCGGCCGGTGCGCAGGGCTCCTTCGACCCGCCGGAGCGCCACCGTCCGGCGGTGACCCCGCCCCCGCCGGCCAGCCCGGCGCAGCAGGCCGCCTTCGGCCGCCCGGCCGCCGTCGCCGGCAGCTTCGCCGGCGACCGGCCCAGCCCGCCGCCGCGGCCGGTGCCCCCGCCCCCGCCGGAGGCCGTGCTGCGCGCCTTCCGCGCCCCCTCCGGGCAGGGCGGGCTGCAGGAGCCGCCCGGCGGCCGCCCCGGCCGCCGCCGCACCTCGGCCGGGCCGTGGTGGAAGTCCGACGCCCGCAGCGACCCCTGGCGCGACCCGCACGCCCCGGCCGGCCTGACCGGTCCGGCGGTGTTCGAGGAGGAGTCCGAGCAGGAGGGCCCGGTCGTCGTCGACCGGAAGGGCCGGAAGAAGCTGCGGCTGCGCGACCTGACGGTGCGGGTGGCCGCGCTGCTCGTGCTCGCCGTCCTGCTGGCCGGCGCGATCGGCGGCGGGGTGGGCTACCTGCTCACCCGCGAGGCCGCAGAGACGCCGCTGCTCGCGCCCGGCACCACGCTCACCCCCACCGACGAGGGCATCACCCGCGAGCCCGGCTCGGTGTCCGACATCGCCGCCGACGTGACGCCCGCCGTCGTGTCCATCGAGGTGCGCATCGGCGAGGCCGGCGCCACCGGCTCCGGTGTGGTCATCGACGGCGAGAACGGCTACATCGTCACCAACAACCACGTCATCTCCGGCGCCGACGGCGTGGAGGGCGCGGAGATCCGCGCGGTGTTCAGCGACGGCAGCGGCTCCGCGGCGCGCATCGTCGGCCGCGACCCGGCCAGCGACATCGCCGTCGTCAAGGTGGAGCGGCCGGGGCTGGTCACCGCCTCCCTGGGCAGCTCCGACGCGGTCGTCGTCGGCGACCCGGTGGTGGCCATCGGCTCCCCGCTCGGGCTGGCCGGCACGGTCACCAGCGGCATCGTGTCCGCCCTCGACCGGCCCGTGCGGCTGGCGGGGGAGGGCAGCGACACCAACGCGGTGATCAGCGCCGTGCAGACCGACGCCCCGATCAACCCCGGCAACTCCGGCGGCGCGCTCGTCGACGCCACCGGCGCGGTGATCGGCATCAACACCGCCATCGCCTCGCTCGGCGGCGGGAGCGTCGGCCTCGGCTTCGCCATCCCGATCGACACCGCCAGCGACATCGCCGAGCAGCTCATCTCCACCGGCGCGGCCGTGCACGCCGCGCTCGGGGTGAACACCCGGTCGGTCACCGACGGCACCCGTGACGGCGCGCTGGTCCTCAACGTCGAGCCCGGCAGCGCCGCGGCCGACGCCGGGATCCGCGAGCAGGACGTCATCATCGCCGTCGACGACCAGGCCGTCGGCAGCTCCGAGGAGCTCGTCGTCGCCATCGACTCGCACGAGCCCGGCGACACGGTGACCGTCGAGGTCGTCCGCGACGACTCCTCGACCACGGTGCAGGCGACGCTCGACCAGGCCTGAGGCCGCGGCTGGCTACCCTGGGACCGGTACACCGCAGGAACGACGGGAGCGACGGTGTTCGACTCGATCGGCTGGGGCGAGATCGTCGTCCTGGCGCTCGCGGCGCTCTTCATCTTCGGCCCCGAGCGGCTGCCCACCCTCGCCCGGGACGCCGCGGCCGGCCTGAAGAAGGCCCGCACCGCGCTGACCGGGGTGCGGGCGCAGGTCGACGAGTCCCTCGGTGAGGACCTCGCCGGCCTGCGCGACCTCGACCTGCGCAAGTACCACCCCAAGACGTTCATCCGGGCGCAGCTGTTCGAGGACGACGACCACGCGGCCCCGCCGGTGCGCCGGGGGAGTGCCGGGGCGGCGGGTGCGACGGCGGCGAGCCTGGTGAAGCCGGCTGTCGTCGACCGCGACCGCACCGTCCCGCCGCCCTTCGACGTCGACGCGACGTAGTCACTGTCGGCCTACCGGCCGACACCGCGGCCAGGTGCCGTCCCCGACCTGCGCGGAGCCCTGCCACGAGGTCCCGACCGGGAGCCTCCGGCCCCGCGGTCGCGCCCCCGTCCCCGCAGGGCGCCTCACGTAGGCGCCGCGGCCACGTGCCGTCCCCGACCGGGCAGCGCCCCTCCACGCCGTCGCCGGCGCCATCGTCGCCGACCGCCACGGCCAGGAGGCGCTGATCCGGCTCTACCGCGCGTGGGGCGAGGCGGTGCACACGCGCGGTGCGTGGCCGGACGCCGGCGACCTGCTCGGGCGTGCCGGGCTGCCGCCGCACCTGGCGGAGGTCATGGCCGACGACGCGCACGACGACCTCGTCCGTGCCTCGCACGCGGAGGGCATCGGGCTGGTCGGCACGCACGTCGGCACGCCCGTCCTCGCCGTCCGGGAGCCGGGGCGGCCGCGCGTGGCGGTGTTCGGGCCGGTCCTGTCGCGGGTGCCGCGCGGCGAGGAGGCCGGCCGTTTGTGGGACGGCGTCGTCCTGGTCGGCGGCACCGTCGGCTTCCACGAGCTGAAGGGCCGTCCGCCCGGACCTCCCCGCACCTGAGACGCCGGAGGCCCGGCCCCCTGGTGGGGACCGGGCCTCCGGTGCGTCAGCGCGTCAGCGGCGGACGGGGGTGAGCCCCAGCGACCGGCCCGACAGCCCGCGGGAGCGGACGGCGAGCGACTCGGCGATCGCACCGAGCGCCTTGGCGGCGGGCGCCTCGGGCTCGGCGAGGACGATCGGGGCGCCGGCGTCGCCGGCCTCGCGCAGCCGGGTGTCCAGCGGCACCTGGCCCAGCAGCGGCACCCGGGCGCCGAGCGTGCGGGTCAGCGCGTCGGACACCGTCTGGCCGCCGCCGGAGCCGAAGACCTCCATGCGGGAGCCGTCGGGCAGCTCCATCCACGACATGTTCTCGATGACCCCGACCACCTGCTGGTGGGTCTGGGTGGCGATCGCGCCGGCCCGCTCGGCCACCTCGGCGGCGGCGAGCTGCGGCGTGGTCACCACGAGGATCTCCGCGTTGGGCAGCAGCTGGGCGATGGAGATCGCCACGTCGCCGGTGCCCGGCGGGAGGTCGAGGAGCAGGACGTCGAGGTCGCCCCACCACACGTCGGCGAGGAACTGCTGCAGCGCGCGGTGCAGCATGGGCCCGCGCCAGACCACCGGGGTGTTGCCCGGGGTGAACATGCCGATCGAGATGACCTTCACGCCGTAGGACTGCGGCGGCATGATCATGTTGTCGACCTGCGTCGGCTTGTCGTCGACGCCGAGCATGCGCGGCACCGAGTGGCCGTAGATGTCGGCGTCCACGACGCCGACCGACAGGCCCTTCTTCGCGAGCGCGGCGGCCAGGTTCACCGTGACGCTGGACTTGCCGACGCCGCCCTTGCCGGACGCGACCGCGTAGACGCGGGTCAGCGAGTTCGGCTGGGCGAAGGGGATGACCGGCTCGGCGGCGTCGGTGCCGCGCACGGTCCTGCGCAGCTCGGCGCGCTGCTCGTCGCTCATCACGTCGAGGCCCACCTGCACCGAGGTCACGCCCGGGACGGCGGACACCGCGGTGGTAACCCGGTTGGTGATCGTCTCGCGCATCGGGCAGCCGGCCACGGTCAGGTAGACCTCGACGCGCACGGCGCCCGGGTCGCCGCCGACGCCGATCTGCACGTCCTTGACCATGCCGAGGTCGGGCAGGGGACGGTTGATCTCCGGGTCCTGGACGGTGGCCAGAGCGGCGTTGACGGCGTCGAGCGCCGGCGAGCCGGTCAGCGTGTCGGACATGGGTGCGTGTGTCTCCTTCGACGGGGGGACCCGTTCGCGGTCTGCCGTACGCGGCGGCGACCGGCACTGCAGGTCACAGTCACTGTACGGCGATCGGCACCGGGTGCCGCCCGGTGCGGGGGTGATGTGCTGCGCACTGGCGACGCGCAGCCCTGCCCTGGTCAACGCCGTGCCGGGCGGGTCCCTTCCCCCTCCGGGGCGGGTCGTTAGCCTCCGGTCCCGTGTCCGGAACCGCCCGCACGGCCCTCCTCCGCGACGCGGTCGGGCTCGGCATCGCCGTCGGGCTCTACGGCGTCGCCTTCGGGGCCGCCGCCGACGCCGCCGGGCTGGACCCCTGGCAGGCGCTGGTCATGTCGCTGCTGATGTTCACCGGCGCCTCGCAGTTCGCCCTCGTCGGCGTGCTCGGCGCGGGCGGCAGCGGCGCGGCGGCGATCGGCAGCGCGCTGCTGCTGGGCACCCGCAACACCGTCTACGGCGTGCGCCTGGCCCCGCTGCTCGCCCCGCGCGGCCCGCTGCGCCGGCTCGGCACCGCCCACTGGGTGATCGACGAGACGACGGCGCTGGCGGTGGCCGCGCCCGACCGCGGGCTGGCGCGGCTGGCGTTCCTCGCCGGCGGGGCGTCGATCTACGTCGTCTGGAACGCCACCACGCTGGTGGGCGCGCTCGGTGCCGCGGCGCTGGGGGAGACCGCGCAGGCCGCGCTGGACGCCGTCGTGCCGGCCGCCTTCCTCGCGCTGCTGTGGCCGCGGCTGCGCGCCGGCGCCGAGGAGCCGGCCGTCGCGCGGCGGGTGGCGCTGGGCGGGGCGGCGGTCGCGCTGGCGCTCACCCCGTTCGTGCCCGCGGGCGTGCAGGTGGTGGCCGCCGTCGTCGCGGTCGCCCTCGCCGGCCGGCCCCGGCGGGAGGCGGCGGCGTGAGCTCCGGGACGCTGTGGACGGTCGTCGTCGTCGGGTCGCTCGGCTGCTACCTGCTCAAGCTGGCCGGGCTGTCGGTGCCGGCGGCCTGGGTGGAGCGGCCGTGGGTCACCCGCATGGTCACCTTCGTGCCCGCCGCGCTGCTGGCCGCCCTGGTCGCCGTGCAGGCGCTGACCTCCGGCCGGGAGCTGGTGGTCGACGGGCGACTGGCCGGGCTGGCGGTCGCCGCGGTGGCGCTGGCGCTGCGCGCGCCGTTCGTCGTCGTCCTGGTGCTCGCCGGGGCCACCGGCGCGCTCGTGCACGTGATCGGAGGCTGACGTGGCGGGGTCCCCCGAGGAGCTCCCCGACCTGACGGCGGTCCGTGCCGCGATCGACGGGCTCGACGAGGAGCTCGTCGCCCTGCTGGCGCGGCGCGAACGGCTGGTGCGCGCGGCGGCACGGTTCAAGACCGACGCCGCCGCGGTGCGCGCCCCCGACCGCGTCGAGCAGGTCGTCGCCCGGGCGCGGCGGCTGGCGGAGGCCTCCGGCGGCAGCCCCGAGGTGGCCGAGCGCGTGTACCGGGCGATGGTCGCGGCGTTCGTCGACCTCGAGCTGTCGGTGGCCGAGCTGCCCGGCGAGGCGCCCGGCGGAGGCGCCGCCGCGCCCTGACCAACTCAGAACAGCCGGTCCTCCCGCTGCTCGAGGTCGAGCAGGAAGCGCTTGCGGGCCAGCCCGCCGCCGAAACCGACCAGGCCGCCGTCGGCGCCGACCACCCGGTGGCAGGGCACCACGACCGCCAGCGGGTTGCGCCCGCAGGCCAGCCCCACCGCCTGGGCACCGCCGGGCAGCCCGACCGCACGCGCCACCGCGCCGTAGGTGGTCGTCCGGCCGTAGGGGATGCGGGTCAGCTCGTCCCAGACGGCGAGCTCGAACCCGCTGCCGAGGGGCCGCAGCGGCAGGTCGAACGCCTCGCGTGCGCCCGCCAGGTACTCGCCGAGCTGGCCGGCGACCGCGGCGAGCGCGGCGTCGTCCCGTACGCCGAGGTCGGCCTCCGGCCCGGGCGGGGAGAGGTACAGCCGGACGAGCGCCCCGTCGTCGGCGACGACGGTCAGCGGCCCGACCGGCGAGGGCAGCACCGCGTGCGCGCGCATGCCGGCAGTGTGCCGCGGGGGTACGACGGCGCGGGCGCTCAGCCGACCGACTCGCGCCGCTCCCGCTCGGCGCGCTCGGCCTGCTTGCGGCGCTTCTTCTCCTTCTTCTCCGCCTCGTCCGGCTCCTCGGGGACCAGCCGGGACAGCTCCCCGCGGATGAAGTCGCGGGTGGCCACCTCGCCGATCGCGACGCGCAGCGCGGCCAGCTCGCGGGCGACGTACTCGGTGTCGGCGCGGGTCTGCGCGGCGCGGGCGCGGTCCTCCTCGGCCTGCACGCGGTCGCGGTCGGCCTGCCGGTTCTGCGCCAGCAGGATCAGTGGTGCGGCGTAGGCGGCCTGGGTGGAGAACGCCAGGTTCAGCAGGATGAAGGGGTAGGGGTCCCAGCGCAGCCGGACGGCGAACACGTTCAGCGCGATCCAGAGGACCACGATGATCGTCTGGACGGCGAGGAAGCGGCCGGTGCCGAGGAACCGGGCGATGCCCTCGGCGAACCGGCCGACGGCGTCGGGGTCCAGCCGCAGGTAGCTGCCCAGGCTCCGGGCGGAGCCGCGGGGGACGTCGAGCCGGCGGCCGTCAGCCACGGCGGGCCCGCTCGCGCCAGTCCTCGGGCAGCAGGTGGTCGAGGACGTCGTCGACGCTGACCGCGCCCACGAGCCGGCCGCGGTCGTCGACCACCGGGGCGGCGACCAGGTTGTACGTGGCGAAGTAGCGGGTGACCTCGGTCAGCGGCGCCTCCGGCCGCAGCGGCTCGAGGTCGTCGAGCACGCCGCTGACCAGCGTCGACGGCGGCTCGCGCAGCAGGCGCTGGATGTGCGCCAGCCCGAGGTAGCGCCCGGTGGGGGTGGCCGACGGCGGCCGGCACACGTACACCTGGCTGGCCAGCGACGGCGTCAGCTCCGGCTCGCGCACCCGGGCCAGCGCCTCGGCGATCGTGGCGTCGGGCGCCAGGATCACCGGCTCGCTGGTCATGATGCCGCCGGCGGTGTCCTCCGAGTACTGCAGCAGCTGGCGCACCGGCTCGGCCTCGTCGGGCTCCATGAGCTCGAGCAGCCGGTTGCGGTCGACGTTGGACAGCTCCGACAGCAGGTCGGCGGCGTCGTCGGGGTCCATCTCCTCGAGCACGTCGGCGGCCCGTGTCTCCGCCAGGGAGGCGAGGATGCCCATCTGGGTGGCCTCGGGCAGCTCGCCGAGGACGTCGGCCAGCCGCTGGTCGTCGAGCGCCTCGGCCACCTCGTGCCGGCGCTTCTCCGGCAGGTCCTGCAGGGCGTGCGCGAGGTCGGCGGCGTTGAGCTCGCGGTAGGTGGCGATGAGCGTCTCCGCGCCCTGCCCGGTCTCCGGCAGCGCCAGCCCGGCCACCTCGGCCCAGGCCAGCTGGTGCAGCTGCCCGCGCCGGCCGAGCCGGCCCGGCTCCTGCACGGCGAGCCGGGTCACCTGCCACTCGCCGGTGCGGGTCTGCTCGACCGCCGCGTCGACGACGGTGGCGGGGCGCTGCGACTCGCGGAGGGTGACCGTGCGGTCGAGCAGCTCGCCGAGGACCAGCGTCTCGCCGCGCCGCTGCTCGAAGCGCTTGAGGTTCAGCGTGCCCGAGGCGAGCACGACCGCGCCGGGGTCGATGCTGGTCACCCGGCCCATCGGCACGAAGATCCGGCGGCGGGCGACCACCTCGACGACCACGCCGAGCGCGCGGGGGCAGGCGGTGCCCACCCGCAGCGCCACGACGACGTCGCGCAGCCGCCCGACCCGGTCGCCGTTGGGGTCGAAGACGGGCAGTCCGGCGAGCCGGGAGACGTACGCCCTGCTCACCGTGGTCACGGGTGCCGAGGCTACCGTCGGGCCCGTGGCGAGCCCCGTGAGCGTCGAGTACGAGGTCGTCGACGTGTTCGCGCCGCGGGCGTTCGCGGGCAACCCGCTCGCCGTCGTCCTGGACGCCGACGACCTGACGACGGCGCAGTGCCAGGCGCTGGCGAACGAGTTCGCCCTGTCGGAGACGTCGTTCCTGTGCCGGCCCACGGAGACCGGCGCCTCCTACCGGGTCCGCATCTTCACGCCGTACGCCGAGCTGCCCTTCGCCGGGCACCCGAGCGTCGGCGCCGCGCACACGCTGGTGCGCCTCGGCCGGCTGGGGGCCGGGACGCTGCACCAGGAGTGCGGCGCCGGCGTGCTGCCGATCGAGGTCACCGGCGACGGCGCGACGCTGACCGGCGGCCGCCCCACGCTGGAGGACGGGCCCGACGCCGGCGCGCTGGCCGAGGCGATGGGCCTGTCGGCCGCCGACGTCGCCGGGCCGCCCGCGTCGGTCGCCGGCTGCGGCCTGCCCTTCGCCCACCTCGCCGTGCGCCCCGGAGTCGTCGACCGGGCGGTCCCCGACCCCGCCCGGCTCGACCGGCTCGGCACGGGCGAGGGCGTCTCGGTGCTGTCGTGGGACGGCGCCACCGCGTACGCCCGCGTGTTCGCCCGCGACCTGCGCTGGGGCGAGGACCCGGCCACCGGCTCCGCGGCCCTCGGCCTCGGCGTCTGGCTGACGGCGGCCGGGCTGGTCGCGCCGGAGGGGACGTCGTCCTACACCGTGCGCCAGGGCGAGGCCATGGGCCGGCCCTCGGTGCTCGGGTGCACGGTCACCGCCGCGGGCGGGCGGGCGACGTCGGCCACCGTGTCCGGCGCGGTGGTGCCGGTGGCGTCCGGCCGCATCCGCGTCCCGTGAGCTCCGGCCAGGCCACCGCGGCCCCCTCGCCGTGGGCGGTGCGCCGCCCCGGCACCCGCGACGTCGGGCTCATGGCGGTCGCCGTCGTCGGCGTCTCGTTCTCCGGCCCGCTGACCGCGCTGGTGACGACGTCGTTCCTGGCCATCGCGTTCTGGCGCAACGCCGCCGGTGCCGCGCTGCTGCTGCCGGTGCTCCTGGGCCGGGAGCGCGCCACGCTGACCGGCCTGCGCCCGCGGGACCTGACGACGTCGGTGGTGGCCGGGCTCTTCCTCGCCGCGCACTTCGCCGCCTGGCTGCCGAGCCTGTCGATGACCACGGTCGCCGCGTCCACGGCGCTGGTGACGACGACGCCGATCTGGACGGCGCTCGCCGCGCGGGTCTCCGGTGTCCGGCTGCCCGCGCAGGTGTGGGCGGGGCTCGCGCTGGCCGTCGTCGGGGCCGCGCTGATCGCCGGGGTCGACGTCGCGGTGAGCCTGGAGGCGCTGGCCGGCGACGGGCTGGCCCTGCTCGGCGCGATCTGCGCGGGCGGCTACATGCTCGCCGGCGCGCGGGCCCGCACCCGGCTCGCGACGTCGGCCTACTCCGTCGTCTGCTACTCCACCTGCGCCGCGGTGCTCGCCGTCGCGGCGTGGGTGACCACCACCCCGCTCGCCGGGTTCAGCGCCCGCGACTGGTGGCTGATCGCCGCGATCACCGTGTGCGCGCAGATCCTCGGGCACACGCTGCTCAACCTGGTGCTCTCCAGCGTCGGGCCGACCGTCGTCGGGCTGGCCGTGCTGCTGGAGGTGCCCGGCGCGCTGCTCGTCGCCCTGGTGCTGCTCGGGCAGACGCCGCCGCTGCTGGCGCTGCCCGGCATGGTCGCCGTCGTCGCCGGGGTGGCGCTGGTGATCCGCGCCGGGCGGCCGCAGACGCCGGTCGAGCCGGTCGGCTGAGCCCTCCGGAGGGCGCTGGCTACCCTCCGGTAACCCGTCATCGACACGCATCCAGCGGAGGCACCGTGGCCGAGCTCCGATCCCGTCGTTCCAACCTCGCCGTCCCGGGCAGCAACCCGCGCTTCCTGGAGAAGGCCAAGGGCCTGCCGGCCGACCAGGTCTTCCTCGACCTCGAGGACGCCTGCGCGCCGCTGGCCAAGCCGGGCGCGCGCAAGAACATCGTCGCGGCGCTGAACGAGGGCGGCTGGGGCGAGAAGATCCGCACGGTCCGGGTCAACGACTGGACGACGGAGTGGACCTACCGCGACGTCATCGAGGTGGTCGAGGGCGCCGGGGCGAACCTGGACTGCATCATGCTGCCGAAGGTCGTCGACGCCTCCCAGGTCGCGGCGCTGGACTTCCTGCTCACGCAGATCGAGAAGGCCAACGGCCTGGAGGTCGGCCGGATCGGCATCGAGGCGCAGATCGAGACCGCGCAGGGCCTGATCAACGTCAACGACATCGCCTTCGCCAGCCCGCGGATCGAGACGATCATCTTCGGCCCGGCCGACTTCATGGCGTCGATCAACATGAAGTCCCTGGTGGTGGGCGCCCTGCACCCCGACTACCCGGGCGACCCGTTCCACTACATCCTCATGCAGATCCTCATGGCCGCCCGCGCCCGCGGCGTGCAGGCCATCGACGGGCCCTTCCTGCAGGTGCGCGATGTCGACGCCTTCCGCGAGGTCGCCAAGCGCTCGGCGGTGCTCGGCTTCGACGGCAAGTGGGTGCTGCACCCCGGCCAGATCGACGCCGCCAACGAGATCTACGCGCCGTCGCAGGAGGACTACGACCACGCCGAGCTGATCCTCGACGCCTACGACTGGTACACGTCCGAGGCCGGCGGGAAGAAGGGCTCGGCCATGCTCGGCGACGAGATGATCGACGAGGCCAGCCGCAAGATGGCGCTGGTCATCGCGGGCAAGGGCCGCGCGGCCGGGATGTCCCGCACGTCGTCGTTCACCCCGCCGGAGGACTGAGGACCTCACGAGGCATAGGAAGCCATCCCCACGTCATGAGGCCCGAGACGTGGGGATTGCTTCCTATGCCTGTCGCGCCCAGAACTGACCGGCCCAGAGGTGACCGGGGACACGGCGACGGGTGCGGGGCGCTCGCCCCATACTCGCCGGTAGCACACGGACACCGGAGTCCCCGAGGAGCAGACGTGGCCCGACTGGCGCAGACCGCCGACCTGACCGACATCCAGCGCGAGATCCTGTCGACGGTCCGCAGCTTCGTCGACAAGGAGATCATCCCGCACGCGCAGGAGCTCGAGCACGGCGACGTCTACCCGCAGGAGATCGTCGACGGGCTCAAGGAGCTCGGCATCTTCGGGCTGATGATCCCCGAGGAGTACGGCGGCCTCGGCGAGTCGCTGCTGACCTACGCGCTGGTGGTCGAGGAGATCGCCCGCGGCTGGATGAGCGTCTCCGGCGTCATCAACACGCACTTCATCGTCGCCTACATGATCCGCCAGCACGGCACGCAGGAGCAGAAGGAGCACTTCCTCCCGCGCATGGCCACCGGCGAGGTCCGCGGCGCGTTCTCGATGTCCGAGCCGGGTCTGGGCTCCGACGTCGCCGGCATCCGCACCAAGGCGGTGCAGGACGGCGACTCCTACGTCATCGACGGCCAGAAGATGTGGCTGACGAACGGCGGGTCCTCCACGCTGGTCGCCGCGCTGGTGCGCACCGACCTGGGCGCCGACAAGCCGCACCAGAACCTCACGACGTTCCTGGTGGAGAAGCCGGCCGGCTTCGGCACCGTCGCCCCGGGCCTGACCATCCCCGGCAAGATCGACAAGATGGGCTACAAGGGCGTCGACACCACCGAGCTGGTGTTCGACGGCTACCGCATCGGCGCGGACATGATCCTCGGCGGGCAGCCCGGCCGCGGCTTCGCGCAGATGATGGACGGCGTCGAGGTGGGCCGCGTGAACGTCGCCGCCCGCGCCTGCGGCATCTCCATCCGCGCCTTCGAGCTGGCCGTCGAGTACGCCCAGCAGCGGGAGACCTTCGGCAAGCCGATCGTGCAGCACCAGGCGATCGCGTTCCAGCTCGCCGAGATGGCCACCAAGGTCGAGGCCGCCCACCTGATGATGGTCAACGCCGCCCGGCTGAAGGACGCCGGCCAGCGCAACGACGTCGAGGCCGGCATGGCCAAGCTGATCGCCAGCGAGTACTGCGCCGAGGTGACCACCCAGTCGTTCCGCATCCACGGCGGGTACGGCTACTCCAAGGAGTACGAGATCGAGCGGCTCATGCGCGAGGCGCCGTTCCTGCTCATCGGCGAGGGCACGAGCGAGATCCAGAAGACGATCATCAGCCGCGGCCTGCTCAAGGAGTACGGCCTCAAGCGGTAGGGCGCACACGCAGAGCGGCCCGGGACCCGATCAGAGGTCCCGGGCCGCTCGCGCGTTCAGCGGGCCGGACGCCGCTCGTAGTTGCGGACCGCCCACAGGTAGCCGACCAGCGCGATGCCGGCGCACCAGGCCACCGCCACCCACCCGCTCGAGCCGATCGCGGTGCCGGTGAGCAGGCCGCGCAGCGTCTCGATCACCGGGGTGAACGGCTGGTTCTCGGCGAACCAGCGCAGCGCCCCCGGCATCGACTCGACCGGCACGAAGCCGCTGCCGAAGAAGGGCAGCAGCATCAGCGGCATCGGGACGTTGCTGGCCGCCTCGACCGTCTGCGTCCACAGGCCCATGGCGACCGACAGCCAGGACAGCGCGATGCTGACCAGCGTCAGCAGGCCGGCTGCCGCCAGCCACTCCACCGGGTTCGCGTCCGGCCGAAAGCCCACGAGCAGGGCGACGGCGACGACGACGGCCAGCCCGACCAGGGTCTGCAGCACCGCCCCGACGACGTGCCCGGTGAGCACCGCGGCCCGGGCGATCGACATGGTGCGGAAGCGGGCGATGATCCCCTCGGTCATGTCCATGGCGATCGCGATCGCCGTCCCCTGCGCCCCGCCGGTGATGGCCAGCACGAGGATCCCGGGCACGACGTAGGCGACGTACTCGGCCCGCCCGCCCGAGGGGCCGCCCAGCCCGGCGCCGAGCGTGCCGCCGAAGACGTAGACGAACAGCAGCAGGAAGACGATCGGCATCGCGGCGACGATGACGGTGAGCCCGGGGTAGCGCAGGGCCCGCACGAGGTTGCGCCGCAGCATCGTCACGGAGTCGGTCACGGTCAGGGCCAGCGTGGTCACGCGGGCACCTCCTCGGCAGCCGGCCGGCCGGTCAGGGCCAGGAAGACGTCGTCCAGGTCGGGGGTGTGCACGGTCAGGGCGGCGACGTCCACGCGGGCGTCGTCCAGGCGGGCGAGCAGGGCGCGCAGCTCGGCGACGCCGCCGTCGCCGGGCACCTCGAGCACCAGGCCGTCCGCGGCCGGGACGCCGAGCGCGCGGGCGGCCTCGCGGACGGTGGCCGCGTCGCCGAACTGCAGGCGCACGTGCCCGCCGGGGACCAGCCGCTTGAGCTCGTCGGCGGTGCCCTCGGCCACCAGCCGGCCGGAGTCCAGGACGCCGATCCGGTCGGCGAGCTGGTCGGCCTCCTCCAGGTACTGCGTGGTGAGCAGGATCGTGACTCCGTCGGCGACCAGGCCGCGGACGGCGTCCCACATGGCCCGGCGGCTGCGCGGGTCCAGGCCGGTGGTCGGCTCGTCGAGGAAGACCACCCGGGGGCGGCCCATGAGCCCCATGGCGAGGTCCAGGCGTCGCCGCATGCCACCGGAGTACGTGGACGGCACCTGCCCGGCGGCGTCGACCAGGTCGAACCGCTCGAGGAGCTCGGCCGCCCGCCGGCGGCCCTCCTGCCGGCCGAGGTGGTGCAGGTCGGCCATGAGCCGCAGGTTCTCCGCGCCGGTGAGCAGGGCGTCGACGGCGGAGAACTGGCCGGTCAGGGCGATCGCGGCCCGCACCGCGCGGGGCTCGCGGGCGAGGTCGTGCCCGGCCACCCGCACTTCGCCGCCGTCGGCGGGGGTGAGCGTGGACAGGACGTCGACGGTGGTGGTCTTGCCGGCGCCGTTGGGGCCGAGCAGGGCGTGGACGGTGCCCTCGGGCACGGTCAGGTCGAGGCTGTCGAGGACGACCTGCGGGCCGAAGGACTTGCGCAGCCCGCGGACGGAGATCGCGTCGGTCACGTCGTCCTCCCCTCAGGCCCGGCGGACGAGGACGTCGCCGTAGGACGTGCGGGCGTGGATCTCGACGGTCTCGCCGGCGCCCTCGGGTCCCTCGGTCTCGGTGAGCAGGTTGCGGACGCGGCCGGCGCCGGAGGAGACGTCGAGCCAGGCCGCGGTCCCCTCCGGGATCCCGGCCTCGATCTCGCCGTAGGCGGTCTCGAGCACCAGGGAGCCGCGGACGGCCTGGCCGACCCGCACCTGGCCGTACCTGGTGCTCCCGGTGAGCGACCCGAGGACGCGGTCGACGGTGACGTCGCCGTAGCCGGTCTCCAGCCGGGCCGGGCCTGCGGTCTCGCCGACGCGCACGTCGCCGTAGGAGGTGGACGCCTCCACCTCGCCGTCGACGGCGCCCGCGGTGATGGTGCCGCTGGAGCTGTGGGCGCGCAGGCGGCCGGCCCGGTCGAGCCGGACGCTGCCGTGCTTGCACTCGAGGTCGGCGGCGCCGAGCCGGCCGGTGCAGGTGACGTCCCCGGCGGTCACCCGGACGCCGAGCGAGGAGCCGGCGGGCAGGACGACGTCGACCTCGACCTCCGGGCCGGAGCCGAAGAACAGCAGGCGGGGCCGGGCGGCCGACCGCACGAGCAGCTCGCCGTCGCGGAAGGTGACCTGGGTGGCCTCGGCGGCGGCGACGTCGGCGGAGCTGGCCGCGTTCTGCGGCCGGACGGTGACGGTGGTGTCGTGCCGGTCGTCGGCGCGGACGTGCACGGCGCCGTACACGACGTCGATGCGGGCCGAGATCGGCCCGGGGGTGTCGAACGTGGGCATGGCTGCGCCCTCCTCGGGGCAGGGGAGATCGCCCCCGGACCGGTCGGCCGGGGTCGCGGTGCGCTGTGCGGGCGGTGCGCTGTGGAGCGGTGCGGTGGTGCGCTGGGCGGTGCTAGCGGGCCCAGCCGGTGAACTGCGAGCCGGCGGAGCGGCGGCCGCGCCGGGCGTCGGGGGAGGGGCGCGGGGCGGGCTCGACCGCGTTCGCGACGGCCCGGACGAGCCAGGTGTTCACCGAGACGCCGAGCCGGGCGGCCGCCTCGTCGACGCGGGCCTTGAGCTGCTCGGGCAGGCGCAGGGTGATGCGGACGGTCTCGCCCTCCTCCACCCCGGGCGCGGGCTCCGCCGCGGCGGCCGGCTCGTGCGCCTCGGGCGCTGGGGGAGGGGTGACGGCGAAGCCGATGTCGCCGCCGCGCAGCCGCACGTCGACCGAGCCGGGGGCGAGCTGGGCGGTGACCTCCTCGGCCGCCACCGACAGCGCGCTGAGCAGGGCCAGCCGGACCGACGACTCCAGCGGCGCGGCGAGGCGCTCGGCGAGGGCCTGCGCCTCCTCGCCCCCCGGTGCGGCGGCCAGCGCGAGCTCCCGGCGGAGCTGCTCGACGAACGGCGTGAGGTCCATGACGTCATACTGACACCACCGTGACGTCACACGCAACCACCGTGACGTCACGACCTCCCGCGGGTCGGCGCACGGCCCCGGCCGGCCGTAGGTTCGCGGTCATGCGCGCTGTCGGGGTGGCCGAGTTCGGAGGGCCCCGCGCCCTCGCCGTCGTGGACGTCCCGGGCGAGCCGCTGGGCCCCGGGCAGGTGCGGCTGCGCGTGCGGGCCACCGCGGTCAGCCCCACCGACACCCACCTGCGCGAGGGCGCCTACGCGAGCCGCGACCCGGTCAAGACGCCGCCGTGGGTGCCGGGCATGGACGCCGCCGGCGAGGTGGTGGAGGTCGGCGACGGCGTCGACCGGGTGGCCGTCGGCGACGCGGTGATGGCGATCGTCGTGCCCACCGGCGCGCACGGCGGCTACCGCGAGGACCTCGTCCTGCCCCAGGGCTCGGTGGCGCGCGTGCCGGCCGGGGCCGACGCGGTCGCCGCCTGCACCCTGCCCATGAACGCCCTGACCGCGCGGCTGGCCCTCGACCACATGGCGCTGCCGCCGGGCTCGGTGGTGGCGGTGACCGGCGCGGCGGGCGCGTTCGGCGGCTACGTCGTCCAGCTGGCGAAGGCCGACGGGCACACCGTCGTGGCCGACGCCTCCGAGGCCGACGAGCAGCTCGTGCGCGACCTCGGCGCCGACGTCGTCGTCCGCCGCGGGGACGACGTCGCGCAGCGGATCCGGGCGGAGTTCCCCGACGGCGTCGACGGCCTGGCCGACGGGTCGGTGCAGGACGCCGCCGTGCTGCCCGCGGTCCGCGACGGCGGGAAGGTGGCCACCGTGCGCGGCTACCGCGGCGACGGGTCGGGCCGGGTGGAGGTGTTCCCGACGCGGGTGCGCGACTACGCCGAGAACGGCGCCGCGCTGGACCGGCTGCGCGAGCAGGTGGAGTCCGGCGTGCTCACCCTGCGCGTCGCGCGCACCTTCGCCCCGGAGGAGGCGCCCGAGGCCCACGAGGCGCTCGCCCGCGGCGGCGTGCGCGGCCGCCTGGTGATCACCTTCTGAGGTCGCGCCGAGCCGCCCGTCCCTGCCAGGGTGGGGGAGTCCCGGGGCAGCGGTGCCCCGGGCCGACCGCGGAGGTGGCGCAGATGGTGCACAGGCTCGTCGTCAGCTACGGGCAGCCGGAGGACCCGGCGGCGTTCGACGCCTACTACCGGGACACCCACACCCCGCTCGCGGTGCAGATGCCGGGCCTGGTGCGGCTGACCACCGGCAAGCCGACGTCGATGGACCCGTCGCAGCCCGCGCCCTACCTCGTGGCCGAGCTCGACTTCGACTCCGAGCAGGCCATGGGCGCCGCCTTCGCCTCCGACGAGGGGAAGGCGACGGCGAAGGACGTGCCGAAGTTCGCCAGCGGCGGCGCCACGATGACCCACTTCGAGGTCACCGAGGTCCACGTCTCCCGGTGAACGGCGCCCAGGCACTGATCCGCACGCTCGTCGACGCCGGGGTCGACGTCTGCTTCGCCAACCCCGGCACGTCGGAGATGCACTTCGTCGCCGCCCTCGACGACGTCCCGCAGATGCGCGGCGTCCTCACCCTCTTCGAGGGGGTGGCCACCGGGGCGGCCGACGGGTGGGCGCGGATGACCGGCCGCCCGGCCGCCACGCTGCTGCACCTCGGCCCCGGCATGGGCAACGGGCTGGCCAACCTGCACAACGCCCGTCGCGGCCGGACGCCGATGGTCAACGTCGTCGGCGACCACGGCACCTCGCACAAGCGCCTGGACGCGCCGCTGGAGAGCGACATCGACTCCCTCGCCGGCACGGTGTCCGGCTGGGTGCGCCGCTCGCTGTCGCCGGCCGACCTCGCCGCCGACGCCGCGGACGCCGTCGCCGCGGCCGCCCGCGGGCAGATCGCCACGCTGGTGCTGCCGGCCGACGTGTCGTGGTCCGAGGGCGCCGAGGTGGCCACCCCCGTGCCGGCCCGCCCGCGCCCGCGGGTCGCCGCGTCGGTCGTCGGCGAGGTGGCCGGGGTGATGGGCGCCGGCGAGCCGACGGTGCTGCTGCTCGGCGGCGACGTCGTCGCGAGCGAGGCCGGGCTGCTGGCCGCCGCGCGGGTGGCCGCGGGCACCGGCGCGCGGCTGATGGCCGAGACGTTCCCGCCGCGGATGCTGCGCGGTGCCGGTCTCCCGGACATCGGCAAGCTGCCCTACCCGCCGGAGGTGGCGATCAAGGCGCTGGCCGGTACCCGGCACCTGGTGCTGGCCGGGGCGACGTCGCCGGTGCACTTCTTCGCCTACCCGGGCGTGCCGCCCACCCCGGTGCCCGACGACTGCACGGTGCACGTGCTGTCGGCTCCGGGGGAGGACGGCGTCGCCGCGCTCGAGGAGCTCGCCGCGCAGGTGGCCGGCGGCGCCGAGCCGGCGCTGCTGGAGGCCTCCCGCCCGGAGGTGCCCGAGGGCAGGCTCACGCCGCGGGGGGTCTCCGCGGTGGTCGGCGCGGTGCTGCCGGAGCGGGCGATCGTCGTGGACGAGGCGATCACGTCGGGCATCGGCATCGCCGAGCTGACCTCCGGGGCGCCGCGGCACGACTGGCTGGCGCTGACCGGCGGGGCGATCGGCGACGGGCTGCCCATGGCCGTCGGCGCGGCGGTGGCCTGCCCCGACCGGCCGGTGCTCGTGCTGCAGGCCGACGGCAGCGCCATGTACACGCTGCAGGCGCTGTGGACGATGGCCCGCGAGCAGCTCGACGTCACGGTGCTGCTCTACGACAACGCGTCCTACGCGATCCTGCAGGGCGAGCTGTCGCGCGTGGGCGCCACCGGCGGCGGGGAGCGGGCCGGGCAGCTGCTCGACCTCGGCGGCCCGGCGCTGGACTTCGTCGCGCTGGCCACCGGCATGGGCGTGCCCGCCACCCGGGCGGAGACGACCGACGAGCTGGCCGGCCAGCTGCGCACCGCGCTGCGCGAGCCCGGTCCGCACCTGGTGCAGGCGGTGCTGCGGCAGGGCGGCTGACCCCCGGCTCACCCCCTCGGGGGAACGCGGGGGACATCCGTTCCAGACAGTTCCGTTCCGGGCCGATGCAGCGTCCGTGAGCACGATCAGCGTCCGCCCCGGCCCGACGGTCCCTCCGGCGCTCCTGCGCCGCGGGGCCGTCGGCGCCGCCGCCGTCGTGGTCGCCCTCCTCCTCGGGATCCTGGCCTCCTGGTCGGGCACCCCGGCCGGCACGGGGCTGTACTTCGCCCTCATCTGGCTGACCGTCGGGGGCGCGTGGCTGGGGGTCCGGCGGGGGCAGTGGCGGCCGCCCGCCGTGTGCATCGCGCTGGGCGTCACGCTGTCCGCGGTCGGCGACGTGCTGTGGGAGCTGCAGGACGCGGGTGCCGACGTCGGCCCGGCCGACGCCGTGTACCTCGCGAGCTACGTGTCGCTCGGGATCGGGCTGGCGCTCCTGGCCCGCAGCGCCACGCACGTCCGCGACCAGCGTCTCGCGGCGTGGATCGACGCCGCCGTCGTCTTCTTCGCCGTGCTGCTCGTCGTGTGGGAGCTGTCGATCGTCTCGACCGTGAACGACGAGTCGCTCGACCTGGTCTCCCGTGTCGTCCTCGCGCTCTACCCGGCCATGGACGCCGCCCTGATCGGCCTCGTCGTCCGGCTGCTCGCCGCCCGCCGCCAGGGGGAGTGGGCGCCGCTGGCCGTCGCCGCCGCGTGCGCGTGCTGGCTGTTCTCCGACCTCGCCTACCTGCTGGTCGCCGACGCCGACGCCGACAGCTTCGGCTCCCTGCTCGACGCCGGCTGGGTGCTCGGCAGCCTGCTGCTGGCCATCGCCGCGCAGCCCCAGACCGGCGGCCCCGACGGGTCCCTCGCCTCGCGGCAGCGGTCGGCGCTCACCCGGCTCGCCGTCGCGCTCGGCGCCCTCGTGGTGCCGCCGGCCGTGGAGCTCCTCCGGGACGTCACCGGCGGCGCGGAGGCGTCCGGCTCGGTCTTCGTCAGCATGGTGGTCCTGGTCGCCCTGCTGTTCGTGCGCTGCTCGTTCATCCTGCGCGGCGAGGCGACGGCACGGTCGCTGCTCGCCTCCCGCGAGCGGTACGCCGCCAAGCTGACCGCGCACTCGTCCGACGCCGTCCTCGTAGTGGCCCGCGACGGGCGGCTGCTCAACGACGGCGCTCCGCTCGCCGCGCTGCTGGGCACTGCCGCCACCCCGCTGGCGACCAGCGGCGAGGCGGTCGCGCTGGCCGGCGTGGACCCGCAGCTCGCCGCCGACCTGTTCGCGCGGGCCCTGGTCGCCGAGGGCGCGACGGTCGACGCGGAGATCCCCGTCCGGCACCGCGGTGAGGACCGCTGGATCAGCGTCCGGCTGACCGACCTCTCCCGCGACCCCGACGTCGGCGGCGTCGTCGTGCACGTCACCGACGTGACCGGCCGCCGTCGCGCCGAGGACGCGCTGGCCCACTCCGTGCTGCACGACGGGCTCACCGGCCTGGCCAACCGCACGCTGTTCGCCGACCGCGTCGGCCAGGCGCTGCTGCGCACCGTGCGCGGCGGGGGCTCGGCCGCGGTCGTCTCGGTCGACGTCGACGGGTTCAAGGCGGTCAACGACGGCCTCGGCCACGCGGCCGGCGACGCGCTGCTGCGCGAGGTGGCGGCCCGGCTGCGCGCCGCGGTGCGCGCCGACGACACCGTCGCCCGCATCGGCGGCGACGAGTTCGCCGTGCTCGTCGAGCAGACCGGCGACGACGAGGCCGTGACGACCGCGACCCGGGTGCGCGAGGTGCTCGCCGCCCCGATGACCCTCTCCGGCACGCCCGTGACGGTGACCGCCAGCGTCGGCGTGGCCGTGGGCCGTGGCGACGTGGGCGCGGAGTCGCTCATCGGCGACGCCGACCTGGCGCTGTACGCGGCCAAGCTCGACGGCCGCGACCGGATGAAGACCTTCAGCCCGTGCATGCGGGCGCAGGCCCGCGAGGCGCGGGAGCTCGAGCAGGAGCTGCGCGGCGCGCTCGACGGCGGCCAGTTCCGGCTCGTCTACCAGCCCGTCGTCGGCCTGGGCGACCGCCGGGTGACCGGCTTCGAGGCCCTGCTGCGCTGGGACAGCCCGCGGCTGGGTCCGGTCGGCCCCGACCGGTTCGTGCCGGTGGCCGAGGCCGCCGGGCTGATGGACGCGATCGGCTCCTGGGTGCTGCGGGAGGCGTGCGCGACGGCCGCGACCTGGCTGCGTGACCACCCTCGTGCCGGGGAGTTCTCGATGGCGGTCAACGTGTCGGCCACCCAGCTGGGCTCACCGGACCTCGTCGCCTCCATCGCCGCGGCGCTGGCCGAGAGCGGCCTGCCCGCGCGGTGCCTGGTGCTCGAGGTGACCGAGACGGCCCTGGTCGGCGACCCGGAGCGGGCGGCGGCGTGCCTGGCGGCGCTGCGGGCGCTGGGCGTGCGGCTGGCGCTGGACGACTTCGGCACCGGCTACTCGTCGCTGGCGCACCTGCGGCAGTTCACCGTGGACGTGCTCAAGATCGACCGCTCGTTCGTGAGCGGCATCGCCGAGGGCGAGCCGCTGCCGGCGATCGTGCGCGGCACCATCGACCTGGGCCGCACGCTGGGCCTGAAGGTGCTGGCCGAGGGCGTGGAGCACGAGCACCAGGCCCGGCTGCTGGCCGACTGCTGCTGCGACACCGCGCAGGGCTACCTGTTCGCGAAGCCGCTGGAGCGCACCGACGCCGAGGCGCTGCTGCTGGAGCAGGCGGCGGTGCGCCGGCCGCAGGTGCCGGCGCCGCGGTCGCGGGTGGGACAGGCGGTGCGCCCGGCCTGACCGGCCGGGCGCACCGGCTCAGCCGACGCGCTCGAGGTCGGCGTGGCGGGCCGGCGGGCCTTCCGCCCGCGGTGCCGGCAGCGAGCGCACCTCCGCCGAGACCTCCGCTCGGGAGAGCCGGACACGGACGACGGTGAAGCCGAGCATGCGCTGGAAGTGACGGAGCCCGTTGGTGAGCTCGTGCGGGGAGCGTCCGTCGAACAGGTGGCGCACGCCGCGGGCGGAGAGGGTCTCCACGACCGCCTGGGTCAGCAGGTACCGCGCGTCACTGTGCTGAGGCCCGTCGCCGAGGGCGATGAAGAGCCGCAGTTGGGCCCACCGGCCGTCATGGGGCGTCACGGACAGCACGAGGGGGGTGCCCTCGGCATCCTCCGCCACGGCCCACAGACCCGAGCCGACCATGTGGCTGTGGTCGGAGTCGACCTGGCGGTAGCGCCTGTCCCGCTTCTGCGGCAGGTGGTCGTCGAGGCGCCGGGCCAGGGCGGCCTGCTCGTCCTCGTCGGTCACCTCGCGCCAGCCGACGCCGGCCTTCGCGGCGGCCCGCACCTTCCGGCGCAGGGTCTGGCGGGACCGACCGAGGCTGTAGTCGGCCGGCACCTCCGGGACCTCGAGGACACACACCCCCGTGCTGGAGAGCCGGAGACCGAGGGCGGTCCGGCGGGAGAGGTCGGCGGCGAGCAGCCTGCCCTCCGGCCGTCCGGACAGGGCAGCCTCGAGGACGGGTAGCGCCCGGACGTCCCGGACCGCACGCACGAGCGCTCGTGGGTCCCGCAGGACCTGCAGGCGTGGACGCTCGGCGCCGACGACCCGCTCCCAGAAGGCGGACAACCTCTCGGCGGCCTCCGTCGATCCGCCGTCGGACATCGTGTCCCGCCGCGACATGCTGCTCCCTCTCCGTCCCCCTGCCCGGTGCGGTTCCGCCACCGGGTGCCCGCAACGGGAGTTGCCGGGCCGGACGCATTCTGTGCTCCTGGCCGGAGACCGGGAAGGCCTGCGCTGTTCAGGGCGGGGACGACCCACCGTGCGGGTGACCCCGGGGCCTCGAGAGAGGCCGGACGGGTCACCCGGGTGGGTGGCCGGCGGCCCGGCGGGGTCACGCACTGTCCACAGATCGGTGGAGCGACCTGCCGCGGAACGGCGGCGTCTCCCTATGGTCCCGGCGTCCGCACGGGGGCGGACCGGGAACGGGGGTGTGCGTGCCGACTGCGACGAGCGCGCTCGACGTCGTCGACGGCGAGGTGCGCGAGCTGATCCGCCGCCGCGGCCTCGACCCGTTCACCGACCCCGGGCCGGTGCGGGTCCTGGTGCGCGACGTGGTGGCCGACTACTCCGAGCGGTCGCTGACCTCGGCGCTGCCGCCGATCGGCGACGCCGACTCGGTGGTGCGCGACGTGCTCGACCGGGTGGCCGGCTACGGGCCGCTGCAGCGCTGGCTGGACGACCCGGAGGTCGAGGAGATCTGGGTCAACGAGCCGGGCCGGGTGTTCGTCGCCCGCCGCGGCCGGTCGGAGCTGACGACGACGATCCTGGGCGCCGGCGAGCTGGCCGACCTGGTCGAGCGGATGCTGCGCACCTCGGGCCGGCGCATCGACATGAGCCAGCCCTTCGTCGACGCGATGCTCCCCGACGGCTCGCGGCTGCACGTCGTCATCCCCGACATGATTGACGGGTGAGCGGCCTACCTGCCCAGACCACTTCAGCTAGGGGCGTGACCTGCGTTTATGGGTAAGTGAGGCGGTTGGCTCCCGTTGGTCCAATACGGGCATCCTGCGGACTTTCTGCGGACTCGGTGCGGACTCCGAGCAGGTGCTGGCGCGGCCGTGCCCGAAGCTTGGCCAGCCTGCGCGGGTCCCTGCGCGGACCGCGCGGGATGTCCGGGCGTCCAGGCCCTCGGCTTGTGACGGCCCGCTGCTAAGGCGTAGGCGAGCGGCAGCACTGACGGGCTGGCCCGACCTGTGGATAGCCGCCGCAGCCGCCGCAGCCGTCTGCTTGGCTGGTCGTGCTGGTCGGGTGTATCCACCCCTGCGGGCGAACTCCTCATGGCGTGGGAGCCCCGTGCCGTCAGGGCGAAGGAGCCCGGCCAGCCCTGCGCTCGATCAGTGGCTCTGCGAACTTGAGGGGACAGAAGGACCCTTAATCGACCCTGCTGCTGCCCCCCGGCGTCGGGCCGCTCCAGTCCGCTGCCTGTTCTTGACTGGGGCTCGACAGTCCTCACGCTTCAGACGCCCCTGGGCCTGGCTTGCGGTCATTCCCCAGGTGCGAGCGAAAAGTCTTGAAGTCTTGGACGTCGCCCACCGTTGCGGCGATTTGCTTTATCTGTCGGAGGAGACTGTCGGGTGCCTGGGCGAGGTCGAGGACGTGCTGCACGATCTCCACGCCTTTGCCGCGGATGACGTGCCGCCGTTCGGTCTCCCCGGATCCCTTCGCGTAGACGAGGTGTCCGACCGGCAGGTCCAGGGCGGTGCAGTAGGCCAACAGCTGGTAGAGGTCGGCCTGCGGGAAGCCGGCGGGCTTCTCTGCCTTGTACTTGGCGTCGATGACCCCGCGGGGGGCGCCTGCTGCCGACGTCCAAACGAGGTCCGGTTTCATCCTCACGGAGTCCGCTTCATCAAGCCAGGTAGGCGCTTGCCGCTGCGTCCGACCCCCGCGCCGCTCGATCTCCTCGCCGAGCGCCACGGTCACGAAGTCCTCGAACAGCTGCGGCATGTTGACCAGGAAGCCATCGACCTGCAGCACACCCGGAGACAGCTCCATGGAGGTAGCGCGCAGCACCATCTCCGACAGTCGCACCGCGGCGTGGTAGCGGGCGTTGAGCCGTGTCGGCAGCCAGGTCGGCAGCGGCCGGCCAGCCGCTGCCGGAGTGACTCCGTCGAGGCGGCCGGCAACACGGAGGAGCCCGTGCCGGACTTCACGCGACAGCCGTGGCAGGCGTTGCAGGCGACGCGTAGCGGTAAGCAGCAACTGGTTCTCGGCGATGTCGACCGTGAACTCGTCGAAGCGCACCTCCAAGGGCACGGGGAAGCCGTAGCGCCGGCGGAGCTGGTCGGACTCCCGGATGCGCCCACGGAGCACGGGGAGGCTGGCCTCCACTTCGCGGTATCCGTGCAGCACACCTTCGCGGAGCGCGCGGTCGGCCTGGCGCACGAAGGCCTCAGCGACGGCCGGCAACAGGTCCGGCTCCTCTGCGAGGGGGACGTGGGTGTCCTGCCACCTCTTGCCCGACAGCGCGTACCCGAGGAGGAACAGCAGCCGGTCGATCGCCACCTTGGGCCTGATCCACACCTCGATACCGGCGACCACCGCGACCCCGACCAGGTTGGCAGGCCGCACGAGGTAGGCGTCGCCGTGCAGTAGGCGCTCGACGGTAACGACGCCTGACGCCGACAGCGTCTCCGCCACTGGGCCTGGGAGCTGGACTTCCTGGGCGTCTCCCAGTTCCACGAGTTCCAGGCGCTCAGGAGTCAATGGCGTCTCCCGGCTCTGCCGGGGGTTCGCTCTGGCCTTCTTCGTCGGTGTGCTGGCCCGCCACGGCGGTGCGGAGGCCAGGTAGGCCATACCGTCGATTGACGTCCACGCCGTCCCCGTAGTGGTGCTCCTCCAGCAGCGGCAGGATCGCCGTGCGCCATGCCCGCTCCAGACCGCCCTCCTGGTGCGCCGCAGGACGCATGAGATAGGACGGCCCGACCTTGAACTCGGGGTCGGTGATCCGCCGATTCAGCTCGGTGAGCAGCCGCGCCGCCTCGTCCTTCCTGCCCTCACGCTCCAGCCAGCGGCTGAGCAGGGAGCGGATCGGTTCCTCCTCCGGGTGCAGGGACAGGAAGTTGAAGCGTCGCCGCATCGCGGCGTCGACCAAAGCGATGGACCGGTCGGCGGTGTTCATAGTCCCGATGACGAGCACGTTCGGCGGCAGCGCGAAGGCCTTGTCATCCCCTGAGGCGTAGAGGAGCTCGATGGCCTCGTCCCGGTACTCGAGCAGGAAGTAGAGCTCCCCGAAGATCCGGGCGAGGTTGCCGCGGTTCATCTCGTCGATGATGAGAACGAACGGCTGTTCCGGGTGCTGGAGCGCCTGGTCGACTACCCGTCGCAGCGGCCCCGGCCGGAGCCTGAATCCCACCGTCCCAGCCTCGCCTGCACCGGGGCGGTAGCCCTCGAAGAAGTCCTCGTAGCTGTAGGCGGGATGGAACTGCACGAGTGTTGTGCCCTCGGTGCCGGCGAGGTGGCGGGCCAGCTTCTGGGCCAGGTATGTCTTGCCGGTGCCGGGTGGGCCGTAGAGGACGAGCTGCGGCCGGTCGCGCAGCAGCTCCACGCACTCCTGCAGCCAGGAGCGCGGAATCAGCAGCTCGTCGGCCAGGTCGTCGGTCACGTCGGGCAAGACGAACGTCGCCACGGGGGCGGCCGCCTCGTTGCGGTCGACGAGCCCCTCCAGCTCGGATAGCTGGGCCGTGAGGTCGAGCAGCTCGTGCGGGCTCTGCAGCTTCGCGCTGAGTGTGGCCGGTAGGTCGGCGAAGTCGACGCCCTGCCCGGCGTTATCCCACCTGACCGGCCTGCGGAGCCTCGACAGCACCTCCGCGGACCGGTACTCGGCGTCCCCGTCCACCTCACCGACATAGAGAGCGCCCTTGTCGGTGGTGGCCACGAGGTCGCCAGGCTGCATGCGCGTGAGGAACGCGTGAAATTCGTCGACCTTCTGGTCGCGCTGGCTGTACGAGACGTGCCCGTAACTGTCATCGACGAGGCGCTTGAGCTGCTCATGAGCCGTCCCGCCATCGACCGGTGGCAGGTGGGTGGCGGCGAGGCTGATCCAGCCCTCCGCCAGCCAGGACGGGACGAGGCTCGTGCCCTGAATGCTCGCTCCCCGGACCAGCCACGCCCTCCGGGGCGGGGCCGGTGCGGTGGCGCTCTCGCTCTGTGGTTGCGGCAGCCACTGTTGGCCGTACGGCGGCTGGTACCAGTCGAACGGCTCGCCGGTCGCCTGCTCGAAGTGGTCGCGCAGCGTCAGCAGGTCCCGGTCCAGGTCGCCGGTTGGTGCGACGACGTCCGCGAATGCCGACCGGATTCTCCGCTTGTGCTGGTCGTTGATGATCGGTTCGAAGACGTCGGGGAACGCGAGGTAGGCGAGGGCGTGCCGCTGCCCGGCCGGCTTGGAGCCGGGTGTCGACTGGAGCAGGTCCCGGAACGCCCAGGGGTCGCAGGCCAGTCGCTGGCGCTCCGCTGCGGGCAGCTCCGTCCAGGCACGGACGAAGGAGATGAGGACCCCGAACTGGTTCCAGACCTGGACCTTATAGCCCATGCCGCCGTTGAAGACGCCGCTGCTGAGAGTCGCGTCAAGGTGAGGCGGCACCGCAACGGGCTCGGCCATCATCGAGAGCGGACGCCGGATGCGATCCCGCTTGGTGTCCACTTTCAGGTCGCCAAGCGGCAGGACCGACAGGTACTGCAGCTCTGCGGCGAGCTGGAGCGCGGCCGGCGAGCAACCGGCCAGCTGACTCCGCAGCTTCTCCAGGAAGCTCCCTGGGCCGAGGTCGGGCTTGTCCACGAAGGCCCGTTCGAGTTCGGCGGCGGCCTCAGAGGTCCACAACGGCGAGCCGGGGGTGAAGGCGGAGTCGCCGTCCACCAGCCCGAGCTTCAGCACGGTGGCTGCAGCCTCCTGCACCTTCTCCTCACCGCGCTGATTGCGGTTGCCGTGCTCGCGTCGTGGCCGTTCCCCGATGCACTTCGTGGCCATCCGTGCCTCCCCGTTTCACTCCCGCGGTGGCCCGAGTCTTGCCTGCGCGTGGGGCTCGTGCACACAGCGGCCAGTGAAGAGGAGCAGGACGCCCAGGAGGTGACATCTACGGCGACGCCGGGCAGGCCTCTCACGTCGAGGATGCTCACGGCGACGATTCAGGGCCGCGGCCCGGGCGCCCCCGGTTCAGTACAGGTAGCGGTCGATGCCGGAGCCTTGCGCCCACAGGTAGTTCATGCGGTCGGCGGTACGGGCGTGGGCGGCTTTCTCGGCGTCGCTGAGCATGCAGTCGGCGCCGGGCGGGGTGGCCCGCAGCCGGGCGGTGAGCAGGCGGGTGTCGTCGGTCGGGGCGAGGTCGAGCAGGCCCGCCAGCCGCGCGAGGACCGAGACCAGGTCGGTGCGGTCGGTCCGGCGGTAGCCGAGGTTGAGCTGCTCGGCGTGGGCGGTGACCAGTTCGGCGATGTCGGGGTCCAGCCGGGGGTGGCCGAGGGTGGCGGCAATGGTGGACAGGAGGTCGATGTCGGCGGCGGGCAGGCTGAGCACGGTCATCGGCGCGTGCTCGTAGCGGCCGTCGGGAGCGAGCAGCCGGCCCTCCGCTGCCCGGGACTGGGTGGGCGCCAGGGCGGCGAGGAGCCGCTGCACGGCGGCGAGGGCGACCCGGTCGGCCAGTGGCGCCGGTAGCCGCAGCGGCTCGGTAACGGGGCTTGAAACCCCACCGGTCGTCGTCCTCCCACGTGCCCAGGCACAGCAGGATCTCTTCCAGGGCGCGCAGCGGCGCCAGCGGTTCGCCGTCGAGGTCGACGACGAGCACGGTCTGCTGCCCCGGCAGGGGAGCTCGCTCGGTCCGGGGTGGCCGGTCGGCTGCTCAGCCACGGTCAGACCACCGTTCGGTGGCCGACTGGCCGGTCAGGCCGGCGGCCCGGCCGATGTCGGCCCACGAGGCTCCGGCCGCGAGCGCGGTGCGTACCGCCTCGTCCAGTCCGCGGGCGGCGGCGGCGTGCCGGGCCGCGGCCTCCTCGACGTCTTCGAGGGCTTGCCATCCGGCGATGTGGCGTCGCCATTCGGTGATCACCCGGTGCTCGTCGGCGGCGTCCAGATCGGCCCACGGGCCGGTAACGGCGAGCCGCTGCGCCGCCGGGTCGGCCAGCCCCGGTGGGACGCGGGTCCAGGGGGTGCCGCGCCAGCCGCAGGTGCAGCCGGCGACCCAGCCGACCACCTCCGCGTCCGGCCGCCACTCCTCGGCCTCCTCAATCACCTCGCAGTGCACCTGGCCGCCAGGCTCGGCGGGCATGATCCCGTTCCCGCCGATCACCGTGCGGTCCTGCCAGAGGCCCTCGACGGTGCAGCCGTCGCGGTAGGCCAGCCGCACCCGGTCGCCGTCGTAGGGCCCGTCGTCGGGCCGGCGGGCTATCAGCACGCCGCGGGAGCTGGTGGTGCCGGCTCCTTGCGCGCCGTCGGCGAGCAGCGGAACCACCCAGCCCTCGTGCGCTTGGCCGTTCACGACCGGGCCCATCCATCCCATCGCTTGCTCCTCTCGGTGTTGGGAGCGTCGCCGTTCCGGCGCTGCCGGAACCGGTTCTGTTCGGCTTCTGTGGAGGACCGTCGTCGTCCACAGCCGGGGCTGGCCGCCGGGCCGCACCGTGTGCCCGAGTGCGCAGCGGTGCCGTGTCCGGTCCCGCCGCTCTCCGGTGGGGGCTATCGGCGGGGGGACTGGTCTGCTTGTGCGTCGATCCAGGTGCGCAGGTCGGCGCGGCGGTAGAGGACGCGCCTACCGAGCCGGAAGCTGTTCGGGCCGGTGCCGAGGTGCCGCCAGTACCGGAGGGTGGCGACGGGCGCGCGGAGCACGTCCGCGGCCTCGGTGATGGTGAGCAGCTCGGGCTCGTGGTCGGCGGTGGGGTCGGGCATGGCTGGCTCCCGGAGGATCGTTGGTGCTGGGCGGTGCCTTCACCACAGAAGGCGCCATTTCGGGCCCGTTGGTGACACCTCACAGCCAGCTTTCTCTGACGGTCTCCGGTTGTTCTCCTGTAGCGGTGTGACGCACACGAGCTGGCCGGCGTGACCCTTGCCAGCGACGGAGGCGCCTTGACCTACCGGCGCCGGGGTCGGCGCCGGGACAGCCGGGTGGACACGGCCCCGGGTCCCGTGGCTGGATTCGACCCCGTCCCAGCAAGCGGTCTCCCGTGACCGCCTGCAGTTCGTCTCCAGGCGATGCCTGGTTGTCCGCCGCGACCGGCGACCGTGAGCAGGACCCGCGCTGCCCCCGCTTGTGAAGCAGTTCTTCGGGAGGCCGTCCGCACCCAGGCGACCCGGGCGCCCACAGGACTGGAGGTCCGCTGCCAGGGTGACGGCTTCTCCAGTAGTCCTCCTGTTGTTCCCCAGTCCCGCCGAGGCAGGCCGCTCGAATGGGGGCGCTCCTGCGCAACTGGTCCCTGTGGACAACAGCTTCTGTCCACCAAGTCCAGACCGACGCCCTCGGTCGAGCGCCGGCCTGGCCACGCTCGACCCATGGCGCACGACATCGCATCCGGGGCACGGCGACACCGGGCGGCTCGTTACTGGTTCGGCAGGGCCGCTCGGGAGGTGTCGCGTGACCCGGGCGCGCTATCTGGCGGGCGCGCCGTCGGCGTCGTCGCGCCGGGGCCGGTGGGGGAGGGCAGGAGCGCCCTGCGGGCCACGCTGCGCGCGGCGCCGGCTGCGCCGTCGTCAAGGTCCGCCTGCGGCGGGCTGCGCTTGCTGGTCCCCCGACCCGTCCGGCAGCTCAGCGTAGGGGCCTCCCGCGCCGCCTCCTCCCGACCGGACCAAGATCCTTCCGCCCTTCGGGCGCTCCGCTGCGGAAGCAGTCTTGGTCCGGTCGTCCCCCGCCGTCGCTCCCGGCCCCTGAGCAGAGCTCTGCGCCGGACGGGCCGGGGGAATGGGTGGCAGGACACCTGCTCCGCAGTCCCTCCCGTACCGGCTTCAGCTCCAGTTCCGGGAGGGTCCAGATGACCAGCACCAGCAGCACGGCAAGCAGCAGCCGCACCGGCACGGGCGGGCGGGGCAAGCGCGCCCCCCTCAGCGCCGCGCAGCGGGAAGCCGCCGACGCCGCGCGGGCAGCCAAGATCGCCGCCCTGCACGACCAGATCGGCGAGCAGGTCGAGGCGCTGACCGCCGACCCCCAGTGGCGGGCGATGCTCGATGCCGCCGCGAAGTTCCACACCTACAGCCTCAACAACCAGCTGCTGATCGAACTGCAGGCCGCGCGGCTGGGCTTCAGCCCGACCCGGGTCGCCGGGTTCGGCACGTGGAAGGCGCTGGGCCGCAGCGTGGTCAAGGGATCCACCGGGCTCGCGGTGCTGGCGCCGTGCACCTACACGCCCAAGAGCACCGACCCCGGCCAGGCGGCACCCGCCGCCGCGACGGCGACGGGCACGTCGACGGGGACGGCGGGGGAGCCGGCCGGCGGGGACGCCGACCAGCGTGCCGGGGCGCGGGTGCTGCGCGGGTTCCGGGTCGCGCACGTCTTCGACATCTCCCAGACCGACGGCGACCCGCTGCCGGAGATCCGCCCGGAGCTGGTGACCGGTGACGCCCCCGCCGCCCTGTGGGACGCGTTGGCCGATCAGGTCGCCGCGCACGGCTACACGCTCACCCGCGAGGACTGCGGGCAGGCCAACGGCCTCACCGACCCGGCCGCCCATACCGTGCGGGTCCGCCCGGACGTCGCCGACGCGCAGGCGGTCAAGACCCTCGCCCACGAACTCGCGCACATCGAGTGCGGGCACACAGCCGACGGCTTCGACTACCGGGGCTGCCGCGGGCGGGCCGAGGCCGAAGCCGAGTCGGTCGCCTACATCGTCACCGCCTGGGCCGGACTGGACGCCGGTGCTTACACCGTCCCGTACGTCGCCGCCTGGTCGGCCGGGGACGTCGACGTCGTCCGCGCCGCTGCGACCACGGTGACCGCCGCAGCCCGCCGCATCCTCGACCACCTCGACGGCGCCGAGGCCACCGAGACCCCGCCGGGGGATGGGGAGACGTCCCCGCCCGCCGGACCGGTCGCGCAGCCCGGGGGCGCCCGCGTCCTCGCCACCGCCTGAGCGGGGAGAGCGCGACATGACCGTCACCAGCACCCCCGCCGACAGCACTGCCACCGAGAGCACCGCCACCGAGAGCACCGCCACCCCGCAGAGCATCGAAGGAGAACCCGCCATGACCACGACCACGACAGTTGCCGCCCTGAACACCGGCCGGGAGACCACGCCCGACGAGCCTTCCGCGACCGAAAACGCTCAAGGTGCCGGGATCGAGCAGCGCGAGACCGAGCACGTCGACCCGGCCGGCACCGGCAACGCACGCGCCGACACGGCCGAGGGCAATGGGCGGGCACACCGGCTGGTGTGGCTGGACCCCCAGGAGCTGGCCGTGCACCCCCGCAACATCCGCGACGACCTCGGCGACCTGTCCGGGCTGGCCGACTCCATCGCCGCCCAGGGCGTGCTGGAAGCCCTCACCGTGATCCCGCACATCACCGCCGACGGCACACCGGGCCATCAGCTGGTCGCCGGACACCGCCGGGCGGCCGCCGCGATCCTCGCCGAAGTCACCCCGGTGCCGTGCGTGCTGCGCCCCGACCTCGCCCTCGACGGGAACGCCGCCGACGGCGACCGGACCGCCCAGGCCAGCCACGTTGGCGCGATGCTGGCCGAGAACCTGCACCGCCGCGGTCTGTCCGCGGTGGAGGAAGCTCGCGGGGTGCAGGCGATGCTCGACCTCGGCGTGCCCCTGACCAGGGTGGCCAAGTCCACCAGCCTGGACCGCAAGCGGGTCGCCAAGGCCGCCGGCGTAGCCCAGCTGGACGGCGACACCGCCGCCGCGGTCGCCGGTGCCGGGCTGACACTGGACCAGGCCGCCGCCGTCGCCGTCTACGCCGACGACCCCGACACCACCGCAGCCCTGATCGCGGCAGCGGGGGAGGGGCCGGGGCGGTTCGCCCACGCGCTGACCCGCGCCAAGCAGGCGAAGCAGGAAGCCGAACACGCCGCCGCGTTGCTCGCCGAGCTGACGGCCGCCGGGCGCACTGCCCTGGACGAGGACACCGGCCGCGCCGCCACCCGGCTGGCCGACCTCGAGCACGACGGCCAGCCGCTGACCGCCGACGGCCACGCCGGCTGCCCCGGCGCGGCGGTCTACGTGAACACCAGCGGCTGGCAGGGGCCGCAAGCCGTGGAGGTGTGCACCGATCCGGCCGGCAACGGCCACCGCGACCGCTGGACGGCCACCGCCCTGCCCGGCAACGCAGGCAGTGAGCCGGCCGGCGACGCCGAACGGGAGGCCGCCGCGGCCGAGCGGCGGACCACCATCGAGAACAACAAGGCGATGGCCGCCGCTAACGAGACCCGCCGGGAGTGGGTCAAGGGCCTGCTGCAGCGCAAGACCGCGCCCAAGGCTGCGCTGCGGTTCGCCGTCGAAACGATGGCCGCCGACCCGCGGGCGCTGTCCCGCTGGCTGTCCGGGCAGCCCAACCGCGCCCACGACTCTGCCGCCGCCGACCTCGGCATCGACGCCCCCGGCCAGTGGTGGGCCACCCGGGACAAGCCTTCGCTCACGCTGACCAGCGGTGAACAGGTGCCCGACGCCCGGCTCCCCGTGGCGCTGCTGGCCCACATCGCCGGAGCCATCGAGTCCGGGCTGCACCGCCAGTCCTGGCGCAACCCCGGCGCCAGCGACGCCCGCTGGCTGCGGTTCCTGGAGTCCTGCGGCTACACCCTGGCCGACATCGAACGACAGATCATCGACGCCGACCAACCCACCGCCGATCCCGCTCCGAACGCAACCTGACCGACGTTCGGCCGTCCCCGCACCCCCGCGGGGGCCGCCACGCCGAGGCAGGGGCTGGGTCGGCCTACCGGCTGGCGGCGGGGGTCGCGCGCGGCCCCGCCGCTGGCGCGTCGAGGCCACCCGTCAGCAAGCTGCCGGCGGGCCTGCCGGCCCGACGCGCTCACCAGCACCGCGACCGCCGTCGCACACCAGCACCGGCCGCGCTGTCAGACCCCAACGGCACACTTCCCCCGACCCCGCCGGCCGGGAAAGGAGAACACCAGTGATCTTCGAACCCAGAGCCGCCGACCTCGACCCGGTCGGCGTGGAGAACGCCCTGCTGCGTGCCGCTCTGGGCGACTACTGCGACGAGGCCGCGATCCTCCTGCTGATCACCTCCGGCCACTGGCTGCCGCAGCTGCAGCACGCCGGCCTGATCACCGTCGACGGGAACGTGGAAGGGGAGGGACTGTGGGCCCACATCTACTGGCCCGACGTCGACGGGGCCCTGCGCATCGGCACGATCACCGGCAGGAGCAGTGACCAACAGGTCCTGCGGGCAGCCGCCAGCATCGCCGACGGCCATCCCGTCGACCTCGGCGACCTCGCCGCCGGCCTCGACCGCCACGCCCTCACCCTCGTCCTCGCCGCCATCGCCCACGCCGCCGGCAGCCACGAGCACCACCACATCCCTCGCGCCGTCGGCGGCGTCCCGAAGCTTGGTGACCGGCTGCCGCCGCTGGTTCCCTGGCCCCAGCCGAAGCTTGAGTGAATTGGTCACGAGACGGCTGAGGAGCCCACCGGCGGGAATGCATCGAGCACGGACGACGGTTGGTGACCCGTGACCTCATCGGCTTGATGCACGAGGGCACGGGCGATTCCTTGCGCCGCTGCTGGGGTCCGACGTGGCTCACCAGAAGTGGTGATGCTGTCGCGCTTCGGCGTCCATGACCGGTGAAAGGCGACCGATGGAGTCGGTAGTTCCCTTGTCCACCCGGGTCGAGGGCTCCTCGACAAGACCGGAGATTCTCTTGCTGACCACGACCGTTCTGGACCGCAACAACGTCACCATCTCCGGCCGCCAGGACGGCCCGGTGCTGCTGTTCGCGCACGGGTTCGGTTGCGACCAGGACATGTGGCGCAAGGTGATTCCGGTCTTCACCGACGACTACCGGGTGGTCGCGTTCGACCACGTGGGCGCCGGCCAGTCAGACCCCGCCGCCTACGAGAGCGGCAAGTACTCCTCGCTGGAGGGATACGCCCAGGACCTGCTGGAGATCTGTGCCGAGCTGAACCTGCGCGAGGTCACTCTGGTCGCGCACAGCGTGAGCGCGATGATGGCCGTAGTCGCGGCGGTCGCCGAGCCGTCCCGGTTTGCGCACCTGGTGCTCGTGGGTCCGTCCCCCTCCTACATCGACGACCCGGCCACCGGCTACGTCGGGGGGTTCTCCCGGACCGACATCGAGGACCTGCTGGAGTCGCTGGACAGCAACTACTTCGCCTGGGCCGCAGCCATCGCGCCGATGGTGATGGGCAACCCGGACAGCCCGGAGCTGGGCGAGGAACTGGCCGGCAGCTTCTGCCGGACCAACCCCGACACCGCCCGGGAGTTCGCCCGGGTCACCTTCCTGTCCGACACCCGGCACCTGCTGTCGCAGGTAGTCACGCCCACCCTGGTCCTGCAGTGCTCGGAGGACATGCTGGCCTCGGTGGAGGTGGGTCAGTACGTGCACCAGCAGATCGTCGGCAGCACCCTGGTGCAGCTGGCCGCCACCGGACACTGCCCGCACGTCAGCGCACCGGAGGAGACCGCGGCGGCGATCGCGGACTATCTCCACCCGGATCGTTGACCGCGACCGACCAGGCGACCCCGTCCGCGAACCCCGACGGCGGCCCGGTGGTCGCGCCGGACTTCGAGCTGCTCTACCAGCAGGCACCCTGCGGCTACCTGGTCACCGCCGACGACGGCAGCATCACCGCGGTCAACGACACCTTTCTGACCTGGACCGGCTACACTCGCGCCCAGCTGCTCGGCACCCCGATGCAGAAGCTGATGCCGGTCGGTGACCGGATCCTGTACTCCACGCACAGCCGACCGCAGCTGCTGGTCACCGGCGCCGTCGCCGAGGTGGCCATCGAGATCGTCGACGCCGCCGGAGCGCGCCGGGCGGCGCTGCTCAGCGCCTCCCGCACGCCGGCCACAGATCAGGAGCCGGCGACCGTCCGGGTCATCGTCTTCAGCGCGCACGAGCGCCGGAAGTACGAGAAGGAATTGGTCGCGGCGCTACGCCAGGCTGAGGAGTCCGAGGCACGCAGAGCCGCCGCCGAGGCCGACCTGCAGTTCCGGGCGTCACACGATGCCCTCACCGGTCTGCCCAACCGGGCCGGCCTGCTCACCGGCCTGGCCGCCGCGCTCACCGAGCACGCCACTCACCGGTCGGGCCTGGGTCTGCTGTTCATCGACCTGGACCACTTCAAGGCGGTCAACGACAGCCTTGGACACTCCGCCGGCGACGAGCTACTGATCATCGTGGCCCAGCGGCTGCGGGCCGCGGTCCGCGAGGGAGGCACCATCGCCCGGCTGTCCGGGGACGAGTTCGTCGTCGTCGACCAGCTCGCCGACACCGACGACGCCGCCGCCCTGGCCAATCGCCTGCTGGAGGCCCTCGCCGTGCCGGTAGTGCTCGACGGCCTGGAAGTCGTCGTGTCGGCCAGCATCGGCGCTGCGGTCGCGGAACCGGCAGACGACACCCCCGACCGGCTGCTGCGCCGCGCCGACATCGCGATGTACCAGGCGAAAGGCGCCGGCCGCAACAGCTTCCAAGTGCACGACCCCACCCAGACCGACCCAGCCGTCGACCGGCTGCGATTGCTCGGCGAGCTCCGCCACGGAATCGAGAACGGGCAGCTCCGCCTGCACTACCAGCCCCGCGTCGACCTCGGCACCGGCCGGCCGCTGGGCGTCGAGGCCCTGGTCCGCTGGCAGCACCCCACCCGTGGCCTCCTCACACCCGTTGCGTTCATCGACCTCGCCGAGGAGTCAGGCCTCGTCCGCGAACTGGGCGCCTGGGTCCTGGACCACGCCATCGCGCAGGCCGCAGCTTGGCAGCGGCTGACCCCGAAGGCTCCCCTGGAGATGGCGGTCAACCTCTCGGTGCGCCAACTCGCCGACCGGCGGCTGGTCGGCCTTGTCGCGCACGCACTGACCACCCACGGCTTGCCCGCGGACCTGCTCACGCTGGAGATCACCGAAACGGCGCTGATGGGTGACCCGCAGGCCGCCCTGGACACACTGCAGAACCTCAAAGCGCTGGGAGTCAGCCTCGCCGTCGACGATTTCGGCACCGGCTACTCCAGCCTCACCTACCTCAAGCGCTTCCCCATCGACGAGCTCAAGATCGATCAGTCCTTCGTTCGCGGACTCGGCACTGAGGGCGGCGATGAGGCGATCGTCACCAGCTGCGTCCAACTCGCCCACGCCCTCGGCCTGCGCGCGGTCGCCGAGGGCGTCGAAACCGACGCCCAGCGAGTAGCCCTTCTGAACTTGGCATGCGACTCCGTGCAGGGCTACCTGTTCAGCCGTCCCCTGCCGCCGGAGAATCTCTGGGCCTGGCTCACCACCCATCCGACGGCACACACCAAGCAATTCACGGTCCAGGCGTAGCCACGCCGCAGGCGTCCAGTACTCGTCATCCTGATTTCGTTGCCCCCGGGACTGTCGACGCAGACGACGAGCGCCGTTGACAGCCGTCCGGTGAAATCAGCGGAAGGACAGCACCGGTAGAGGCTAGGAGCCGGTCGCCGCCGACGACGTCGCCCGCCGCAACGACTCCGACCGTCACTTCTCGCGGGCTGCATGTTCGCCGGACCGTTCGGGCTCAAAGCCGATGCCGCCGAAGTCCTCGCCGCGTCACTCAGGTCGCGTCAGTCCAGGATCGCTCTGGTGACTGCCGCCTGTTCGGTGAGCACGCCGCCGATGACGGTCTGTGTCTCGTTGATCCGTTCGACCGCGGTGCCGATCTCGGCGAGCGCGGTGGTGACCAGGTCGACTTGTGCCTGGATCGCCTTGATCTTGGCGTCGACCTCGGTCGTGGCGGTCGCGGTCTCGTTGGCCAGTTCCTTCACTTCGTTGGCGACGACGGCGAAGCCCCGGCCTGCCTCGCCGGCGCGGGCGGCCTCGATGGTGGCGTTGAGCGCCAGCAGGTTGGTCTGCGCGGCGATGCCGCTGATGACTTTGACGACCTTGCCGATCTCCGCGCTGGATTCTCCGAGGCTGGCCACCACCTGGTTGGCCTCCGCGGTCAGCCGGTGTCCGTCGCTGGCCACGGTCGTGGCCGAGAGCACGTTGCGCTCCACTTCCTCGATCGAGGTGACCAGCTCGCGGCCCGCGGTTTCCAGACGTGACGTGGCGGCGAAGCGCTCCAGGGCCTGTCCGAGCAGGAACGCGGTGTTCCGCAGCGCGTCCTCCCGTCCCGGCGACAGGGTCAGCGTCGTCGTGGCGAAGAAGTCCATGGTGCCCACGACCGCGCCGCCGACCATGATCGGCAGGCAGACGCCGGACTTCACCCCGACGCGCTGGGCCGCCGGTGCACGCACGCAGTCGGTCACCTCGGCGAGATCAGCAACGAACACCAGGTCCCGCGCCCGCCACGCACGGCCGGACAGCCCCACGCCCTCCCGGAACGTCGCAGCAAGCGTGACCTGGCGGAACTCTTGCCCGGCGTCACCGGACTCCTGCGCGAAGCGCAGCGCGCCCAGGGTCTCGTCGATGCGCCAGACGGAGCCGTACGCCCAGCCGAATCCGGTCCGAATCGTGTCCAGCGCCCGGCCGAGCGCGTCCTCCTGGGTCGTCGCGCCGGAGACGTCGCGCAGGACGCGGTTCACCGCCGCCATGTCCTGCGCCGCCTCGGCCTGCCGCTCGGCCACGGCAAGCCGCTCCAGCGCCTGGGACACCAGCACACCGATGCTGCGCAGGGTGTCCATCCGCCGCGCCGACAGCTCCACGGTCTCGGTGGCGAAGAAGTCCATCGTCCCGGTGACCTGCCCGGCCTCCAGAAGCGGGAAGCAGATACCGCTACGTACCCCCACCCGCTGGGCCACCGGCGCGCGCACACAGTCACTCACCTCCCCCAGGTCGGGCACGAACACCAGGTCCCGCGCCCGCCACGCCCGGCCGGACAACCCCACACCCTCGCGGAACGAGGCGGCCAGGGTGACCCGCCGAAACTCCTCACCGGCATCTCCCGATTCCTGCACGAAACGCAGTGCACCCTCGGCATCATCGATCCGCCAATAGGAGCCGTACGCCCAGCCGAAGCGTTCCCGGACCACGTCCAGCGCGGTGTGCACCGCGTCCGCCGGCGACGTCGCCGACGAGAGAGCGGTCACCACCGCAGTCACCGCGTCGACGTTCGCCCGCGCGTCGACCAGATCCTGCTCATCGCGGCCAACCTGCGGTCGACTCTTCAGGCTCAGCAACGTCACTCCTGGTCAACGGGCGCACCGACCGTGCGGACAGGGAACTGCGAGGACGCGACTCGGTTGCGAGTCACGCAGTTGATCTGCGTGCCTATCGGCCGAGAATGTGACTGTATTCAGTCCACTCCTGTTCCATTTCGTCGACGGTTCAACCGGTAGGACGCCGTGAGCGTCGCAGCCCCGGAACCGGGTCGTAGAGCCCGCCTTCGACGAGCAGCAAGGGGAGCATGTCCTCATCGAGCTCGTGGGCAACTGGCACCCGTCCCTGGCGCTGTGCGCCACCGCGGCGGGGGACTGATCACGGGGCTGCGGGCAGCGGCGCGACCGCCTTCTCCGCCTCTCCGACTCCCTCGGGCGACAGCCATTCCGTCGCGGCGCTGGTGCCGACGATCGAGCCCCGGGACAGTCCCACGTGTGTGGGGCGTCCTGGCGGGTACGCGGTTCACCCTGCTGAAGACGTCGCTTCGTGGAGCTCTTGAGAGCTGCTTCTCGACCGGCGGCGGCCCGCGACGATGCCCGGCCCGTCCATCACGTCTGCCGCGCGAGGAGCGGCGCGTCCGCCGCCCAGGGAGCCTGAAGCCGTGACGTCCCCCGAGTCCGACATCCCGCCGAAGGATCCGATCCGGCGACTGTTGCGCGAGGCTCACCTGCTCGCCGCCGACGACGTCGCACCTACCGTCGCGGCGCGCGCCGCCGACCTGGGCTTTCCTGAGGCGGTCATCTACCTGGCCGACTACGAGCAGGTCTCCCTCCTGCCGCTGCCCGGGCCCGGTGTCCCGCCGCGTCAGGAGCTGTCGGTCGAGGGAACGGTCGCCGGACTGGCCTACCGGCGGATGCAGGTGACGCACACGGAGCGCCCCGGCAGCGGGCACCACCTGTGGCTTCCGCTGCTCGACGCCGCCGAACGGCTGGGGGTCATCGAGCTGCAAGTGGAGGCCGGCACGGCAGAGGGCGAGGACGAGGCCCGCACGCTGGCCTCGCTGGTGGCCGAACTCGTCGTCGTCAACGACCTGTACAGCGACGCCTTCTCCCGGCTCCGCCGGCGGCGGGTGATGACCCTGGCCGCGGAGATCCAATGGGATCTCCTGCCCCCACTGACCTTCGCCACCGACCGCTTCGTCATCGCCGGCGCCCTGGAACCGGCCTACGAGATCGGCGGCGACACCTTCGACTACGCCGTCACCGACGACACCGCCGACATCCTCATGCTCGACTCGGTCGGGCACGGCCTGGCCTCCGCGCTGCTGGCCGGCGCCGCCGTCGGCGCCTACCGGCACGCCCGCCGCAGCCAACTCGACCTGCCCGACATCAGCCAGGCCATGGACGCCGTCATCGCTCAGCAGTTCAGCGCCAGCCAGTTCGCCACCGCCGCGATCGTGCGCCTGGACCTGGAAACTGGGCAGCTGCGCTGGGTCAACGCCGGCCACCCCGCCCCGCTGATCCTGCGACACGGGTCGCTTCTTCATCTTCCTGCCTGCCCACCGGCCCGGCCGCTGGGGCTGCAGTCGGGCAAGCCACTGGAGTGCGAGACCCGGCTGCAGCCCGGCGACCAGCTGCTGCTCTACACCGACGGGATCATCGAGGCACGCTCGCCGCAAGGCCAGTTCTTCGGCGAGGAACGGCTCGCCGATTTCGTGCTCCGCGCCGTGGCCGCCGGTGACGCCGCCCCGGAGACCGTCCGCCGCCTGATGCGCCAGGTACTGACCCACCAGTCCGACCAGCTTCAGGACGACGCCAGCATCGTCCTGCTCGAATGGCGCACCGGACGCGAACTGCAACTGCTCGCGTGAACGGCGGCCGAGTCCCGGCCGGCGCACACCCGACACAGCGTCTGCCGACGGCGCACGCGTGTCTATGGGACCGTGCGTGCCTCACCGCGATCATCGGCATCAGCGACCGGCAGACCACCACTTCGGCGATCGGGGAGTGGAGGGTGACCGCCTCATGCCGGGTCGCGTATTGGGCGCGGATCCGACGGGCCTAGCAGTCACCGGAGTCGGGGGGAGTCCTTGCTGCCGTCCCGCGGTCGAAGTCGGGAAACGGCGGTCGGTAGGCTCTCGGCCTCGCGATGGTCGAGGCGGGCCCACACAGTTCTCCGGGTGCCGTCCTGGAACCAGCCGTGTGCGCTGCACAGCCGAGCAATCAGGTACAGGCCGAGTCCGCCGTCCGCGGCGTCCCGGCCGATCGCGGGCGCCGGAGGCTGGTCCGGCGCGGCATCGCTGACGGTGAGCAGCCAGGAGTCTCCGAGCATGGTCACCGATGCGCGCACAGGTGGGGTGCCGTGCCGCAGCCCGTTGCTGACCGGTTCCTCGAAGGCCAGCAGCAGCCGTTCGACCGCGCTGTCATCGACCCCGTCAGGCCGGTCGCCATCCTGGAGTGCGGAAGCCAGCTGACGCCGGTCGGCGGTCAGGTCGGCGGGACCCGCCGGCTCCCACTGGCCGATCGGCGACGTGCCTGCGTGGCGGCTAGGCGGCGGCCGGTGTCCCTACAGAGGTTCGCTCATCGCTCCCGTCCCGGACTGCGGCCCGCTGATCGACAGAGCGGTTCCGAGTCCGCGGGGGAGAGCCCGCCGACGGTCCGGACGAGCCGTGCTGTTACAGCTCCGTCTCGGAAAGCGGACGACGGCGACGGAGACCTCGCGCTCCAGGTTCGATGCCGAGCATGTCGAGTGCGATGCGGCCTACCGTCCGCCGTCGACGGCGTCGGGGATCGCGACGGGTCCGGCCTCGGCCGGACGGGGCCGGTCCTGGCGGTGGAGCCGGATGGCGACGATCGCGATGTCGTCGAGGGAGCGGCCCTCGACCAGGTCGTCGATGAGCAGGTCGGGCAGCTCGCTCAGCGAGCGGTTGGCGTGCCGGGTGAGGGCGGCGCGCAGCCGGGCGAGGCCGTCATCGAGGAACTCGTCGCGGCGTTCGACGAGGCCGTCGGTGTAGAGGATGACGGTCGCGTCGTGGTCGAGGGTGATGACTGACTCGGTGCGCCGCGCGCTGGGGTCGACGCCGAGCAGCATCTCACCGGGTTCGGTGGCCAGGGCGGCGACGGTGCCGTCGCGGTGCACCACGAACGGCGGTGGGTGGCCGGCGTTCGCCCAGCGCACGCGGGTGACGCCGCGCGCCCGCTCGTCGGCGGTCTGCTCGAGGCGGGCGACGGCGGCGGTGGCCAGGGTGGCCACGTCGAGCAGGGCCATCGAGCTGTCGAGATCGGTCAGGACCTGGGCCGGGCCGGGACTGCCGGTGGTGGCGATGCCGCGCAGCAGCCCGCGGAGTTGGCCCATGGTGGCGGCGGCCTGGATGTCGTGGCCGACGACGTCGCCGATCACCAGGACGGTGGCGCCGTCCCGCTGGAGGAAGGCGTCGTACCAGTCGCCGCCGACGGCGGCGGACCTCACGGCCGGCAGGTAGCGGACGACGATCTCGGCGTGGTCGGGCTCGGGGGGAGCGGTGAGCAGGCTGTGCTGCAGTTGCTCGGCGACCTGCCGCTGCTCGTCGTAGAGCAGGGCGTTGTCCAGGGCCAGTCCCGTGCGGTCGGCCAGGTCCTGCACGTCGGTGAGATCGTCGTCGTTCAGGCGCCGCCGTCCGCCGAAGAGCAGGGTGAGCAGTCCCAGGGTGCGGCCGCGGCCCTGTAGGGGGACGAGCAGGACCGAGCGCGGCGCCAGTCGACGCAGCAGCTCGCGAGAGGCTTCGTCGTGCAGGAGACCGAGGGCTTCGTCGCCGTCGACGGACACGGGAGAACCGGTGGTGAGGGCTTGCGTAACCGTCGGGATGCTGAGAAGGACAGGCAGGCGCGCGGCGGCGTAGTTTTGCAGCAGGGGTCGTGTCTGCGGGTCGGCGTGCCAGCTGCCGGCGCTGCGGGGAAGGCGACGGGCGTCGAAGACGGTGACGATCGCGCCGTCGGCCAGCGTCGGCACGACCAGCTGGGGTAGCCGGGTGGTGGCCGCGTCAGCGGTGAGGGACCGGCCGAGCTCGATGCTGGCCTCCGCCACCAGCGCTAGCCGCTGATTGGCCCGTCGCGCTGCCTCTTCGGCCGACCGGCGGGCGGTGACCTCCAGGAAGTACACCGAGACCCCGTCGGGACTGGGCCAGGCCCGGATCTCGTACCAGCCGTTCAGTGGGGGCGGGTAGTGGGCCTCGAACGACACCGGCTCGCCATCGGCCGCCCGGCGGTAGCCGTCCTCGAAGACCGAGCCGACGGTCGCGGGAAAGGCATCCCAGATCACCTGGCCGACCAGCTCGGCGCGGCTGCGCTGCAGGAGCCGCTCGGCCTCCGCATTGACGTAGGTGAAGCGCCAGGCCCGGTCCAGGGAGTAGAAGCCGGCCGGCATGGCCTCCAGCACCCGGACCACGCCCTCGTCCGCGACGTGCTGATCGGTGACGTCGTAGGCGGCGCCGAGCAGTCGCGTCGCCCGCCCATCGACGTCGCACAGGGCACGCCCGCGCGCGGCCACCCAGCGCAGGTCTCCGCCAGGCGGCCGTACGCGGTAGAGCGCCTGGAAGTCACCGCAGCTCTCGATCGCGTCCTCGAGCGCGTCGCCGACCCGTGCCACGTCGTCCTCGTGCAGCCGGTCGTTGAAGCCGGCGATGGTGTGGTCGAACTCGCCGGTGGCGTAGCCGAAGATCTCCTCCAGCCGCTGGTCCCAGTCCAGATGGCCGGTCTCCAGGTCCCAGTCGAACGTGCCGATGCCGGCGGCGCCGATGGCCAGCTCGCTTCGGAGCTGGGCGGCGACCTCGTCCAGCGGTACCGGGATGTCGCCGTCCCCCACGGCCGCGTCGGGCGCGCCGCCGTGCCTCGACGTCTCGTCCACCAGGTCCTCCGGTTGCGGGCACGTGTCTGCGCCAGCTCGTTGTGCTCGACCGGCCGGGACAGCCTAGAGCAGGACGGTCAGGAATCCTGACGCCGGACGCCCGCGAGTGCTCCGCCGTCACGGCGGCCATGGCGACCGCCCTCTAGCCTCGGGTGATGGGCCGAGACGTACCTGTGGCCGAGCCGCCGCTGGCCCGCTTGCTGCTGCTGGCCAGCCGCTGGTTCGACGCCTGTACCCTGGACGAGCTGGCTCGCCGTGGCTGGCCGCGGCTGAGTCCCGCCCAATCCCTGCTGTTCGCCTTCCTCGAACGGGACGGCGTTCCGCCTGCCGAGCTCGCTCGTCGGCTGGGTCACACCCGGCAGGCCGTGCAGGACCTGGTTGACGGCCTGGTGCGGATGGACTTGCTCGAGATGCGCAGCAACCCGGCGCGGCGTGGCGGCCGGCTGGTCTGCCTGACCGACGCCGGCAGCTCGCTCGCGGGAGAGGCCTACGACATCCTCACCGAGCTGGAGCTTCGCATCGGCACCCGGAGGGCCAAGACATTGCGGCGCTGCCTGGGCGAGTTCGAATGGACGCGCTGATCGCCCGCGCACCGCAATGCAGCCACTGCCCCTGTGACCTCCGAGAGGTCGGGAGTGCGCGTGCGGGCGGCATGGAGCGGGTAGCGATGCGGCACGGGCGCCGGTGATCCCGGGTAATGGGCGTCCCAGGCCCGGCGGTCCGGCAGCGTGGCCGCCGGGTCGCCTTCCGGGTCACCGCTTGTTCGGAAGGATCCCGGTCAGAGTGACGTCCTCGGCGATGTCACGGAGCTTGCGGTTGAGCTGCTGGCTGGTGCAGGCGAGCAACTGGAACGCCCGATCTGCGGTGATCTTGTGGGCGTTCATGAGGATGCCGACGGCCGCACCGATCTGCCGGCTGGTGCTCAGCGCCTGGGTGAGATCTGTAGCCTTCACCGCGGCGTCGGCGTGCAACATCAGGACCCTGGCGTGGGCGGCGAACAGTGCGCCGGTGCCGAATGCGTCGTCGTCGAAGGCCCCGGGGCGGGCGGTGTAGAGGTTGAGCGCCGAGCGATGCGGCTCGTCGGCGAGGTGGAAGGACAGGACCCCGCGAAGCGGTGTGCGCTCCTGCGAGGCTGAGCAGAAGGCCGGCCACCGGTTCTCGGTGGCCACATCGGAGATGTGGACCGCGGCGCGGTCGCTGGTAGCGGTGAGACAGGGCCCCTCGCCCAGCTCGTACTGCAGGTCGTCGACGGACTGCGCGACATCGCCGGACCGTGCCAGGGTGCGCGGCTCGCTGTCGGCGGGCCAGACCGTCACCCCGGCCCACTCGCAGCCGGGCACCGACGACGTCGCGAGTTCGACGAGCCGCTGCAACGCGGAGGTTCTGTCGCCGCCGGCACGCAGGTAGTCATTGAGAGCGAAGAACTCCAGGGCGAGCTCGGTGGCGGGCTGTCCTTCGCTCATCGGCCTCTCCCGTTCATGCATCTTCCATGGCGATGGCCGGCAGATCCCCAACCGGACCGCTACCCCAAACTATTGCGCACCGCGCTGATGGTCGAGGCCGACGAGGTCGAGGACGCGCTGGGCAGGGCTGCCGGCGGCGGCCACGAGCGTCGGCGGGTGACCGGTAGTGGCGAACCGGTCGCGATACTCAAAGAGCACCCGCACGCCGGCGTTGGCCAGGATCTCCACCGCGGTCAGGTCCACGAGGAGCGGATGCAGTCCGCCGCGCGCGGCAGCGCCGAGCTCGTCGGCGAACCGGCCGGCGGTGGCAACGTCGATCGGTCAGGCCACCTGTGGAGTTCCGACCTGCCTTCTGTGTTCGCGAGATCCTTCATGGCTGGCATGCGCGATCCGCAGCTCATCGAGCATGACGCCGATACGGTCCGCCGCGAGCGGTCCGAAGGCGCGGATCGCGGGTACCGGGCAAGATTCTCCGCGGGTTGCGGTGGGCGGCCCAACCGTGCCTGGCTGGCATGTCATCGACCGAGGCGGGTGATCAGCGTGAGCGACGCTCACCGTTCGGGTGAGGCCGACGTCGTCCGAGATGCCTACGAGACGCTGCCGGTCATGCTGGCCGCCTTCGCAGGCCCTGAGCAGCGGTTCGTGGCCGCGAATGCGGCCTATCGCGCGATGATCGGCAAGCCGGACCTGGTCGGGCTGCCGGCTCGTGAGGCCGTTCCTGAGGCCGAGGGGCAGCAGTTGCTCCCGATCGTCGACCGGGTCTTCGCAACGGGGCGTGTGGAGTCCAAACGGGAGTGGCGGCTGCAGTTCGAGCAGGATGGTGTTCCGGTCGAGGTGTTCCTCGACTTCAACGTCTATCCGGTGCATGGCCCCGACGGGACAGTGACCGGGTTGAACGTGCTCTGCGTCGACGTGACCGAGCGGGTCCGTGAACGGCAGGCTGCCGAAGGGCGCGAGACCGAGGCGCAGCGGCGGTACGAGGCGGCGCGCGATGTCGTCGTGGAGTTGCAGCAGGCGCTGCTGCCGACCGGGGTGCCGGTGCTGCCGGGCGCGGACATCGCCGCTCGCTATCTGGTGGCCGAGCAGGACCAGGCGGCTGGTGGGGACTGGTTCGACGCCGTTCCGCTGTCGGACGGGTCGGTAGCACTGGTGATCGGCGACGTGGTCGGGCACGGCGTGGCCGCGTCAGCGGCCATGGGCCAGCTGCGGGCCGTGCTCAACGATCACCTGATCACGACGGGCGATCTGCAGCTGGCGTTGCAGCATGTCGACGAGCTGGCCACCCGAACGCCGGCTTTCCGGGCGTCCACCGTGTGCGTGGCCGTACTGGATCCGGCCAGCGGTGCACTGCGATACAGCACGTGCGGGCATCCGCCGCCGCTCGTCCTGCGGTCGGACGCGTCAGCGCGTTACCTCGCGGCGCCCGGTGCCGGGCCGCTGGGCACGGGGTCCGGGCCCGTACCGACCTCGACGGACAGTCTGGCGCCGGGTGAGTTGTTGCTGCTCTACAGCGACGGACTCGTCGAGCGACGCGGCGATCCTCTCGACGCAGGCCTGGACCGCCTGGCCCGGGTCGCCCGGGACGCGGCCGCGAACACGGTACTGCCCACTGGGGCGCCGGAATCGGTGGCTGAGCGGGTCGGTCAGCAGAGCGTGGAGCTGCTGACCCGTGAAGGCTTCAACGACGACGTCACCGTATTGACCGCACAACGTCGGGCGGTCCCAATCGAGGAGTTCCACCTCAAGTTTCCCGCCGAAGCGAGCCGACTGGCCGAGCTACGCGACGCGCTGCTGGACTGGCTGAGGCCGCTCAACCTGGCCGACCGTGAGGTGGCCGGCATCGACTTGGCCGTCAGCGAGCTGGTCGCCAACGCGATCGAGCACGCCTATCCACCCGGACAGCCCGGCCCCGTTCGCGTCGACGCCCGCCTCGACGCGAGTGGGACGCTGCGGTTGGGGGTTGGCGATGACGGGAGCTGGCGCGACCCTGGCCCGACTCCCGCCGATACGAGCGGTCGTGGGCTGTGGTTGACCGGCGCCGTCCTTGACGACGTACACATCGAGCATGTCGGGACAGACACCCACGCTGTCCTCCGAGGACCGACCAAGAACCGCGCCACCGGGACCGTGGTCACCGTCCGGCGTCGGCTCGCCCGTCCTGCGCAGCTCGCTGCCCGGCCCGCGATCTCCTCGACGGAAAGGCTTGGCGTGGACTTCTCGACCAGCCTCGACCCCGGACCTGCACGCATGTTGCGCGTCACCGGCCCGGTGGACATGGCCACCGCTGGGGAACTCGCCGAGGACCTGTCCACAGCCAGCCGCGGCGGCCTCCATCCGCTCGTGCTGGATCTCAATGCAGTGACCGTGCTGGCCAGCGCGGGCGTGAAAGTGCTGTTCGCCGTCCGTGATCAGCACGCCGTTCACGACCAGGCCCTGAAGATTGTCGCCGACGACACCAGTCCCGCCGCCAATGTCCTGGACCTGGTCGGTCTCGAGCGCACATCGAATTTCCCGCGATCCGGTTGTACGTGACCACCGACGGCGGCGACAGACGGACAGTGCACCGAGCGGGAATGCAAGGACAACGATCGCCGCCAACTTCACCGCGATGCCCCTTCGGTCACCGGTACGTCGACCGCGGTCCGGCACGGACACGCCGACCAGAGCCACCTCACCCGTGACGTCGCCCGCTACACCGGCGAGACCCCGAGCGAGCTCGCCGCGCAGCACGGCGCCTCAACCCGTCGACCGCCCTGGGGCACGACGCAGCCGCCGCAGGCTGCGGCAACTCCGAACCCGGAGTTCATGCCGTGCAATCGCACCTTCGATAGAAGTGCCGAGGGTCTGTCCATTCAACCGTCGCCATCGTTATCCACTTACCTGATCAGCTCGATCGAACAGCCAATGGTGAGCAAGATTTCTCCTCTCCTTTGAAAGGCTCCACTGACAAGCGGCACGCATGCTACCTTCGGGAAGAAGTTCGGGCCCCGCTTCGCGGGGCCCATCGCCGTTTTCAGGGGTGACTCGTTGGTCTTTGTCGGGTGGCGTTGAGAATGCACGGCGGGATGAAGATCTACGCCGGTGCGCCGGCGGCTGCCCGGCAGTACGTGGAGGCTGACCGCGGCCGGGCGGATGACTACTACCTCACCGAGGGCGCCGGTGTGGCCCGCCGGTTCGCCGTCACCGAGGGGCGGGTGAGCGAGCTGTCACCGCTGACCGGCGACGCCTACGAGACGTGGGTGGCCGGCTGTGACCCTGCGACCGGGGAGCCGCGGGGGCAGCTGCGCGGTGACGGGCATGCGGTGCGGTTCGTCGAGGTGGTGGTCAACGGCCCGAAGACGTGGTCGCTGGCCGCCGCGCTGCATCCGGACATTGCAACGGCGTATGACGCGGCCCAGTCTCGGGCGGCCGAGCAGATCATCGGCTGGCTGGGGCAGCACGCCACCACCCGGGTCGGTCCGCGGGGCGGGCAGGTGCAGGTGCCGGTCGAGGTGGCCGAGGCGGTGACGGTGGCGCACTACACGTCGCGGGCCGGGGACCCGCACCGCCATCTGCACCTGCAGATCAACGCCCGGGTGTTCGCGGCCGGGAAATGGCGCGGACTGCACACCGTCGGCGTCCGCGATTCCCTCGCCGCAATCAACGGTATCGGGCACGCCGCGGTCGCCTGCGATCCGCAATTCCGGGCCGCGCTCGCCGCCCACGGGTATGCATTGGATGCCGGTGGCGAGATACGGCAACTGGCGAATTACGTGGGCGCCTTCAGCGCGCGAGCCGCGCAGATCACCAGGAACATTGACACCTACGAACGAGAATGGGCCGCAGCGCATCCCGGGGAACAGCCCGGCCCGGTGTTGCGCCGCTCCTGGGACGCCAGAGCGTGGGCGCAGGGCCGCCCGGACAAGGTGAGGCCGCAGCCGGGGGAGGACCTCACGGCACGGTGGCTGGCCGAGCTGGTCGCCCTGGGCTACCGAGACCGGAATGTTCCCACCGGCCTGACACCCGCCCCGGTCGGCGGCCTGGACCGGGAGCAGGTCGTGGGCCGGGTCCTGGCCCGGCTGGCCGCCGCCCGCTCGGCGTGGAACGCCGCCGACGTGCGCGGGGAGGTCGAACAGCTGCTCGCCGCCGCAGGCATCGTCACCGACCCGGCGGTGCGCATCGAGCTCGCCGAGGACCTCACCGCCCGCGCGATGGACCGCTCCGTGCCGCTTCTGGACCGCCACAGCCCTGCCGATGGGGTGCCCGAGCACATCCGGGCCTGGACCTCAGGACCGGTCCTCGCCGTCGAGGCCGACCTCACCGCCCGGTTGGCCGCCCGCGCCACCGGGCGCCCGGCCGGCGTCCCGGACATCGATCCGACGCCGCCGGTCGACGTCGCCGGCGTTGCCTCGCGGCTGGATGGCGGGCAGGCCGCGGCGGTCGCTGCGCTGGTCGGCCCACGGGCCCTGGTCGTGATCGAGGGGGCGGCCGGCGCCGGCAAGACCACCACCCTGGCCGCCACCAGAACCCTGCTCGACCAGCAGGGGCGCCGGCTGGTGGTCGTCACCCCGACGCTGAAGGCGGCCCAGGTGGCCGCCGCGGAGGTCGGCGCGGTCGCCGGGTCGGCGGCCCGGCTGGTCTTCGAGTACGGCTGGCGCTGGAATGACGACGGCGCTTGGGGCCGCCTCGCCCTCGGCCACACCGACCCGGTCACCGGCCGTGCCTACGCCGGACCGGCCGACGGGGCGCGGCTGCGGGCCGGTGACCTCTTGGTCGTGGACGAGGCCGGCATGCTGGATCAGGACACCGCCCGGGCCCTGCTGACGATCGCCGACGAGTGCCGGGCGCACCTCGCGCTGCTCGGTGACCGGCATCAGCTCGCGGCGGTCGGCCGCGGTGGCGTCCTGGACCTCGCCGCGGCCCAGGTCGCCCCGGCCGAGCACCTGACCCTGGTCGGGGTGCACCGCTTCACCTGCACCGACGCCACCGGCGCCACGGCACCGGACAGCGACTACGCCGACCTGACGCTGGCGATGCGCTCGGGTGAGAACCCCGGCAAGGTGTTCGACGCGCTGCTGGCCCGCGGGCAGATCCGGCTGCACCCCGATTCCGAGGCGCTGCGGGAGGCGCTCGCCGCCGCCGCCGCGGCCGAGCACTACACCGCGGGCGAGCGCGTAGCCGTGGTGGTCGCCACCCGCGAGCAAGCCGCCACCCTCAACGCCGCCATCCGCGACCGACTCGTCGCCGACGGCCGGGTCGACGACCGGCGCGTGGTCGTCACCGGGGCCGGGGAGCGGATAGGCGCCGGCGACCGGATCGCCACCCGCCGCAACGACCGCGACCTCCATGTCGCAAACCGCGACGTGTGGATCGTCGCCGCCGTCGGCCAGCGGGGCGGGCTGCTCGTCACCACCGACGGCACAGCGCACGTCACCCCCGCCGGCGGCGTGTCCGCCCCTGTCACCCCCGCCAGCACCCTGGCCGGGACAGGGGCGCGGGTGCTGCCCGCCGACTACGTCACCGCGAACGTGGAACTGGCCTACGCGACCACCGCCCACGGGGTGCAGGGGGAGACCGTGACCGCCGGGCACCTGGTGGTAGGCGAGGACACCGGAGCGGCCGCGGCCTACGTCGGGATGACCCGCGGCCGTACCGCCAACACCGCCCACCTCGTCGCCACCGACCCTGACGGAGCGCGGGAGCAGTGGCTCGCCGTCTTCGCCCGCGACCGCGCCGATCTCGGCCCCGCCCACGCCGCGGAGCTGGCCGCCGCCGACGCCACCCGCTACGCCCAGCCCCGACCGCTGAACCAGGCGCTCGCCGACCTGCACTCTGCGTGGACGGCCGAGCAGCGCTGCCTGGATCGGCTCGTCCACGACCTGCCGCGCCGGGACGCGCTGCGCGAGATCGTCGCCCTCGAGTCCGCCCACGCCAACCAGCTCACCGCGCTGGAAGCCCGGTACGAGGAGACGGGAATCGACGCCCGCCACGCCACCGCGCGGGCCGACGCCAGCCGGGCGGCCGTCACCGCCGAGACCGACCGGATCCGCGACACGCTCCTCGACAGCTGGGACACTGGGCGTGACACCGCCCGCCAGGCCGCGCAGTTCGTGCTCGACGGCCCTGGACGGCTCCGGCTTCGGCGGGCGGCGGTGAACCGGGCCGGCGAGCAGCTGGTCGACTGGGCGGACGCCTGGCGGCCCTACCTGCCGGCGATGCCCACAGACTCGCAGCAGATCGCGCGCCTGGCCGACCGGTCCGACGACCGACCGCGGCTGTGGACCGCCTTCGACTCCTACGCCCGCGGTCACGCCGAACACGCCCACCCGGAGCACGCTCAGTTGCGCGCGGCCGCAGCCACCGCCCAGAAGGCCCATTGGCACGCCGGGGCCGCGGTGGCCGCAGCCCGCCGCCAGCACGAGGATCGGCTCGCCCGCTTCGGATCTCTCGCCTGGACTCTCGACCCGGCGGAGCGGCTGGCCGACACCGACCGGGACATCGCCGCCGATCACACCGAACTGGCCGCCGTCCGAGATCGCATCGCGTGCCTGATGGCCGAGCCGGCGCTCCTCGCCCAGCCGGCCGACCAGGTAGCCAGTGAGCGTGAGCACTGGCAGGCCCGCCACGACGCCGAGCTCGCCACCACCCGGACACCTGCCTCCCCGTCGGCGCCACCGCAGCTGGGCGTCCGGCCGCCGCGCCCGGAGGACGTCCGACGGCTCGCACTACATCGCGACGCGGGCCTGGGGATGCCTCGGTGAATCCCCAGGGAGACGGGAGCCGGAAGACAAGTCCCATTCGCGGTGTCAGCGTTCGGGTCAGCAGACGAGCCGAGACTGCGCTGGCCATGGCCAGATTCAAGACCAGGGAGGCGATGAGCGGTGGCGTCGATCGCGAGGCGGCCTGACGGCACATACCGGCCGCGGTACCGGGACGAGAACGGCAAGGAGCACGCCCGCCACTTCAAACGCAAGGTCGACGCCCAGCGGTGGCTCGACGAGCAGACCGCGGCGTTGGTGCGCGGTGACTGGGTTGACCCGAAGAGGGGCCGGAGCACCTTCCGTGCCTATGTTGAGACTTGGCTGCCGGCGCAGCCGCTACGGGACTCCTCCCGCCGGGCCTATGACTCCTATCTGCGGAATCACCTGCTGCCCGCGTTCGGGGACAAGCGGCTGTCGGCAGTCACGCGAACTCAGGTGCTCGCGTTCCGTCGCGGGATCGAGGCGAAACTGTCGCCGACGACCAGTCGTCAGATGATGGCGCTCTTGGCCGGCATTTTCGCCGACGCCGTCGAGGACGGGTTCCTCGTCAAGTCGCCGTGCCGGGACACCGTCCCGCCTCGGCCGCACCGGGAGAAGGTCGTCCCCTTGACGGTCGAGCAGGTCGTAACCTTGGTCGACGCCGCGCCCGACCGCTACCGCGCCCTCGTCGTCCTGGGCGCCGGCTGTGGTCTCCGGCTCGGCGAGGCACTGGGCCTCAAGGTGAGCAGGGTCCGGTTCCTCGAGCGGGAGCTGGACGTCGTCGAGCAGCTGACGCTGGTTCCGGGGGCGCCGCCGAAGCTCGCACCGCCGAAGACCCGCGGAAGTATCCGCACGGTGCCACTGGCCGATGTGGTGGCCTCGGCGCTGGCCGAGCACCTGGCGGGCTTCCCGGCCGGACCGGACGACCTCGTCTTCCGGTCGCGCACCGGCGGCTCGATCTGGGCCAACACTTTCAACAACTCGGTGTGGCAGCCGCTCCGCAAGCGCGCCGGCCTCCCGACCGCGCGGTTCCACGACCTGCGGCACTTCACCGCCTCGGCGCTGATCCGCTACGGGGAGTCGGTGAAGACCGTGGCACACGTCCTGGGCCATGCGGACGAGACGGAAACCCTGCGGACTTACTCGCACCTGTGGCCCGACGCGGACACCCGGACCCGTGCGGCTGTCGACGCGGCATTCGCGCCATCTGCGGACTCCGTGCGGACTGAGGGGGTCGCATACCTCCGCTGACCTGCGGAAAGAGACAGGGAGCGCGTCATCCCGGACATCACGCGGCGCCACATGGCGGTCAACATCCGCAAGTTCGTGCTGCAGGCGCACTCGCTCGACGAGCTGGTGGCCACCGGGACGCTCACCGCGCAGGCGGCCCGGTTCCTCGAGGCCGCCGTCGCCTCGGGCCTCAACGTGCTGGTCTCGGGCGGCACCCAGGCGGGCAAGACGACGCTGCTCAACTGCCTGGTCGCCGCGGTCCCGGCACGCGAGCGGGTGATCACCTGCGAGGAGGTGTTCGAGCTCCGCGTGCCGCTGCCCGACGTCGTCGCCATGCAGACGCGCCAGCCCAACCTCGAGGGCGCCGGGGAGATCCCGCTGCGGCGGCTGGTCAAGGAGGCGCTGCGGATGCGGCCCTCGCGGATCGTCGTCGGCGAGGTGCGGCAGGAGGAGTGCCTCGACCTGCTCATCGCGCTCAACTCCGGGTTGCCCGGCATGTGCACGCTGCACGCCAACAGCGCCCGCGAGGCGGTGGTGAAGATGTGCACGCTGCCCCTGCTGGCCGGCGACAACATCGGCCACGCGTTCGTCGTCCCCACGGTGGCCGCCAGCGTCGACCTGGTGGTGCACGTGGCCACCGAGGCGTCGGGTCAGCGGCGGGTGCGCGAGGTCGTCGCGGTGCCGGGGCGGGCCGAGGGCGGCGTCGTCGAGCTGGCCGACGTCTTCACCACCCGGGAGGGCCGGCTGGTGCGCGCCGAGGGCTTCCCGCCGCACGCGGAGCGCTTCGCCGCCGCCGGGTTCGACCTGCCCGCGCTGCTGGAGGCCCGCCGGTGACCGGCGCGCTCCTCGGCCTGCTGCTCGGCGTGGGGTTGCTGCTCGTCTGGCGCAGCGGGCCGCGGGCACCGCGGCGGCCGGCCACGCCGCGCCCGCCCGGACGGCGGGCCCGCCTGCTCGCCGAGGCCGGGCTGACCGGGATCAACCCGGCGCAGCTGGTGGCGCTGCAGGTCCTGCTCGGGGTCCTGGCCACCGTCGTCGTGCTGCTGACCACCGGCACGGTCAGCGTCAGCGTCGCCTTCGGGGTGTTCGCGGCCGCACTCCCGCACGTGCAGGTGCGCCGGCTGGCCGCCCGCCGCCGCGCCGACCTGCGCGAGGTGTGGCCGGAGGTGGTCGACAACCTGGCGTCCGCCGTGCGCGCCGGGCTCTCGCTGCCGGAGGCCCTGTCGGCGCTCGCCGTCCGCGGGCCCGAGGTGCTGCGCCCGCAGTTCGCCCGGTTCGCCGCCGACCACCGCTCCAGCGGCCGGTTCGGCGACGGCCTCGACCGGCTCAAGGCCGACCTCGCCGACCCGGTGGGCGACCGCATCGTCGAGACGCTGCGGGTGGCCCGCGAGGTGGGCGGCTCCGACCTCGGCCGGGTGCTGCGGACGCTGGCGACCTTCCTGCGCGAGGATGCCCGCGCCCGCGCGGAGCTCGAGACCCGGCAGGGCTGGGTGGCGCAGGCGGCGCGGCTGGCGGTCGGGGCGCCGTGGGTGGTCCTGCTGTTGCTCGCCACCCAGTCGACGACGCTGGCCGCCTACGACAGCCCGGCGGGGACGGCGCTGCTCGTCGGCGGCGGGGCGGTCTGCCTCGTCGCCTACCGGCTGATGCTGCGGATCGGGCGGCTGCCGCAGGACGTGCGGGTGCTCCAGTGAGCGCGTCGCTGACCGGGATGCTGCTCGGGCTCGCGGCTGCCGTCGGGCTGCTGCTGGCCGTCACCTTCGCGCCGCCGTTCCGCGCGGTGCGGCTGGTCGACCGCCTCGCGCCCTACGTGCACGACGCCCCGCCGCCGTCGCGGCTGCTCGGGACGGCGACCGAGCCGGGGCTGCTCGTCGCCGTCCGCCGGGTGTTCGGCCCGCTGGTGGTCGACGGCGCCCGGTTCGTCGACCGCGTGCTCGGCGGCCGGTCCGCCGTGCGCCGTCGTCTGGACGCGCTGGGCGCCGAGCAGACGGTGGAGGACCTGCGCGTCGAGCAGGTCGTGTGGGGCGGGATCGGCCTGCTCGGCGCGGCCCTGCTCGCGGGGACCGGCGCGCTGGTGGCCGGCAGCGTCAACGTGCTGTCGGTGGCGCTGCTGTGCCCGGCCGGCCTGCTCGGCGGGGTGCTCGGCCGCGACTGGTGGCTCACCCAGCAGGTCCGCCGGCGCGAGGAGCTGCTGCTCGCGGAGTTCCCCGTCGTCGCGGAGCTGCTGGCGCTCGCGGTGACGGCGGGGGAGAGCCCGACGGCGGCCATCGCCCGGGTCACCCGGCTGTCGGGCGGCGAGCTGGCCCGCGAGCTCGGCGGGGCGCTCGGCCGGGCCCGCGCCGGCGTCCCGCTGGTGCAGGCGCTGCAGGAGGTGGCCGACCGGACGTCGGTCGACGCCCTGGCGCGGTTCGTGGACGGCCTGCTCGTGGCCATCGAGCGCGGCACCCCGCTCGCGGAGGTGCTGCGCGCCCAGGCCGCCGACGTCCGGGAGGCCGGCAAGCGCCGGCTGCTGGAGGCCGGCGGCCGCAAGGAGATCGCCATGATGGTGCCGGTCGTCTTCCTGGTGCTGCCGGTCACCGTCCTGTTCGCCCTGTTCCCGGGGCTGATCAGCATCGTCTCGCTGGCGCGCTGAGCGCCGGTGCACAACGGAGGAGGACGACGGATGCGGGCATGGGCCTGGCTTCTCGCGCTCACGGCGGCCCTGGCCGCACGGCTGCGCAGCGGCGGTGATCCCGAGCGGGGCGACGTCCCCGGCTGGGTGATGATCACGGTGATGACGGCGGCGCTCGTGCTGGCCATCCTGGTGCCGTTCCGCGAGGCGATCGTGGCGGCGGTGCAGAACGCGCTCGCCTCCGTCACGGCCGGTGGCTGAGCGGGACGACCCCGAGCGCGGGAGCGCCGTCGTCGACTTCGTGCTGGTGTCGGTGCTCGTCGTCGTGCTGCTGCTCGCGGTGCTGCAGGTGGCCGTCTACGTGCACGTGCGCAACGTGGTGACCGCCAGCGCGCAGGACGGCGCCCGGTACGGGGCGAACGCCGACGTGCCGGCGACGGCCGCCACCGGCCGCACGCTGGAGGCGGTGGCCCGGGCGACGTCGAACGGCACCGCCGAGGGGCTGGTGTGCACCGCGGCCGAGGAGGTCGACGCCACCGGCCTCGTGCTGGTCACCGTGCGCTGCCGTGGCGCGGTGCCGACGCTGCTGGCCGGGCTGGGCGACCTGCTGCCGCTGGACGTCACCGGCCGGGCGGTGGAGGAGGCGGCGTGAGGTGGCTGCGCGCCCGGCTCGGGCAGGTGGAGGGCGAGCGCGGGTCGGCGCTGGTGGAGTTCGTCTTCGTCGCGCTGGTGGTGTTCGTGCCGCTGGTCTACGTGGTGGCCGGGTTCTCGGCGGTGCAGCGCGGGGTGTTCGCCGCGACGGCGGCCGCGCGGGAGGCCGGCCGAGCGCTGGCCACCGCGCCCGATCTCGGCTCCGGGCTGGCACGGGCGGAGCGGGCGGCACAGCTGGCGGTGGCCGACCAGTCCGTGGACGCCACCGACGTGCGGCTGGCCTTCGTGCCGGCGGGCGGGGACTGCGGCTCGGCGGGCGGGTGGACGCCGACGTTGGTCCCGGGGGAGGAGTTCTCCGTCTGCGCCACGGTGACCGTGCGGATCCCGCTGCTGCCGGAGTGGATCGACGCCAACACCGCGACCGGCCAGTTCGTCGTCGAGACCGACCGCTACGTCGACCGCTGAGGCGGGCGACGGCGCGCCGCTCGACAGGTCCGGAACGCGGGGGTTCCCGTCCGGGACCGTGCCGGAGGGCCACAGTCCGGTCCCTGCGGGCCGGACCCGCCGGCCCGGGGGTCACGGGAGGTCGTCATGTCCCACTCCGCCGCACGCCTGGCCGCCGTCACCGTCGGCGCCGGTGCAGTCCTGCTCGGTCTCGCGGCGCCGGCCCTGGCGGCGCCCCCGACGATCGAGCGGGTCCAGTTCGACGACACCTTCTCCGACGAGTTCCTAAGCGAGGAGTGCGGCGTGGACGTCACCACCCGGGCCGTCGGTCAGGTGGCGACCCGGACCTTCGACCGCAAGGGCACGGGACCGCTCGTCCTGACGACGGTCAACGTCAGCCTCACCGCCACGGCGGGTGACAACACCGTCCGGTTCCGGGACGTCGGCGCGGACCTCCTGCGTCGTGAGCCCGACGGCACGCTGGTCCTGTCAATCATCGGTCAGGTGCCGTTCGACTTCCGCGGCGTCCTCAAGATCGACCCGGACACCGGCGAGGTCCTGCACGAGCCCAGCGAGTCCGCGTCCGACGACCTCGACAGGGTCTGCGCCGTTCTCAACCCGGAGTGACCTGATCGGCGGTGTCCCGGTCTCCAGGGCCGGGACACCGTCCCGCCGGCGCGCCACACTGGCGTCGGACCACGACGGGGGAGGGGCCGTGACCACGGTGCGCGGGGCGGTGTGGCTGGGCGTCGTCGCCCTGGCCGGGGTGGCCGTCTACGCGGCGCTCGTGGTGCTGCCGTACTTCGTCAACGGCCTCGACCGGTTCCCGCTCGCCGACGTCGCCATCGGCCACCACGACCCCAAGGACCTGTGGCCGGCCACGGTCCCGTACGTCGGCGGCTGGCTGCACCTGTTCGGGGTCCTGTCGATGGCGTTCGCGCCGGCCACGCTCGTGTGCGTGGCCTTCGCCTCCGGCTTCGCGTCGGTGTGGGCGGGGACGCGCCGGGCGTGGAGCGTCACGGCTGCCCACACCGCCGTCGTCCTGGGGTGCGTGGCCGCCGCGGCCTGGTTCGTCACCCCCTTCGCCGAGGCGCTGGCCGGATGGCAGCTGGACTGACCGCGGTCAGTTGATGCAGCTCGTGTCGTCGGCGGTGCGGGCGGGCCCGGCGTCCTCCGCGGGCGCGGACGTCGTCGGCTCCGTCGGCTGCCCGATCGCGGTGAAGTCCGCGCCCAGGATGAGCTGCACGGTGCCCGCGGTCGCGTCGTCGGCCACCTCCGTCACCGCCCCCGGCACCTGCGCGGCGAGGGTGGCGGCGAGCGCCTCGTCGCCGGCGGCGTGCCGGATCACCGTGCGGTCGTAGTCGCTGGAGTCGGCGTTGCCGGTGGAGACGACGGGGAAGCCCGCCGCCTCGAGCGCCGCGGTGGCCGACGCGGCCAGCCCGCCGATGCCCGAGCCGTTGTAGACCGCCACCGACACCTCCGACGGCTCCACCGGGTCCGGCGCCGGGGCCTCGCCGGCGGGCGCCTCCGGCTCGGCCGACAGGTCGGCGAAGAAGGCGCGCAGCGTGGCGTCGTCGGCGAGCTCCACGATCGAGCTGCCGTTCTCGTCCCGGGCGTCCGGGTTCTCGATCGGCACGGTCTGGAAGTCGATGCTGCCCGCCGTCACCCCCTGCATCTGCGCGGCGAGGTCCAGCAGGTCGAGGTCCTGGTCGACGGTCAGCGACTCCGACGCCGCCTGCACCAGCCGGCGCTGCGTGCCGAGGTCGAGCAGCACGTCCTGCGACAGGAGCTTGCGCAGCACCCCGCTCAGGAACACCTGCTGGCGCACGATCCGGTCGAGGTCGCCGCGGGGGAGCGCGTCGGTGCCGTCCGGCCGCACGCCGTGCCGCTGCCGGACGAACCGCAGCGCGTCGACACCGGAGATCGTCTGCTCGCCGGCCGGGAACACCGCGCCGGAGTACTGCGAGTCGTCGACGGCGTAGCAGAGGTTCACCTCGACGCCGCCGATCACGCTGGTCAGCTCGAAGAAGCCGAGCAGGTCCACCTCGGCGTAGTGGTCGATGCGCAGCCCGCTGAGCTGGCTGATCGTCTGGATGAGCAGCTGCGCGCCGCCCGCCTGCCGCTCGGCCAGCGGCGCCGACTCGTCGACCTCCGAGTACCCGTACGCATAGGCCGCGTTGAGCTTGTCGGTGCCGTAGCCGGGGATCTCGACGTAGGAGTCGCGGGGGAAGGAGACGAACGACGCGCTCGACCCGTCGGCCGGCAGGTGCACCAGGATCATCGTGTCGGTGTTGACGCCGGAGTCCACGCCGGCGCTGAGCTCCGCGAGCTGCTCGGGCGTCAGGTCCGCGCGGCTGTCGTTGCCCACCAGCAGCAGGTTCATCGCCTCCGGCGCGTCCCCGGAGTCGGCGTTGCCGTCGTCGGGGATGGCGTCGGTGCGGTTGACCCCGGCCTCGGCCACCTGGCCGAGGTACCAGCCCCACCCGCTGCCGGCGAGCAACACCACCGACAGCAGCGCGGCCACCACCCGGGCGACGACGACCCCGCGGTGCGAGCGGACCCGCGGCTGCGCCGGGGAGGCCGGCGCCGCGTGCCGGGCGGAGCGGCCCGCGCGCGGGTCGAGCCGCGGCGGCAGCGGCCGGCCGGAGGGGTCGCCGGGCGGGGTGCGGTCGCTCACGCGCGGCAGGGTAGGGCCGCCCGGCGGCCCGTGGGTGCCGTCGGGACCCGGCTCGCCGAAGGCGGCTCAGCGCACGTAGGTGGTGCCGCCGCCGAGGGCGGTGAGCACGACCATCCCGATGAAGGCGAGTGCGATGAAGAGGACGACGGCGGCGAACAGCAGCCAGCTGCGGTCCTCGATGCCGCGCTTCTCCGCGGGGCGGGGCGGCGGCTCCTGGCCGGCCGGCTGCTCGGTGGGCGGATGGTCGACGGGTGCGGTCATGACGACTCCCGGGGGTGCGCCTGTGCCGCCACGCTAGGGCGGCCGCGGGTGCTCCCGGAGGGTCGGAGGTCCCTGGTCAGGAGGGCAGCGCGCCGGTCGTGCGGGCCTGCTCGGCGCCGCAGGCGAGCAGCAGGTCGACGTCGCCGAGGTCCAGCGGCCGCCAGCGCAGGACCGAGCAGGTCCAGAGCCCGCCGTGCACCGCGAGCCGCAGCCGGGCGCCGGGCACGTCGAGCCGGACGCCGCCGGGCGGGGTCGGCGCGGCGTCGCCCGCGGGGAGCACCAGCGCCGTCCGGCCGGTGTTGAGCCGCGGCACCGGCGCCTCGGTGTGCAGCGCCAGCCGGGTGGTGGGCGGCAGGCCGGGCAGGGCGCCGCGCAGGACCGCGAACGCGGTGCCCGGCACCGGGTTGGCCGGGAAGGCGGCGGTGTAGGCGCGCGGGTCCTCCGGCGTGAGCCGGAAGTGCGCGGTGAGCGCGGCGAGGGCGCCGGCCTGGGCCGCCGGCGGCACGAGCTCGGGCGGCAGGGGCTGTGCGCCCGGAGGCGGCAGCGGCTGCTCGGCCGGCTGCGGTCGGGCCAGCGGGCGGCAGGCGGCGGCCAGCGCGTCGCCGGCGTCGACGGCCATCCGCAGCAGCGCGTCGAGGTCGCGCTCGTCGGTGACGTAGCCGTTGCGCCGCAGCACCACGGTGCCGAAGCGGTAGGCCACCTCGAAGAAGGCGTTGCGGGCGCCGGCGCGCACCACCGCGGGGAGCGGGCCGCGGGCCAGCGCGTCGACGACGCCGTCGGGCAGCGGCCGCTCCGCGTCGAGCACCGCTCCGGTCGAGCCGAGCGGCACCGCCCGCCGCGACGCCGTCCGGGTGCCCGGGCCGCAGCGCACGGTGAACGCCGGCAGCAGCCCGGCCTCCGGCGTCAGCGTGGCCACGCCGGTGCACGGCACGCCGACGTACTGCTCCTCGTCGTCCCCGGTGAACCAGGAGCGGACGCTCGACCGGTACCTCGACACGACGCCGTAGAACGCCCAGGGGCCCAACGGGCCGTCGTCGTCCAGCGGCCACGGGAAGCGCCAGTGCCACAGGACGACGTCCCGGCCGCCGACCGTCCCGCGCACCACGTTCGACTGCAGCTCCGGCTCCATCGGCAGCGCCGCGGCGTACCCGCTGGGGTTCAGGCTGCCCAGCGGCTCGAGCCCGCGAGCGTGCGCGAAGGCGGTGAGGTCGGCGTCCGGTCCGCCCCGCTTCGCGTCGGCGCGGTCGCGCGGGTCGAGGGCGGCGCGCCCGCGCAGGCGCGAGGCGACCGTCGGTCGGGTCACGGGTCCTCCATCCGGGACGGGAGCGCGCGGCACGCTAGCGGCGCGCGGACTCCCGCGGGAGGCCCCGGCGGCTCAGCCGATCGTCAGGCCGAGCGCCTGCGCCAGCACCACCGCCTGCTCGGCGCGGATCCGGGCGCCGTCGAGGGGCACCTCCCGCGGGTCGAAGGCGGCCAGGTCGCTGCCGCGCAGGTCGGCACCCGACCAGCGGCTGCCGTCGAGGGCGGCGGCCGACAGGTCGCAGTCGGTCACCGTGGCGCCGGTGAGGTCGGCGCCACGGAGGTCGGCCTCGCGCAGCCGCACGCCCGTGAACTGAGTGCCCCGCAGGTCGGCGTCGACCAGCGACACGAACGACCAGTCGCCGCCGCTCACCCGCAGCGGCCGCAGCGAGCAGGAGGAGAAGACGCTGCCGAGCACCGCGCAGTCGGTGAACTCGGCGGTGGTGAACGAGCACGCGGTGAACCGGCAGCCGCGGAACGCCGAGGCCTCGTGCCGCCCGGCCGACAGCCGGCAGTCGGTGAACGAGCAGTCCTCGAACGTGGCGCCCACCGACGTCGTCTCCGACAGGTCGACGCCCAGCAGCGTGCAGCGTACGAACGACCGGCCGGAGAGGTCCTCGCCCCACCAGTCCTCGCCGCGCAGGGTCCCGTCCTCCACCGGGGTGGTCACGCCGGCGAACCTAGCCCGGGTGGCGCGGAGCACATCCCCAGGCACACTCGGTCGTTGTGTTGCACGAGCGCCCCCGACGACGCGGGCGCCCGACCGCGAGGAGACGCGACCCGCGATGACGAGGTCCCGACTGCTGGCCGCCCTGACCGCGGCCCTCACCGGCGCCACCGCCGCCGTCCTGCTCGGGAGCGGCACCGCCGGCGCCGCCCCGGCGCCCGCGACCGCCGACACCGGCGCGTTCGCCCCGCTCGACCGGCCCGGGCCGCGGCTGTCGGTGCCGCGCGACGCCCTCAACGCGAGCCTCGACTGCAACGGCCCGCTGCGCGGCGTCACGCAGGACCCGGTCCTGCTGGTGCCCGGCACCACGATGGACCCGCACGTGGGCTTCGACTGGAACTACGCCCGCGCCTTCGATCAGCGTGGTCTGCGGTGGTGCACCGTGACGCTGCCCTTCGACGCCACCGGCGACATCCAGGTGGCCGGCGAGCACGTCGTGCACGCGATCCGCACGATGGCGCAGCAGTCGCGCCGCGACGTCGACGTCGTCGGCTGGAGCCAGGGCGGGATGGTGCCGCGCTGGGCGCTGCGCTTCTGGCCCGACACCCGCGCTCTCGTCGACGACCTCGTCGGCCTCTCGCCGTCCAACCACGGCACCGCGCTGTCGGAGGTGACCTGCGGCGACTGCAACCCGGCCTTCCACCAGCAGGCCGCGGGCTCGGCGTTCCTCGCCGCGCTGAACAGCGGCGCGGAGACCTTCGCCGGCGTCGACTACACCGTGGCCTACACGGCGCTCGACGAGGTCGTCGTCCCCAACACCCCGGGCATCGCGAGCTCCGCGCTGCGCACCGGCGACGGCGCGGTCGCCAACATCGCCACGCAGGAGGTCTGCCCGGCCAACGCGGCCGACCACTTCGCCATCGGCAGCCACGACCCGGTCGGCTACGCGATCGCCCTCGACGCGCTCACCCACGACGGGCCGGCGGTGCGCTCGCGCATCCCGCTCGGCACCTGCCTGCAGCCGTTCCAGCCCGGCGTCGACCCGCTCACCTTCGGGCCCACCTACGCCGGGTTCCTCGCCTACGCCACGAACTCGGACGGCAACGCGCCCGACGTCCCGGAGGAGCCGGCGCTCGCGCCGTACGTGTACCGCTGAGGGAGGGGACGGCCGCCGCCGCTGCCGCCGCGGCGGCCGTCCCCGCCGCGGGTCAGCCGCCGCGCTCGACCTCGGCCTGCACGATCCCGCCGATCGCGGTGCGCAGCGCCTCGTTGCCCATGTCGCCCTCGGCTAGCGCGGCCCGGGCGTCCTCGGGCAGCAGCGCGGGGTCGACGTCGTCGAGCCAGGCCACGTCGTCGCCGTTGCGGCGGCCGATCTGCAGCCCCTCGCCGCCCTGCCGGACCACGTAGGTCTCGCCGTCGATCTGGATCGTCAGGTCGTCGCTCATGCGCGGCCCCTACCCGGCGCGGCCCGCGGCACGCACCCAGGATGGGCCGGTGGACGTCGTCGAGGTGGTGGTCACCGGACCGGACGCCGGCTGGCTGGCCGGCTACACGCGCACCGTGGTCGAGGAGCGGCTCGCCGCCTGCGGGCACCAGCTCGCCGCCATCCGCTCGGTCTACCGCTGGCAGGGCGCGGTGCACGACGAGCCGGAGGCGCGCGTCACCCTGCACACCCGCGCGGCCCTCGTCCCCGAGCTGGTCGCGCGCACCGCGGAGCTGCACCCCTACGACGTCCCGTGCGTGCTCGCGCTGCCGGTGTCCGGCGGCAACGACGACTACCTGCGCTGGGTGGTGGCCGAGACCCGCGAGCCGGGTGGGGTGGCCGCGCGCTGAGTCTCAGCCGGGCTCGCCGCGCAGCTTCCGCCGGGCGACGACGGCCAGGTCCACCAGCGCCACCGCGCCGAGGACGAACAGCAGCACCGCCGGCCACGCGGGCAGGTCGGTGCGCAGCCACAGGACCCCGGACACCACGCAGACGACCAGGCCGAACGCCGCCAGCACCAGCCGCAGGGTCAGCGCCGACTGCGCCGGGGCCGCGCCGAGCAGCCCCGCCGTCGGGTCGTGGTGGTCGGGCAGCCCCCGCTCGTAGTCCTCGCGGGTCAACCTGCGCCGCGGCTCGCTCATGGGAGCGGGGGTACCCGGTGCCGCCCCCGGCCACCCGGCCCGGCCGCTGCGAGGACGGCCGGGTGAGGATGGCCGGATGACGCCGCCCGCCCGCGACTCGACCGCCGTCCTGCGCGACCTCGGCGCCGCCCTCCGGGCCGCCGCGCCGGCCGGCGCCGCCCGGCTGCGCTACCGCGCCGTCGTCGTCGGCGACGTCCGCCGTGACCAGCTCACCGCTGAGCCGGGCACGGGGGAGGAGCTGCCCGTGCCCGCCGCCGTGCGCCGCGCGGCCGAGGAGCTCAAGCGCGCCATGTGGACGCCGGAGCGCGGCACCTGGCTGCAGACCGAGATGGTCCTCGACCTGGCCAGCGGCCGGCTGGTGCCGATCTTCAACGCCGAGGCCGCCCCGCCCGGACCGCCGCTGCCGCCCGGGGCGGTCGCCGCCGAGCTGCGCGCCTACCCGCGCCCGCCCGGCGCCGTGCCCGGCTGGATGGGCGAACCGACCGGCTGACCCCGCGGCGCACTACCCTGGATCGACGTGGCCGCAGACTTCTCCGTCGTCCTCGACGAACTCGACACGACCCTCTCCAGCATCGAGTCCGTCCTCGACGTCGACAAGCTCCGCCGCGAGGTCTCCGAGCTCGAGCAGCAGGCCGCCGCGCCGGACCTGTGGAACGACGTCGAGGCCGCCCAGGCGCTGACCTCGAAGCTGTCCTACCTGCAGGGCGACCTGCGCCGCGTCGAGGAGCTGCGCCGCCGGCTCGACGACGTCGGCGTGCTGCACGAGATGGCGCAGGAGGAGTCCGACGAGGCCACCGCCGCCGAGGCCGAGCGCGAGCTGGCCGCCCTGCGCACCGAGATCGACGAGCTCGAGGTCCGCACGCTGCTCAACGGCGAGTACGACTCCCGCGAGGCGCTGGTGACCATCCGCTCGGAGGCCGGCGGCGTCGACGCGGCCGACTTCGCCGAGATGCTCATGCGGATGTACCTGCGCTGGGCCGAGCGCCACCGCTACCCGATCGAGGTCTACGACACCTCCTACGCCGAGGAGGCCGGCATCAAGTCGGCCACCTTCGCCGTCAAGCAGCCCTACGCCTACGGCACCCTGTCGGTCGAGCAGGGCACCCACCGGCTCGTGCGCATCTCGCCGTTCGACAACCAGGGCCGCCGCCAGACGTCGTTCGCCGGCGTCGAGGTGCTGCCGGTCGTCGAGCAGACCGACCACGTCGACATCCCGGAGAACGAGATCCGCATCGACGTCTTCCGGTCCTCGGGCCCCGGCGGGCAGAGCGTGAACACCACCGACTCCGCCGTCCGGATCACCCACCTGCCCACCGGCATCGTGGTGTCCTGCCAGAACGAGAAGAGCCAGATCCAGAACCGCGCCGCGGCCCTGCGGGTGCTGCAGGCGCGGCTGCTCGCGGTCCGCCAGGCCGAGCAGCGCGCGGAGATGGACGCGCTCAAGGGCGAGGGCTCCAGCTGGGGCAACCAGATGCGCTCCTACGTGCTGCACCCGTACCAGATGGTCAAGGACCTGCGGACCGAGCAGGAGACCGGCAACACGACGGCGGTCCTCGACGGCGACATCGACTCGTTCATCGAGGCCGGCATCCGCTGGCGCCGCCAGCAGGAGAGCGTCCCGGCGTCCTGACGGCGTCGGACCCCGTCACAGTCGACGGGGGTTCGGCGGGCGCACCCCCGGGGTAGTGCGGCGGATTCGCGCAACGCGCCGGGTGCGTCTCGCCGCGAACCGCTCATGGTGCGGTCCCGGGCAGGTACCGTGGCCCCTCGTGATCGAATTGCAACACGTCACCAAGCTCTACCCGGCCAGCGCTCGGCCGGCCCTCGATGACGTGTCGACGGAGATCGACAAGGGCGAGTTCGTCTTCCTGATCGGCTCCTCGGGCTCCGGCAAGTCGACCTTCCTCCGGCTGCTGCTCAAGGAGGACGACCCGACCCGCGGCACGGTGACGGTCAACGGCAAGACCCTCAACGGCATGAGCAAGTGGCAGGTGCCGAAGCTGCGCCGCACGATGGGCTGCGTCTTCCAGGACTTCCGCCTGCTGCGCAACCGCACGGTGGCCGAGAACGTGGCGTTCGCCCTCGAGGTCATCAACAAGCCGCACCGCACCATCAAGCGCGTCGTCCCCGAGGTGCTGGAGATGGTCGGCCTCGACGGCAAGGCCTCCCGCCTGCCCCACGAGCTCTCCGGTGGTGAGCAGCAGCGGGTCGCGATCGCCCGCGCGTTCGTCAACCGGCCGCTGGTGCTGCTCGCCGACGAGCCCACCGGCAACCTCGACCCGGAGACCAGCGAGGGGATCATGCTGCTGCTGGAGCGGATCAACCGCACCGGCACCACGGTGATCATGGCGACCCACGACTACCACATCGTCGACTCGATGCGCCGTCGCGTGATCGAGCTCAACGGGGGCCAGATCACCCGAGACCAGTCGCGCGGCGTCTACGGCGTCGGCCGCTGACGGTCCGAACCCTCACCTGCACCTCACGCAAGGGAACCCATGCGCGTCAACTTCGTCCTCTCCGAGGTGGCCACCGGGCTGCGTCGCAACCTGACCATGACGGTCGCGATGATCCTGACCACGGCCATCTCGCTCGGTCTCATGGGGACCGGCCTGCTCATCGCCGGGATGATCTCCGACATGAAGGAGATCTACTACGACAAGGTGCAGGTCTCCATCTTCCTGGCCGACGACGTCACCGACGAGCAGCGGACCGCGATCGAGACCCAGCTGACCGACTCGCCGGAGGTCGCCACCTTCCTCTACGAGTCGAAGGAGGAGGCCTACGAGCGCTTCCGGCAGCAGTTCTCCCAGCAGCCCGAGCTGGTCGAGAACACCCCGCCGGACGCGCTGCCGGAGAGCTTCCGCGTGGAGCTGGTGAACCCCGAGCGCTACGAGGTCATCGCCGCGGAGTTCCCGAACGGGCAGAACGGCGTCGACCAGGTGCGCGACGAGGGCGACTTCCTCGACCGCCTGTTCAGCCTGCTCAACGGCGCCCGCAACGCCACCATCGCCGTCGCGGTGGTGCAGGCGCTGGCGGCGCTGCTGCTGATCTCCAACACGATCCAGCTGGCGGCGTTCAACCGGCGCAACGAGACGAACATCATGCGGCTGGTCGGCGCCTCGCGCTGGTACACCCAGCTGCCGTTCATCCTCGAGGCGGCGCTGGCCGGCCTGATCGGTGCGCTGCTCGCCGTCGGCGGCCTCGTGCTGGCGAAGGTGCTCTTCGTCGACAAGACGCTGGCCGGCCCGATCAAGGCCGGCATCATCCCGCCGGTCGACTGGGGCGCGATCGCCACGATCAGCCCGATCATCGCCGCGGCCGGCGTCGGCCTGGCCGGCATCGCGGCCTACGTGACGCTGCGCCTCTACGTCCGGCTCTGACATCGTCGGCCTCCCGGCCGACACCGCCACCACGTGCCGTCCCCGGTCGCGTGGAGCCCGCCCGTCGAACCCGTCGAGAGCCCTCCGGGCCCCACGCCGGGTCCGACATCGCCGCGCGCGGCGCGGGAGGCCGGGGTAGGACCGGGGCATGACGACCGACGAGGTGGCCCCGGCAGGCGACGTCGACAGCGGGCGGGCCGACGTCCGTGCCGCCCTGCGCAGGCTGGGCGCGGTGGGCGCCTTCGGCGACGACGGCGAGGACCCGACGACGGGGCTGCTGGCCGCCGTGCGGCTGGTGCGCGAGGTGGCCGCGGTCAGCCTCGCCACCGCCTTCTCGGCCTGGTCGCAGCGCATGGTCGTGGAGTACCTGCGCGCCGCCCGGCTCCCCGACGACGGCCTGTCCGCGGCGCTGCGCACCGCCGAGGTGACCGGCGCGACCGCGCTCGCCCCGGCGATCGCCGACCTCGCCGGCACCGGCACGATCCCGGTCACCGCCACCCGCGACGGCGCCGGCTGGCGGCTCACCGGCACGGTCGCGTGGGCGTCGAACCTCTTCGACGACGCCGTCGTCGTCGCCCCGGCGCGCACGTCCGACGAGGGCCGGCTCGTGGTGCTCTTCCGCCGCACCGACCCCGGCGTCACGCCCGAGGGGCCCTACGACCTGCTCGGCCTCAACGGCACCGGCGCCGGCGGCCTGCACCTCGACGGGGTCGCGGTCGGGCCGGACCGGGTGCTCACCGACGACCTGGCCGCGTTCCTCGGCACCTGCCGCCCGGCGATGCTGCTCATGCAGACCGCGCTCGCCCTCGGCCTGGCCGACGCCGCGCTCGCCGCCGTCGACACCCACCTGGTGCCCGGCGCGCTGCTGCGGCGCGACGCCCAGGACCTCTCCGACCAGCGCGACGACGTCGCCCGGCGCACCGAGGACCTGGCCGGCGACCGGGTGGGCCTCGCGCCCGGCGACCTCGCCCGGCTGCGGCTGGCCGCGATGGACGTGGCCGCCGAGGCGGTGCGGCTGGAGTGCTCGGTGGCCGGGGGAGAGGGCTACCGGGCCGGCAGCGACACCGCCCGCCGGGTGCGCGAGGCGGCCTTCCTGCCGGTGCAGGCGCCCACCGTCGCCCAGCTCCGCCGGGAGATCACGGCCGCCGGGGTGCGGCAGTAACCTGGGGACATGCCGCGGGAACAGGGGCGCAAGTTCATCGCCCAGAACAAGAAGGCGCGGCACGACTACTCGATCCTCGACACGTTCGAGGTCGGCCTGGTGCTCACCGGCACCGAGGTGAAGAGCCTCCGCGCCGGCCGGGCGTCGCTGGTCGACGGCTTCGCCACCGTCGACGACGGCGAGGTGTGGCTCCAGCACGTGCACATCCCCGAGTACACGCAGGGGACCTGGACCAACCACGCCCCGCGGCGCAAGCGCAAGGTGCTCATGCACCGCGAGGAGATCGACAAGCTGATCGGCAAGACCCGCGAGGGCGGCCTGACGCTCGTGCCGCTGGACCTGTACTTCAAGGACGGCAAGGTCAAGGCCACGCTCGCGCTGGCCAAGGGCAAGAAGTCCTACGACAAGCGCCACGACCTCGCCGAGCGCGACTCGCGCCGCGAGATCCAGAAGGCCTTCGGCCGCTACGTGAAGGGACGTCGTTGAGGGGCATGCGGTGAGGGGGATCGCCTACGACCGCTTCGGGGGCTCCGAGGTCCTGGAGCTGCGCGACGACCTCCCCGAGCCGCCCGTCGGGCCGGACACGGTGCTCGTCCGCACCCACGCCGCGGGCGTGAACCCGGTCGACGTCGGCATCCGCGAGGGGCACCTGTCCGGGTTCTTCCCGCACCGCTTCCCGATCGTGCCCGGCTGGGACCTCGCCGGGACCGTGGAGGCGGTCGGCCCGGCGATCCACGACCTCGCGCCCGGCGACGGGGTGTTCGGCTACCTGCGCCGCGACGACGTCCAGTGGGGGACGGCGGCAGAGCTCGTCCCGGCGCCGCAGCGCTGCCTCGCGCGCAAGCCGGAGTCGCTGTCGTTCGCCGAGGCGGGGGCGCTGCCGCTGGCCGGTCTCACCGCCTACCAGGCGCTCACCGAGGCGCTCGACGTCGGCGAGGGCGACCGGGTGCTGGTGCACCGCGCGGCCGGCGGCGTCGGGTTCTTCGCCGTGCAGATCGCCGTCGCGCTCGGCGCGCACGTCATCGGCACCGCGAGCCCGCGCAACCACGGCTTCCTCCGCGACGCCGGCGTCGCCGAGGTGCTCGACTACTCCGCCGGGCCGGTCAGCGCGCAGCTGTCCGAGCCGGTCGACGCCGTCCTCGACCTCAACGGCGGCGACGCGCTCGCCGACGCGCCGCAGCAGGTGCGCGACGTCGCCCGGGTCGCGAGCGTCGTCGACCCGGCGGTCAACGAGATGGGCGGGCGGTACGTGTTCGTCCGGCCCGAGCGGCACGACCTCGAGGAGCTCGGCCGGATGGCCGACGCCGGACAGCTGCGCGTGGCGATCGCCAAGGCCTTCCCGCTGGAGCGCACCGCCGAGGCCCACGACCTGGTCGCCGGCGGGCACGTGCGCGGCAAGGTCGTCGTCACCCTGCGATGAGCAGCGGAGCATGAGCGTCCCGCCGCCGGTCGACGACGACGACGTCCCGCGGTTCTGGCGCGCACTCGGGCTGCCCGGCCTGGTCGACGTCCACGTGCACTTCCTGCCGCCGCGCGTGCAGGCGAAGGTGTGGGCGTACTTCGAGGCGGCGCGGACGCACTACGGCGCCGAGTGGCCGGTGGCGTACCCGCTGCCCGAGGACGAGCGGCTCGCCGTCCTGGCGCGGCTCGGCGTCCGGGCGTTCCCGACGCTGCCGTACCCGCACAAGGCGGGCATGGCGGCGTGGCTCAACGACTGGTCGGCCGGCTTCGCCGCAGCGCACCCGCAGGTGCTGCGCTCGGCTACGTTCTTCCCCGAGCCGGAGGCGCCGCACTACGTCGCCGAGGCGCTCGACGCCGGCGTGCGGGTGTTCAAGGTGCACGTGCAGGTGGGCTCCTTCGACCCGCGCGACGCCCTGCTCGACCCGGTGTGGACGCGGCTGGAGGAGACCGGGACGCCGGTGGTCATCCACTGCGGCTCCGGTCCGCTGCGCGGCGAGCACACCGGGCCGGCGCCCATGGCCGGGCTGCTCGAGCGGCACCCGCGCCTGCAGCTGGTGATCGCCCACCTCGGCATGCCCGAGTACCGGGAGTTCCTCGACCTCGCCGAGCGGTACGAGCGGGTGCACCTGGACACCACGATGTTCGCCACCGACTTCACCGAGCGGCTGATGCCCTTCGACCCCGCGCTGCGGCCGCGGCTGGGCGCGCTGCGGGACAGGGTGCTCCTGGGCAGCGACTTCCCGTCGATCCCGTACCCCTACGCCCACCAGCTCGCCGCGCTCGCCCGGCTCGGCCTCGGCGACGACTGGCTGCGCGCGGTGCTGCACGACAACGGCGCCCGCCTGTTCGGGCTGCCGGCCTGATGCCCGCCGCGCAGGACGACCTGCGGGTGGACACCGCCATCGGCCCGCTGCTGCTGCGCCGCCCGGTGACCGACGACCTCCCCGCGGTGTGGGCCGTCCACGGCGACCCGCGGACCAACCGGCACAACCCGGCCGGCCCGGACGCCGACGTCGCGGCCAGCCGGGACCGGCTGCGGAGTGGCTCGACCACTGGGAGCGGCACGGCTTCGGCTACTCCGCCGTCGAGACCGGCGAGGGGCGCGTCGTCGGCTTCTCCGGCGTCCGGACGTCGGCCTGGGACGGGGTGCCGGTGCTGAACCTCTACTACCGCTTCGCCCCCGAGGTGTGGGGGAGGGGCGTGGCGACGGCGGTCGCGCGCGCGGTGGTGGCCGACGCCCGGCGGCGGCAGCCGGACGTGCCGGTGCTGGCGTTCACCACCGTGGACAACACCGGGTCGCGGCGGACCGCGCTGGCCGCCGGGCTGGTGCGCCGGCCCGACCTCGAGCGGGTGGTCGACGGGCACTGGGCGGTCGTCTTCACCGCGCCGCCGGCCGGGTAGCGGCAGCCCGTGACGATCCGACTCGCCGCCGCCGTCCTGGGCACCCCCGACCCGCGCGGGCTGGCGCGCTTCTACCAGCGGCTGCTCGGCTGGCCGGTCCGCGACGACACCGACGACTGGGCCACGCTGCGTCCCGAGGACGGCGGCACCGGGCTGTCCTTCCAGCTCGAGCCCGACCACGCGCCGCCGGTCTGGCCGCCGGAGCCGGGAACCCAGCAGATGCAGACCCACCTCGACCTGCTGGTCGACGACCTCGAGGCCGCCTGCGCGCTGGCCGAGAAGGCCGGCGCCCGGCGGATCGGCGGGTACGACGACCCGCAGGAGCTGGTGCGGGTCTACGCCGACCCGGCCGGGCACCCGTTCTGCCTGTTCGTCCGGCTCGGAAATGCGTCGCCGGGACCGGAGGGCGCCGCCTAGCCTCGGGTCCCGTGCCCGACCTGCTGCCCACCGACGTGACCGGCGACGTGACCGGCGACGTGACCGGCCTGCCCGAGGGCCTCACCGCCCGCCCGCTCACCCTCGACGACGCCCCCGCCGCGGCCGAGCTGCTCGAAGCGGCCGAGGCCGTCGACGACACCGGCGAGCACGAGGACGCCGCCGACCTGACCGAGTGGTGGGACCGCGAGCTGGTCGAGCTGCCCCGCGACGGCCGGGCCGTGGTCGACGCCGACGGCCGGCTGGTGGCCTGGGCGACGTCGATCGCCCCGCGCGGCGGCCGCGACGCCTTCCGCATCTGGACCGAGGGCCGCGTGCACCCCGACGTCCGCGGCCGCGGCGTCGGCCGGGCGCTGCTGTCCTGGCAGCTGCGGCGCGGCGCCGAGCAGCACGCCGAGTTCGGCCCACCCGGCCTGCCCGCCCGGCTGGTCACCTCCGTCTGGCCGGCGATGACGTCGCTGGAGTCGATGCTGCGGCACGCCGGATTCGAGGTGGAGCGGCTCTTCGCGTCGATGGAGCGCCCGCTCACCGGGCTGCCCGCCGTCGCGCCGCCGCCCGGCGTCGACCTGGTGCCCTTCACCTGGGACCGCGACGACGAGATCCGCCGGGCGCACAACGCCTCCTTCACCGAGCACCACGGCTCCACCGAGCGCGACGAGCAGGCCTGGCGGAACTGGTTCACCGGCCGGCAGTCCTTCCGGCCGGACCTGTCGGTGCTCGCGCTCACCGACGGCGCGGTCGCCGGCTACGTGCTCACCTACGAGTACGAGGCCGACACCCGCGCCACCGGCATCCGGACCGCGCACTTCGGCCAGATCGGCGTGCTGCCGCCCGCCCGCGGCCGCGGCGTCGCCTCGGCCACGATCGCCGCGGCGCTGGCCGCCGCGCAGGAGGCCGGGTACGCGCAGGCCGCCCTCGACGTCGACACCGAGAACACCACCGGCGCCTTCGCCCTCTACGAGCGGGTCGGCTTCCGGGTGGCACGCACCCACCACGCCTGGGCGTACGTCGTCCCGCCGGCCGCGGGGTGACCCGCCCGGCGCGGGAGGACGACCTGCCGCTGGTCGAGGACGCCGAGCGGGCCTACGTCCGCGACGTCGAGCCCGACCAGGAAGCCGGCTGGACGGCGGCGCTCGACCGCAACCGGGCGCTGTGGCGCGAGAACCTCGCGCGCACCACGGTGCTGGAGGACGGCGGCGCGCCGGCCGGGTTCGTCATGTGGACGCCCGACGGCGACGCCGCGCTCATCGTCACCGTGCAGGTGCTCCCGCCGCACCGCCGCCGCGGGCACGGCCGCCGGCTGCTGGAGGTGGTCGCCGCGCAGGCCCGCGCGGCCGGGCTGGCCGAGGTCCGCCTCGGCGTGCACCGCGACAACCCGGCCCGGGCGCTGTACGAGGCCGCCGGCTTCGCGCCGGCGGGGGAGGACGGCGACTACCTGCTGTTCCGCCGCCCGGCCGCCCCGGCCTAGGGTCGCCGGCATGGTCAGCGCCGATCAGCCCGTCCTCGACCCCGCTCTCGTCGCCCGCGCGTACCGCGCCGTCGAGCCCCTGCACAACCACGTGTACTTCGTGCCGGAGACCGACCAGCACCTGACGGCGGCCGGGCTGCGGCCGGGGCGGATGGTCTACTTCGCCGGCCGCGCCGCGCCGATGGGCGCCGTCGGCCCGGGCGTGGTGACGGCGACCTTCTCCAACTTCTCCCCGGCGATCGTCGCGCGGCACGTCCCGCGGGCGTGGACGCTGGCCACCCCCGAGCAGGTGGTGGCCGCGCGGTTCGCCGCCGCCCGCGCCTCGCTCACCCGGCTGCTCGGCGGCGAGGAGGCCGCGGCCGCGCCCGAGGTCGGCGAGCTCGGCGACCTGCTCGTCGAGGCCTGCACGGTGCTCACCGCCGAGGGCCGCCCGCTCTACGCCGGCCACGCCGACCTCGCGTGGCCCGCCGACCCGGTGAGCCGGCTCTGGCACGCCGCCTCGCTGCTGCGCGAGTGGCGCGGCGACGGGCACGTCGCCGTCCTCGTGCGCCACGAGCTGTCGGGCCTGGAGGCGTTGGTCAGCCACACCGCCACCGGCCGCGGCTTCCTGCCCTCCTCGGCCAAGGCCACCCGCGGCTGGAGCGACGAGGAGTGGGACGCCGCCGCCGCGCGGCTGGCCGGCCGCGGCCTGCTCGACGGCGACCGGCTCACCGACGCCGGCCTGCAGCTGCGCGCGGACCTGGAGACCGAGACCGACGCGCTGTCCACCGCGCCCTGGGCGCACCTGGGCCCCGAGCGCACCGCCCGCGTGATCGCCCTGGGCAAGGCGCTGTCGAGCACGCTGGTGGCCAACGGCGCCTACCCGGCCGGCGTCTTCGCCGGCCGGTGACCGCCCGGCTGCCCGAGGCGTCCGGCCAAGGGCCCACCGCCGACCTGCTGCGTGCGCGGCGCGGCGGCACGCTCACCGTGCTGGACCGGCTGCTGCTGCACAGCCCGCCGGTGGCCGAGGGCTGGAACGCGCTGCTCGGCGCCCTGCGCGGCGGCACCACGCTGCCGGCCGACCTGCGCGAGCTCGTCGTCCTGCGGGTCGCCGTGCTCACCGGGGCGGAGTTCGAGTGGACCGCCCACGAGCCGATCGGCCGCCGCGCCGGGTTGACCGACCTGCACCTGCGCCGGCTGCGCGCCGCCGAGCCCGCCGACGAGCCCGCCGCCGAGCCGGTGTGGACGCCCGCGCAGGCCGCCGTCCTCGCCTTCACCGACGCCTCCGCCCGCGCCGTCGACGTCCCCGACGCGGTGTTCGCCGCGGTGCGGGAGCACCTCGACGACCGGCAGGTCGTGGAGCTGTCCGTGCTGGTCGGCGGCTACTGCATGGTGTCGCGGTTCCTCGTGGCGATGCGCGTGCCGCCGTCGGACGGCGAGGTCGCCGGGTAGCGCCGTCGTCCCTATGGTGTGGATCACACCGACGGAGGAGTCGCCATGACGACGATCGACCGGCCGGGACGGTCCGCAGGACGCACCGACGTCGACGCCGCCTTCCGCGGGTCGGCCACCTACCGCAGCCTGGGCGAGCAGCAGCTCAGCCCGGCGGAGGAGCGTTTCGAGAAGGGGCGCCGCACGGTCGGGCTGTTCCTCGCCCCGCTCGTGACGGTCGTCTTCGCGCTGCTCCCGCTGGACCTGCCGCGCGACCAGCACCTGCTCGCGGCGATCCTGCTCGGCGTCATCGTCCTGTGGATCACCGAGCCGGTGCCCATCCCGGTCGGCGGCCTCATCGGCGTCGGCGCGATCGTCGTCCTCGGGGTGGTGCCCGCCGACGACGCGGTCGGCCCGCTCGGGTCGACGACGGTGTTCACCTTCATCGGCGCGTTCATCCTCGCCGCGGCGATGCTCAAGCACGGGGTCGCGCGGCGGTTCGCCATGGCGATCCTGTCGATGCGCTGGGTCGGGGCCTCCACCGCGCGGGTGGTGATCGCCTTCGGGCTGATCACCGCGCTGCTGTCGGCGTTCGTCTCCAACACCGCCACCGTGGCGATGCTGCTGCCCACGGCGATCGGCATCCTGTCGGTGATCGCCAAGCTCATGCAGGACAAGGAGATGGTCGCGCCGGACTTCGACCCGCTGCGGCTGCGGGTCGGCGTCGCGCTGATGCTCATGCTCGCCTACGGCGCGAGCGTCGGCGGGCTGATCACCCCGGTCGGGACGCCGCCGAACCTCATCGGTCGCGGGCTGATCGAGGAGGCGACGGGGGAGCGGATCGGCTTCCTCGACTGGATGCTCATGGCGCTGCCGATCTGCGCGCTGATGTTCGTGGCGCTGGCCGTCGTCCTGCTGCTGCTCAACCGGCCGGAGATCAAGCGCATCGAGGGCGTGCACGAGTACGTGCGGGCCGAGCGGGCGGAGCTCGGCCCGGTCTCGCGGGCGGAGAAGAACACGCTCATCGCCTTCGGCATCACCGTCGCGTGCTGGATCTTCCCCGGCGTCATCGCGCTCACCGCCGGCACCGAGTCCGACCTCTACACGACCATCAGCGACCGGATGGACGAGGGCATCATCGCCGTCCTCGGTGCCTCGCTGCTGTTCCTGCTGCCCACCGACTGGAAGCGGCGGGAGTTCACCCTCAACTGGTCCGACGCCGCGACGATCGACTGGGGCACGATCCTGCTGTTCGGCACCGGGATCATCTTCGGCTCACTGCTCGCCGACACCGGGCTGGCCGAGACCATCGGCAACGGCTCGGCGGACACCCTCGGGCTGACCAGCACCTTCGCCATCACGGTGTTCGCCGTGATCCTGGCGATCGTCATCAGCGAGACGACGTCGAACACCGCCTCGGCCGCCGTCGTCGTGCCGATCATCATCCCGGTGGCCGTGGCGGCCGGGATCAACCCGTTCGTGCCGGCGCTCGCGGCCACGTTCGCGGCGTCGTTCGGGTTCATGCTGCCGGTGTCGACGCCGCAGAACGCGATCGTCTACGGCTCCGGCGTCGTGCCGATCACGAAGATGATCCGGTCGGGCATCTCCTTCGACGTGCTCGGCGCGCTGCTGATCGTCGTCCTGCTCCCGGTGATGGTGGACCTGGTCCTCAGCGTCTGATCCTCCGGGTGAACGGAGAGGGAAGTCTCCGTCTCCGGCGGGCCCGCACGCCCGGCGGCGTGTCACGATGGACGACGGCCCGGACGACGACGGGCGCCGGTCGACGGAGGGAGGGCGAGCGCATGCGCAGCGAACCCCCCAGTCCCAGTCCCGAGGTCCTCCCCGCCTAGCTCCCGGTGCCGTCGCGCGCCCCGGGCCCGCGCGTGGAGGACCTCCGCTGTGTCCTCCGCCCAGCGTCCTCCCGGGAGCCCGTCATGGCCGACCGTCGCCTCGCGCCCCTCACCGCCCTGTCCACCCTGGGCCGCCGCCCGCGGCCGCCGGTGGTGCGCCCCGTCCCGCCGCCGCCCCCGCCCGCGCCGGTGGTGCGGCAGTCCAAGCTCATCGACAACGCCGTCTACGCCGGCGGCCGGCGCGTCGCGACCCCGCCGTCGGCGGCCGAGAGCCACGACTGGCTGACCGAGGGCTTCGACGACCGCCTCGTGTGGCTCGGCCTGTACCGGCCCGAGCCCGCCGAGCTGGGGGAACTCGCCGAGCAGTACGGGCTGCCCGAGCTCGCCGTCGAGGACGCCATCCAGGCCCACCAGCGGCCCAAGTTCGAGCGCTACGGCGACACGCTGTTCGTCGTCCTCAAGGCCGCGCGCTACCTGGACGCGGCGGAGGAGGTCGAGTTCGGCGAGCTGCACCTGTTCCTCGGCCGGCAGTTCGCGATCACCGTCCGGCACGCCGAGTCGCCCGACCTCGCGCGGGTGCGGCGCCGGCTGGAGAGCGAGCCCGACCTGCTCGGCCGGGGCAGCGAGGCGGTGCTCTACGCGATCCTCGACGCCGTCGTCGACGGGTACTCGCCGGTCGTCGCGGGCCTGGCCAACGACATCGACGAGATCGAGACCGAGGTCTTCCGCGGGGACCCGGGTGTCTCCCGGCGCATCTACGAGCTGTCGCAGGAGGTCCTGGAGTTCCAGCGCGCCGCGCAGCCGCTGACCGGCATCCTCGCGGCGATCACCGCCGGCTTCGACAAGTACGGCGTCGACGAGGAGCTGCGCAGCTACCTGCGCGACGTCGCCGACCACGTCACCCAGGTGACCGAGCGCATCGAGGCGTTCCGGCTGCAGCTGCGCGACATCCTCACCGTGAACGCGACCCTGGTGGCGCAGCGGCAGAACGACGAGATCCGCGAGCTCACCGAGGCCTCGATCGCGCAGGGCGAGGAGGTCAAGAAGATCTCCGCGTGGGCGGCCATCCTGTTCGCGCCGACCCTGGTGGGCACGGTCTACGGGATGAACTTCGACGACATGCCCGAGCTGTCGTGGCACCTCGGTTACCCGTTCGCGCTGGTGCTGATGCTGGGCGTGAGCCTGACCCTGTACGCGGTGTTCAAGCGGCGCGACTGGATCTAGGGCCGGCGCGCGCCGCCAACGCGCCGGGACGGCGGGGGAACAACCGGGTGGCCGTCCCGGTTACGATGGGTGCACAACTACACAGGGGGTGAATGGTCTCGACTGCGGTCGGGTGACCAGGGGAAGCGAGCCGAGGAAGCCGACGATGAGCTCGTTAACCACGCGTCGGAAAACACACAAGCGCCGACTCCAGTCAGCGCGAGTTCGCCCTCGCTGCCTAAGTAGCGAGGCGACTCTGTCAGCCCGGGCTCGTCATCGGCCCGGATCCTGGCATCAGCTAGATGACTCACCGTGAGCGCCGGTCGCGGGCGCCCACGGGAAAACAAACAGCGACTGGGCCTGTCATCTCGACGTGTTCGTGCGATCGGGAGGGCCGAGCAGAGGCAGAGCGGACTGCGCTCGGAGAAGCCCTGGTGATGCGTCGCAGGACGCGGGTTCGATTCCCGCCACCTCCACCCCGTGCGAGAGCCCCGGTCGGGTGTCCGACCGGGGCTCTCGTGCGTCCACGGTCAGGCGGGCGACGGGCCGTCCACGTTGACGACGGCCTCGCCCGACCCGGCCCGGAAGACGACGATCGCCGACTGCTCGCCCGCCGGGTTGCCCTCTCGGTGCACCGCGTGCGGCGCGACGTACAGGAAGTCGCCGGCCCGCGCCTCGAGGACCTCCTCGCCGCCGGGGCCGAACTCCATCCGCAGCGCGCCGGAGACGACGTAGATCGTCGACTCGTGGTCGCCGTGGTGGTGCCAGCCCGACGTCACCCCGGCCTCGGTGGTGACGTGCCCGGCCCACAGCCCGCCCGTCGCCACCGCCTGCTCGCGGTGCATGCCCGGTGTGGGGTGCCCCTCCGAGCGGTCCTCCGGGCGCACCAGCCGCACGTCGTCGCTCATCCGTTCCTCCCGGTGGCTCGGGGACCGCAGGTCCCGGCGGCACCTGATCATCCTCGCCGCGGCGGCGGGCGGCACCCCGTGTGGTGGGGGTGTGGGCACAGCACATCCCGGGCGGCCAGAGCGGTGGGCCCGCCACCTGTCGCCGTCGCCCGCCCGGTCCCAGCATGTGACGTGGACCACGGCCGATCGTCGCGCACGGAGGAGCCCTCGTGACACAGCGCAGAACCGTCCCCCTGATCACCCTCGGCATCGCGGCGGCGCTGGCGTTGCAGGCGTCCCCGGCCACGGCCGCTCCGGGCGGGCCGGGCGGCCCGGGCGGCCCGGGCGGCGGACCCCGGCCGTGCGCCGCGGACGACACGGTCGAGGTCCCGGGCGCCGAGCTCAGCGTCACCGCGTGCCTGCCCGACCTGACCACCGCGGGCCTGCAGACCGCCGCCCCGGGCCGCTACACCGACCCCGCCGACTGGACGGGCCTGCACGTGCCGGGCACGCGGAACCCGACCGGGGTGCCGGGCCTGCAGGTCGACGGCTACTTCCCCGACACCTCCACCACCAACACGCTGCACGGGTGGCACCACGACAGCCAGTTCGTCCTGCGCATCCCGGACGACTGGAACGGCGGCCTCGTGGTCAGCGGCGCGCCCGGCACCCGCAAGCAGTACGCCTCGGACTTCCTGATCTCCGACTTCGTCCTGGCCCAGGGCTTCGCCTACGCCTCGACGGACAAGGGCAACAACGGCGTCGACTTCTACCGGGACGGCGTCGCGCCCGGGGACGCCGTCATGGAGTGGCACGACCGGGTCACGCAGCTCGCGGTCGCGGCCAAGGGTGCCATCCGCGAGCACCTCGGCCGGGCGCCGGAGCGGACCTACATGGCCGGCATCAGCAACGGCGGCTACCTGGTGCGGTGGCAGCTGGAGAACCGGGCCCACCTCTACGACGGCGGCGTCGACTGGGAGGGCACCCTGTTCACCCCCGACGGGCCCAACCTGTTCACCTACCTGCCGACCGCCGTGCGGTACACGCTCGGGCAGGCGACCGCGGAGGAGATGTACGCCGCCGGCTTCGCCCGCGGGTCCGAGCCGCTGTGGGAGTACCACCGGACGGTGTACTGGGGGCTGACGCAGAAGACCTACCGGGCCGAGTTCGACCCCGGGTACGACCCGGCCTGCCCCGGGGCCACCGCCGGCACGACCCTGCCCGCGATCCTGGCGCCGTGCCCGAGCGACGCGGGCTACGACGCCTGGTTCGCCGACCCGCGCTCGCAGGCCGCGCACGACGCGCTGGCCCGGGTCAGCCTCACCGGCAAGATCAAGAAGCCGCTGCTCACCCTGCACGGGACCCTGGACACGCTGCTGCCCATCAGCACCGACAGCGACGTCTACGCCGAGATGACCGCCGACCGGAACCGGGACCGGCTGCACCGCTACTACCGCATCGAGGGCGGCAACCACGTCGACAGCCTGGTGCCGCTCGACCCGGCGCACCTGCGGCCGATGCTGCCCTGCTTCCGCACCGCGTTCGACGCGCTGACCGCGTGGGTCGAGGAGGGGGCGCGGCCGCCGGCGAGCACGACGGTCCCGCGCCCGGCCGGGGCCGGGACCGACCCGCTGCTGCTGGACACCTGCTCGCTCGGCTGAGGCCGGCCCCGCGGGGGCCCGGGGGACGTCCTCCGGGTCCCCACGGGTGTCCCGCTCAGCCGCCGGGCCGGACCGCCGCGGTGACCGCGGCCAGCACCGCGGGGTAGGCGTCGCGGGCCAGCCGGCGCAGCTCGTCGTCGGTGCGGTCCTGGATCGGGTGCGGCACGAGCACGTGCGGCACCTCCAGGCCGAGCGCGCGCGACTGGGCGGTCGCGGCGTCGGCGAACTCCGACGAGGCGAGGAAGACCCCCACCACGCCCCGGGCCTCGAGGTCGGCGATGTCGTGCACACTGCACGACGTGCACGAGCCCTAGTCGGCCAGTGCCTCGATGACCACCTCGCAGTGGGTGGCGATCTCGTGCCGCAGGTCCACAGGCGCCGGCCGGGCGAACGTCGGCTTGCGGTAGCGCAGGGTGCGCACGCCGTCGGCCCGCAGGAGTGCCTCCAGCTCCTCGACGACGACGTCGCCGCGGCTCTTGGAGATGTCCAGCAGGCCGACCGTCCGGCCCTCCAGCGACGCCGGCCGCGCGGTCAGCACGCGCTCCGCCGGCCGCCGCTCCGACGTCGGGTCGAGCAGCACCCGTGCCATCACGCCTCCTCGATCGGGACGGTGACCGGCGTGCTGCCGGTCGCGCCGCTGGCCCAGCCGCCGATGACGGCCGAGAACATGCCGGCCGGGCCGCCGGCGTAGGTGAGCAGGAGCCCGCCGGGCCGGAACTTCGGCAGCGGCCGGTCGAGCAGCGCGTCGGGCATCCCCTCGGCGATGCCCAGGGTGCCGCGCCGCAGCTCGTCGGGCTGCAGGACCAGCAGCGGCTCCAGCTCGGCGAGCAGCCGCTCGCGGTCCCACCCGGCCTCCCGGAACACCCGGCCGTGCTCGGGGCCGAGGACGACGAGGGCGTCCATGCCGAGCGCGGCCTTGGGGTGCCCGACGGTGCGCAGGACCAGCGCGAGCGTGCGGGTCAGCGACTCCGGCGTCCGGCTGAGCTGGTCGAGGAACGGGACGAGCCCGGCGCCGGCGAAGACGGTGAGCGCCGAGCCGGGGACGCCGCGGGACTCCGCGAGCGGCGGGAAGGGGCGCAGGCCGTCGTCGGCCTCGGCGAAGCACCAGCCGACCTTGCCGGGGTTGCCGAGGGTGGCGCGGTCGACCTCGCCGGGCCGTCCGCCGCCGACGTTGCGGACGACGAGCTGCAGTGCGCGGCCGATGGTCGCGTTGGCCCGGTCGCCCTGGCCGAGCACGTTGATGCCGGAGTTCATCCGCAGCCGCCGGGTGACCGGGCCGTTGACCACCAGCACCGGCCCCGCCGACCAGGTGGTGGCCAGCACGCCGTGCAGCGCGAACTCGTCGCGGCAGGCCGCCTCGACCGCAGCCAGCACCACCGGCAGGTGCTCGGGCAGGCACCCGGCCAGCACCGCGTTGACAGCGACCTTCTCCACCGTGCACTCGACGAGGTCGGGCGGGACGACGGCGACCACCTCGTCCGGCGACCGGCTCGTGCCGCCGAGCATGCGCAGCACCCGCTCCTCGGTGGGCGGCACGCAGGGCAGGCCGTCGCTCCAGCCGCGCGCGTACACCGCCTCGACGTCGTCCTCCAGGTCGGCGAGCTCGACCCGGCGGGCGGCGAGCACCGATCCGCCGTAGCGGCGGGCCAGCTCCTCCTCGACGCCCCACTCGACGCTGCGCGACCCGCAGCCCGGCCGGTGCTCGGGCAGACCGGGCCCGAGGTCCTCGACGCCGGTGAAGGTCTCCCAGGCGCTGCGCAGCCAGCCCTCGACGCGGCCGGTCTCGGTGCCGCCGTCGACCCGCAGCAGCGTGGGCACCGTCTCGATCCGCAGCCGCCAGCTCACCTCGAGCTCGCGGTCGTCGGTGACGGGCAGCCCGGCGGGGAAGCCCGGGTCGTCCTGGCTGACGACGGTGAGCGGGCCGGCGCCGGCCAGCTGCTGCAGCACGGGCTCGACCAGCGCGCACGTGGGGCAGTCGCGCTTGACGACCGCCACGAGTCCGTCGGGCACCGGTGCCACCGGTCGACTCTGACACGGGTGTCAACCCGCCCCTGGTCAGCGGCCGCCCGGTCGGCCAGAGTGAGCCGGGTCACCCAGACGAGGGGAGCCGTCGTGATCGAGAACGCCTTCTACACGCCCGAGGTGCAGGGCGCCTACGAGCTGCACCCGCTCGGCGGGTTCGACCTCGAGGAGGGCGGGCGCATCCCCGACCTGCGGCTGGCCTACGCCACCTACGGGGAGCTGAGCGCGGCGAAGGACAACGCGATCCTGATCCCCACCTGGTTCAGCGGCACGCACGCCACCTGGGAGCAGACCTACATCGGCCCCGGCCGGGCGCTGGACCCCTCCCGCTGGTTCATCGTCGTGGTGAACCAGATCGGCAACGGGCTGTGCACCTCGCCGCACAACACCGACGGCGAGATCGCCATGTCGCGCTTCCCGCGGGTGCGGATCGGCGACGACGTCCGCGCGCAGCAGCAGCTGGCCGCGGAGCTGTTCGGCATCGAGCGGTGGGCGCTGGTGGTCGGCGGGTCGATGGGCGCCCAGCAGACCTACGAGTGGGCGGTGCGCTTCCCCGACCGGGTGCTGCGCGCCGCGCCCATCGCCGGCACCGCGCAGAACACCCCGCACGACTTCCTGTTCACCCGCTCGCTCATGGACGCCATCACCTCCGACCCCGGCTGGAACGGCGGCGAGTACCGCTCGCACACCGACGTCGCCGACGGCCTGCGCCGGCACGCCGACATCTGGGCCGTGCTCGGCCTGTCCACGGAGTTCTGGAAGACCGAGTACTGGCGGAACATCGAGATCCCCGACGTCACCTGGTCGACGTTCGAGGAGTTCCAGGAGCGGTTCGTGCAGGCCACGTTCCTCGCGATGGACCCCAACGCCCTGCTCACCATGGGCTGGAAGTGGCAGCGCGGCGACGTCACCCGCTTCACCGGCGGCGACCTCGCCGAGGCGCTGGGCCGGATCACGGCGAAGACGTTCGTCATGCCGATCGACGAGGACATGTTCTTCCCCGTCCGCGACTGCGCCGCCGAGCAGGCGCTCATCCCGGGCAGCGAGCTGCGCGTGCTGCCGAGCATCGCGGGCCACTTCGGGCTGTTCGGCTTCGAGAAGACCTACCTCGACGAGGTCGACCGCAACCTCACCGAGCTGCTCGAGGCCCGGGTGTGACGCGCGGGCGGGCGGCGTCCCGGCGCCGCCCGCCCGTCACGGGTCAGGCGGGGACGAGCTCCGACCGGGCCGGCAGGACGGTCGGCCGGCGGAAGCCGCGCGCGATCAGGTACACCGCCAGCGAGATCTCCCACGCGGCCACCGGGACGGCGCCGAGCATGCCCCACACCGAGACCTGCTCGTAGACGCCGAAGAGGACGGCCGTCGACGAGAGGGTCACCAGCGGGCCGCCGACCAGGCCGAGCACGGCCACCGGCCGGGGCGCGAGCCGGCCGCGGTGGACGAGCGTGGCGAGCAGCAGCGTGTTGACGCCGATGACGAGGCCGGGGCCGACGAGGAACGTCGCGTCGTGCAGCGCGACCAGGCCCTGCGCGACGCCCACGAGCGGACCGCCGTCGGTCCCCGCGGCGTCCTGGCGCAGCGTGACCACGGCGAGGACGGCGACGATCCCGACGGTGATGACGGCGGCCTCCAGCAGGCGGCCGGCCACGTAGCCCAGCGCGAGCGCGCGGCCGTGCCGCTCGACCACCGGGAAGGCCGTGACGGCGGTCCCGATGACGGCGGCGACGAGCACCACCTCGAGGAACGCCCCCCACAGCACCCGGGTGTCCGCACCCGGGCCCAGGACGTAGCCCGGGTCGCCCAGCAGCGGCTGGTACAGCGCGAGGGCGACGACCGCGGCGACGGCCGCGACCAGGAAGAACACGCCGGTGACGACGGCGGCTGCGCGGGACTCCCGCATGGACGACCAGCTCCTCTACTCCGCGGTGTACGGCGTACACCAACGCCGGGGACGCTAGGTGTACGGTGTACGCCTGTCAAGGAGGGGAGATCAGGTGGCGCGTGAGCCGCTGTCCCGCGCGCGGGTGCTCCGGGCCGCCGTCGAGCTGGCCGACGGGTCGGGCCTCGACGCGGTGAGCATGCGCGGGCTGGCGCAGGTGCTCGGCGTCGTCCCGATGGCCCTCTACAAGCACGTGGCGAACAAGGACGAGCTGCTCGACGGGATGGTCGACGCCGTCATCGGCGAGTTCGAGGCGCCCGACCCGGCGCTGGACTGGCCCGACGCCGTCCGGGCGCGGCTGCTGTCCGCGCGCCGGGCGGTGCTGCGGCACGCCTGGGCGCGGCGGGCCATCGAGTCGCGCACCCGGCGCACGCCCGCGGTGCTCGGCTACATGGACGCCGTCGCCGGCACCTTCCGCCGCGGCGGCCTCTCGGTCGACCTGACCCACCACGTGATGCACGCGCTGGGCAACCGCATCTGGGGGTTCAGCCCCGAGCTGTTCGACGCGCCGGCCGGCCCGTCGGCGCCGCCTCCTCCGGAGCAGCAGCGGGCGATGGCCGAGGAGTTCGGCCGGCGCTTCCCGCACGTCCTGGAGATCGCCACCGCGGCGACCGGCGGGGACCTGTCCGCCGTCGGCGGCGGGTGCGACGAGCAGTTCGAGTTCGAGTTCGCCCTGGACCTGCTGCTCGACGGCGTCGCACGGCTGCACGGCCGCGGCTGGCGCTCGGCCTGAGCGGCCCGCCGGGCGTCAGCGCGGGCGGTGGTCCTCACGGGCCCGCTCGACCTCGGGCACGGCCTCCTCGAGCACGTCGGCGAGGTCGCGCAGTCGCGCGGCCACCCGGGCGCCGAGCGGCGTGAGCGCGTACTCGACCCGCGGCGGGATGGTGGTGACGACGTCGCGGCTGACCATGCCGTCGCGCTCGAGGGCCTGCAGCGTCTGCGACAGCATCTTCTCGCTCACGCCGTCGACCCGGCGGCGCAGCGCGTTGAACCGGTACCCGCCTTCGTGCAGCGCGATCAGGGTCAGGGACGCCCACTTGGCGGTGACGTCCTCGAACGCCGAGCGGGACGTGCAGTCGCGGGCGAAGACGTCGGCGACCAGCGCGGGGGAGGGGCCCGGCTCGCTCATGCCGCCAGCCTAGGACCACCGACGGAATGGAGGGCACTTTCTCCTGGTTAGTGCCCCCGACCGAGTTCCCGATCGAGGAGTCCCCGCATGACCACCTACGCCGTCACCGGAGCCACCGGCCACCTCGGCCGCCGCGCCGTCCAGGAGCTGCTCGACCGCGGCGTGCCGGCGGGCGACGTCGTCGCCGTCGCCCGCCGTCCCGAGGCCGCGGCCGACCTGGCCGGCCGCGGCGTGCAGGTCCGCCACGGCGACTACTCGCAGCCGGGCACGCTGCCCGCCGCGCTGGCCGGCGTCGACCGGCTGCTGCTGGTCTCCGGCAGCGAGCCGGGGCAGCGGGTCGCCCAGCACACCGCCGTGATCGAGGCGGCCGCGGCGGCCGGCGTGCAGCGGATCGTCTACACCTCGATCGCGCACGCCGACACGTCCACGAACCCGCTGGCCCCCGAGCACCGCGAGACCGAGGCGGTGCTCGCCCGCTCCGGCGTCCCGGCGACGGTGCTGCGCAACAGCTGGTACGCCGAGAACTACGCCGCCCAGGTCGACCAGTACCTGGCCACCGGCGAGGTCCTCGGCGCCGCGGGTGACGGCCGGGTCTCGATCGCCGCGCGCGAGGACTTCGCCGTCGCCGCCGCGGCCGCGCTGCTCGCCGACGGCGACGGTGGCGTCCACGAGGTCGGCGGGCCCGGCGTCACGCTCGCCGACCTCGCCGCCGCCGTCACCGAGGTGACCGGCACGCCGGTCGCCTACCGCGACCTGCCGGTGGACGAGTACGCCGCCGCGCTGCGGTCCGCAGGGCTCGACGAGGGGACGGCGGGCTTCGTCGCCGGCATCGACGCCTCGATCGCCCGCGGCGACCTCGACACCGGCGACGCCGACCTCACCGCCCTGCTCGGCCGCCCTGCCACCCCGCTGGCCGGCGCGCTGCGCGCGGCCCGCGGCTGAGCGCCCCGGTGCCCGCCGGGGCTCACCCGGCGGGCACCGAGTGGTGCTCGTGCACGACCAGCCAGCGCCCCTCCACGAGGCGCAGGCCCACCGTCAGCCGCACCTCGAACCCCTCGGTGCCGGCCGCGCCCACCCGCAGCAGCCCGTACGCGAACGCGACGTCCGGCCCGGCCACCACGGTCAGCCGCGTCAGGTCGAACACGCCCTCGCCCTGGGCGTCCCAGAACAGCCGCCACTGCTCGAGGTAGGCGTCCAGGCCGGTCACGGTCATCGGCGGCACGACGTCGAACAGCACGACGTCGGCGGTGTGCAGGGCGGCCACGGCGTCCACGTCGGCGCGCCGCACGGCCTCCGCCCAGACGTCGAGCGCGGCGCGTACCCGGTCCTCGTCGGTCTCCATGCGGTGCAGACCCCGCCGGGCCCGCGATCTCATCCCCCGGGGTGAGATGCGCCGCCTGACTGGAGCGACCACACCCACCTGCCGATCTCCTGTGCACGGACGACAGGAGGTCCCCCTCATGAACCCCATCGCGTGCCGCGCCGTGGCGCAGGCCGGCCTGGTGGCCGCCACCGCCTCGGCCGACGACGAGCGCCCCTGGCCGCTGCTGCTGGTGGCCGGCTGGCACTCCACCGCGGTCGACCTCGTGCTCGCCGACGGTCTCGTCGCCGAGGCGCTGGCCGAGCTGCCGGTCTGACCGTGTCCCCGCCCGCGCGGGGTCGTTGAGCCGGGCGTGATCCCGACCGGCACGCGCAGCACCGCCCTCCGGCGGGCCGACGACGTGCTGGCCTGGGCGCCGAGCGGCCGGGTCGCCGTCCCGCTCATCGTGGCGCTGGTCGTCGTCGCCGACCTCGTCGGCGTCGGCACCGTCACCCTGCTGCTGCTCGGCGTCTCCGACGACGGGGCGAGCGCCGGCCGCGCGCCGGTGCTGCTCGCCGCGCTCGGCTACCTGCTCCTCGCGCTCCCGCTGGCGACCCTCGCCGGCCTGCGCCGCCAACGCGCCACGACCACCTGGCTGGTCGCCCGCCGCACGCCCACCCCCGCCGAGGCGGCCTCCGCGTTGCGCCTGCCGGTGGACACCGCGCTGATCGCCGGCCTGGTCTGGCTGCTCGGTGCGGTGCTCGTCGGCGTCGTCGCCGCGCTCACGTTCCCCGAACCGCTCGTCGGCCTGCGGGTCGGCGTCGCCACCCTGCTCGGCGGCGCGGCCACCGCCGGTGTCGTCTACCTGCTCGTCGCGCGCGCCGCGCGCGGCGTCACCACCCGCGCGCTGGCCGCGCACCCGCCGTCGGGGCGGCTCGCCCTCGGCGTGCGCCCCCGCCTGGTGCTCACCTGGAGCCTCACCAGCGCCGTGCCGCTGCTCGGCGTGGTCCTGCTGTTCGTCGACCCGAGCAACCCCGGCGGCCCCGGGCGCACCGCGGTGGTCTTCCTCGCCGTCGTCGCGCTGCTGGTCGGCGGGCTGGCCACCGTGCTGCTCGCCCGCGCCGTCGGGGCGCCGCTGCGCGACCTGCGCGAGGCGGTGCAGCGGGTGGGGGACGGCGACTACGCGGCCGCGGTTCCCGTCGACGACGCCGGCGAGATCGGGCTGCTGCAGGCGGGCGTCACCGCGATGGCCGCGGGGCTGGCCGAGCGGGAACGGCTGCGCGACCTGTTCGGCCGGCACGTGGGCACCCCGGTGGCCGCGCGGGCTGGTCGACAAGTTCGAGGGCGACGCGGCGCTGTGCGTGTTCGGCGCGCCCACCGCTCACCCCGACCCGCCGGGCGCCGCGCTGCGGGCGGCCCGGCGGATCTGCGACGCCGTCCGGGCGGCCGGCGAGGTCGACGTCGGGGTGGGGGTGGCGTGCGGGCCGGTGTGGGCGGGGCAGGTCGGCACCGCCAGCCGGCTGGAGTACACGGTGATCGGCGACCCGGTGAACGAGGCCGCGCGGCTCACCGAGCTCGCCAAGGACGACACGGGCCGGGCGGTGGCCAGCGAGGCCGTGGTGCGGGCAGCCGGCGGCGAGGCCGCGCACTGGCGGCCCGCCGCGGAGGTGGAGCTGCGCGGCCGCGGCGAGCCGACCCGCACCTGGGTGCGCCGGGTGGACCGGGCATAGGAAGCGATGCGCACGTCCCGGGCCCCGGGACGTGCGCATCGCTTCCTATGCCTCGCGCCGCGTGCGGGCGAACGCGAACCAGCCGATCCCGCCGAGCAGGAGCAGCTGCAGGACGTAGTCGGCGAGCACCGCGGGCCGGCCCAGCTCCTGCACCGGGACCACCACGAACACCAGCACGTAGGCCAGCCCGGCGACCGGGAACCAGCGCGGGGCGGCCCGCCCGAGGAGGACGCCGACCAGGCCGGCCACCGCGCCGACGGCGATGGTGACCTGGCTCGCGACGATCACCGCGACCAGCGGCCCGAGCGAGTCGTTGAGGGTGTCGACCAGCGCGCGCCCGTCGGCCTCCGGGAGCACGGCCGGGTCGGCGGCGTAGGCGAAGGGCAGCGCCTCGGCGGTGACCGCCAGGCTGAACAGGACGCCCCCCAGCCCGACGAGCAGGGCCCCGGCCAGCGTCCACGGGGCGCCGCGGCCGCGTCCGAGCAGGACCAGCGAGAGGGCGGTGGCGACGAACGACACCGCGTAGGCCGGCCCGCCGAGGAAGAGGTTCACGGGCCAGTAGGCGCCCTCGAGGCCCCGCACGTCGTCGTAGCGGACCGACCCGTCGAACGGCGGCTCCCACAGCGCGAAGACGAGCCGGCCGGCCAGCGCCACGACGAGCAGGGCGAGCAGCACCCCGGCGGCGCCCGCGGGGGAGCGGCGGGTGACGGGGGACGCGGGAGCGGACAGGGCGGAGCCGGGCACGGGGACCTCCGGGAGGGGTGGGCGGTGCCGCAGACCCTCGCTCCGCGCGGCCCTCGAGCACATCGGTGTCAGCACCGATCCCGGGGAACGCGCAGGTCAGGAGCGGTGGCGGAACCAGATCCCGGCCGCCTGCACCCGGCGGTTCGACGCCGCCTCCCGGCCCAGGTCGAGCTTGCCGAACAGCGACCGCAGGTGGGCGTCGACGGTCCGCTCGGAGATCACCAGGCGGGCGGCGATGCCCGCGTTGCTCGCCCCCTCGGCCAGCAGCTCCAGCACCTCCCGCTCCCGCGGCGTCAGCCCGGCCAGCGGACCGGGCCCGGGCGCCGAGAGGGGCGCGGGTGCCGGCGCGGGCGACGGAGGAGTCCCGGACGGGACGGCGGCGGGGAGGACGTCGGCCGGCGGCGGCCCGGCGGGGGCGGTCAGCGCCGCGGCGAGACGCGCCGAGCCCCACCGGACACCGCCGGCCACGGCCACCGCCAGCACGGCGACGGCGAGCGCGACCGCCGTCGACCCCAGCCCGGTCCCCGGCGCGGCCAGCAGCGTGCCCAGCCCCGCCACGACCAGGGCGCCCGCGGCGGCGCCCACGGTGCGCACCGCGAGGAGCAGCCGGCCCGGTGCGCCGTCGCCGTCCGGCACGAGGCCGGCGCACCCGGCGGCGAACGCCGAGGCGGCGGCCAGCGCGACGAGGAAGGCGACCGACCCCAGCGACGGCTCGACCGCCCCGGGGTCGCGGGCGACGGCGAGCAGCAGGCAGAGGGCGACGGTCACCGGCGCGGCGGTGGCGCCCGCCGCGGCCACCCCGAGGCGGGCCCGCGCCGGGCCCGCGGACGTGACCGCCGCCCGCCACAGCCGGGCGGGGAGCAGCAGGACGGCGAGCAGCCCGAGGACGGTGGCCGCTGCGCCGACGGGGGACAGGGCCGCACCCCACGACTCCGGGGCGACGGTCGGCAGCCCCGCGAAGGGGTCGCCCGCCCGGGCCACGAGCAGGTTCACGACCGCGGTGACGCCGAGCGCCGCCGTCGCCGCCGTCTCGTCCCAGGCGGTGGCCGGCCGGCGGCGCGCCGAGGCCGACGCCACGAGCTGGCCGAGCAGCAGGGGCGGGATCCAGGCGGTGTTCCACACGGCGACGGCGACCGGGGCGCTCGCGGCGTCCGCCGACACGGCGGTGACGGCCCAGACCGCCGCCGCCGCGTAGGCCACCAGCGCGGCGGCGAGCCAGGTGGCGCGGGTGCCGGCGAGGACCTGCCCGCGGGCGGTCAGCCGCCGGCCGGCCAGCGCGCAGGCCGCGGCCCCGGCGGTCTGGGCGAGGGCGCCGACCGGGTCGGTGGCGAAGCCGCCGTCGCCGCCGAGGCGCAGCGCGAGGAGCAGACCGGCCGCGGCCACCGCGGCGACGACGACGGCGGGGAGCGCCAGGCGCCGGACGCCGGCCGCGCCGTCGACGGCGGTCACCGGCGGGGACCCCCGGGCCGCGTCACGCCCGGGATGGTGACACGGCGCTGGGAGGTCTGGGGAGGGTCGGGGCGAGGAGTGGGGGCCGGAGGCTCCCGCGATCGAGGCCCGGGTCCGGCTCAGCGCAGGTGGGGACGGCACGTGGCCGCGGTGGAGCCCGGTAGGGCGACAGATCACTCAGTGACTGCGGACGACGACGAGTACGTCCTCGCTCTGGAGCGTGCCGATGAGCGGGTCGTCGAAGCGCAGCGTGCGGCCGCCGCGGGTCACCGACAGCACGATGTCGCGCAGGTCGCGCGGGCCCAGGCCCACCTCGCCGGAGGTGACCACCCGCTGGGAGAGGTCGAGGCCCTGGCCGCCGGTGAGCAGGTCCTCGACCACCGAGACCACGCGCGGGCTGTCGGTGGACAGGCCCAGCAGCCGGCCCGACGTCGCTGAGGTGGTGATGACCGTGTCGGCGCCGGACTGGCGCAGCAGGCTCGCGTTCTCCTCCTCGCGCACGCTGGTGGTGATCGGCACGGTCGGGTTGAGCTGGCGCACGGTGAGGGTGATGAGCACCGCGGCGTCGTCGCGGTTGGCCGCCACGATCACCGCCCGGGCCCGCTCCACGTGCGCGCGGCGCAGCACGTCGGTGCGCCCGGCGTCGCCGACGATGCCGGTCAGGCCGATCGAGTTGGCCTCGTCGATGGCGCGCTGGTCGGCGTCGACGATGACGATGTGCTCCAGCGGCGTGCCGGTGGCCTGCAGCGAGCGGACGGCGCTGCGGCCCTTGGTGCCGTAGCCGCACACGATGACGTGCTGGCGCACGCGGGACCTCCAGCGACGGATGCGGAACTCCTCGCGCGAGCGCGTCGTCAGCGCCTCGAGCGTGGTCCCGATGAGCACGATGAGGAACAGCACGCGCAGCGGCGTGATGAACAGGATGTTGACCAGGCGGGCGCCCTCGGTGATCGGGGTGATGTCGCCGTAGCCGGTGGTGGAGAGCGTGACCGTCGAGTAGTAGATGGCGTCGAGCAGCGAGATGCCGACCTCGTCGCCGTCGCGGTACGAGTCGCGGTCGAGCCACACGATCAGCACGGTCAGCGCGAGGAAGAACGCCGCGAGCACGACCCGCTGCCACACCTGGCGGACGGGGGAGGGCTCCTCGTGGGCGATCTGCACCCCGGTGTGCGGGTCCTCGTTCGCCCCGTGTCCGCCGATCACGTCGCGGACGATAGCGAGCGGGGGCGGCGCCCACCGGGATGCCGGTGCGCACCGCCCCCGATCGGGTCAGCCCTGGGCCGCGGCCTCGCGCTCGCGGGCGGCCAGTTCGCGCTTGAGCACCTTGCCCGCCGCCGACACCGGGATGGCGTCGATGAACACGACGTCGCGCAGCCGCTTGTAGTGCGTGACCCGGTCGTTGACCGCGGCCATCACCGACTCGGCGGTCAGCGCGGCGCCGGCGTCGTCCGCCTTGCGCACGACGTAGGCGACCGGCAGCTCCCCGGCGGCCTCGTCGGGCCGGCCGACGACGGCCGCGCCGGCCACGCCCGGCACGCCGAAGAGGACCTCCTCCAGCTCGCGCGGGAACACGTTGTAGCCCTTGTAGAGCAGCATGTCCTTGGTGCGGTCGACGATCGACAGGTAGCCGTCCTCGTCGAGCACGCCGACGTCGCCGGTGTGGAACCAGCCGTCGGGGTCGATGCTCTCGGCGGTCGCGTCGGGCCGGTGGGCGTAGCCGCGCATGACCTGCGGTCCGCGGATGCACACCTCGCCGCGCTCGCCCACGGGCAGCGGCTCGCCGCCGCCGAGCGGGCGGATGGTGATCTCGGTGTCGAACACCGGGACGCCGACCGACCCGGCCTTGCGGGTGCCCGACCGGAACGACGGGTTGCCGGTGGCCTGCATGGTCACCTCGGTGAGGCCGTAGCCCTCGCCGATCACGGCGTTGGGCAGGACGGCCTGCAGCTTCTCGATGAGCGGCACCGGCAGCGGCGCGGCGCCGCTGGAGACGCCGCGCACGTGCGACCAGTCCTGCTCGGTGAAGCCGGGCACCTGCAGCAGCGCGACGAACACCGGCGGCGCCCCGCCGATGCTCGTGACCTCGTACCGCTTGGCGTCCTCGACGTACCGCACCGGGTCGAACCGCATGTGGATGACGGTCGTGGTGCCGCCGAGCACCATCCCGTTGAGGTAGCCGATCGCGCCCATCGCGTGGAACCAGGGCGTGAGGTTGATCAGCCGCGCCTGGCCGAGACGGATCGGGTACTCGTCCTCGCCGAGCACCTGCCGCACGGTGACGTCGCCGGCGTCGTCGAGCTCGGGCAGCGACCCCGACGTCCAGCACGCCGACTGCAGGACGTTGGTGACGACGTTGCGGTGCGGCAGCTCCACGCCCTTGCTGACCCCGGTGGTGCCGCCGGTGTAGGCCAGGTGGGCGAGGTCGGCGGCGGGGTCGACGCCGGCGTCGAGGTGCCGGTCGGTGGGGTCGGCGGCGAGCAGGTCGGCGAGGTCGACGTCGCCGTCCTCCAGGCCCTCGAGACGGGCGCCGAAGTCGAGGGTGTGCGCCTCGCCGGTGACGACGACGGTGCGCACCGGCGTGGCCGCCAGCGCCGAGCGGACGAACGGCAGCACCTGGTCCCAGGTGACGAGCACGGTGGCGCCGGCGTCGGAGAGCTGGGCGGCGAGGTCGGCGGCCGGCAGCAGCGGGTTGGTGGGGGAGAAGACGGCGCCGGCCATCATCACGCCGTAGTAGACGGCCGGGTACTGCCGGCAGTTCGGGATGTGCACCGCCACGACGTCGCCGCGGCCCACTCCGGCGTCGGCCAGCCAGTTGGCCACCGCGGCCGCCCGCGCGCCGAGCTCCTCGAAGGAGAGCTCGACGTCGTGGTCAACGAACGCCGTGCGCGTGCCCCACCGGCGCACCGCGGCCCGCAGGATCGAGCCGACGGGGACCGACGGGTACTCGAGCGAGCGCGGCAGCCCGGGCGGCCAGCTGGCGGCCGTCGGGCTCGGTGCGGACTGCGTGGCGGTCATGCGGGTCCTCCCTGTCGGGTCCTGGGCCACGACAGCGTGTCCCACGTCACACCGGCTGTCGAGGTGCGCCGTGCAGCGACCGGAGGCCCTCCGACGGTGCTCGGTGCACAGCGGTTCAGACGGCGGGGTCGCTCACCAGGGAGCCGGCCCGGTGCTCGGTGCGCAGCGACGTCTTGAGCACCTTGCCGCTCGGGTTGCGCGGCAGCGCGGGCACGAACGCGTACTCGCGCGGGTGCTTGTAGCGGGCCAGCCGCTCGCGGCACCAGGCGGTGAGCTCCTCGGGTGTGGGCGGCGCGTCGGCGTCCCGCGGCGCGATCACCGCCAGCGGTGCCTCGCCGTAACGGGCGTCCGGGACGCCGATCAGCGCGACCTCGGCCACGCCGGGGTGGGCGGCGAGCACGTCCTCGACCTCGGCGCAGTACACGTTCTCGCCGCCGGTGATGATCATGTCCTTCTTGCGGTCGACGACGTAGTAGTAGCCGTCCTCGTCCTCCCGGACCAGGTCGCCGGAGTGGAACCAGCCGCCGGCGAACGCCTCCGCCGTCGCCTCGGGCTTGCCCCAGTACTCCTTCATCACCATCGGGCTGCGGTAGACGATCTCGCCCACCTCGCCCACCGGGACGTCCTGCATCCGGTCGTCGACCACCCGGACCTCGACGTTGAGCATCGGGGTGCCCACCGAGCCGATCTTGCGCACCGAGTCCTCGCCGCGCAGGAAGCAGGTGACCGGGCTGCACTCGGTCTGGCCGAAGGCGGTGATGACCTCCGCCTGCGGGAACGTGTCGATCATCGTGCGCAGCAGCGTCGTCGACGCCGGGGCCGCGCCCCAGGAGATGCGCCGCAGGCTGGAGAGGTCGCGGTCGGCGATGCCGGGCACCGCGACGACGGCGGCCCACATGGCGGGCACCAGGAAGATGCTGCTCACCCGCTCGCGCTCGATGAGGTCGAGCGTGGCGACCGGGTCGAACCCACCGCTCTTGAGGATCACGTGGGTGCCGCCGAGCAGCAGCGGCGGCAGCCCGCCGGCGAGGCCCGCGATGTGGAACAGCGGGGCGCCGGGGACGCCGACCCGGTCGTCGTCGCCCCAGCCGAGGTGGGTGACCTGGCTGAACACGTGCATGAGCAGGTTGCGGTGGGTGAGCACGGCGCCCTTCGGGCGGCCGGTGGTGCCCGACGTGTACATGATGAACGCGGGCGCGGTCTCGTCGACCTCGACGCCGGGCGGCTCCGGCGAGGCGGCGGCCATGGCGTCCTCGAGGTCCCCGCCGAGCGTGAGGACCGTGGCCAGCTCCGGCGCCTGCTCGCGGGCCTTGGTGGCCACCTCGGCGAGGGCGGCGTCGACCAGCAGCGCGGTGGCGCCGGAGTCGGTGAGCACGTAGGCGACCTCGTCGGCGACCAGCCGGAAGTTGACCGGGACGACGATCGCGCCGAGCCGGACGCCGGCCAGGTAGGCCTCCCACACCTCCATCGAGTTGAGCCCGAGCACCGCCACCCGGTCGCCGGTGCCCACCCCGCGGCCGGCCAGCGCGTTGGCCAGCCGGGTGACCCGCTCGTCGAGCTGGGCGTAGGTGCGACCGCCGCCGTCGAAGCGCAGCGCCCACGTGTCCGGGGTCCGGCGGGCCCAGCGCGCGAGCTGGTCGGCGGCGGTCATGCCGCGGCCCTGGAGGGTGGGGATCGGCACGCTCACGGGTCCTCCTCGGTCGGGTGTGACCCGCGTCATGCTGGTGGCGACCTGACGCGGCAGTCAACCCTGACCGGGGCGTCTCGCGACCGCCCCGACGAGCAGCGGGTTGACCAGCACGGCGTCGGCCGCGGCGGCCTGCGCGCGCAGCCGCCGCCCGAGGTCCGCGGCGCCCACCTCGGCCGCGGTCGCCGTGCCGGTGCGCTCGAAGGCCGGCAGCAGGCTGACCGCGTCGCCGGCCACGACGGCCCAGCCCGTCGCGTCGCCGCCCCGCTCGAGCGGCTGGCCGCAGGTGAGCACGGGGTCGGGCAGGCCCGCCGAGCGGTAGACGGCGGTCAGCCGCAGCCCGGCGTCGACGGGGACGCCGAGCCGGCCGAACGCCGTCAGCAGCCAGCCGTTGAACGCGTCCAGCAGCGGCAGCGGCGGGTGCGCCGCCCGGGTGGGGAGGACGACGTCGGCGAACGCGACGACCCCGCCGGGCCGCACCAGCGATGCCGCCCGGGCGACGAGGGCGACCGGGTCGGGCAGGTGCAGCAGGAGCAGCCGGCCGACCACCGCGTCGAGCGGGCCGGGCGGCTCCCAGGTGGTGACGTCGGCCTGCACGAAGGCGACGCCGGGCCGCCCGGCGGCGCGGCGCCGGGCCACCTCCAGCGGGCGCCGCGCGGCGTCGACGCCGGTCACCCGCCCGCCCGCGCCGACGCGGTCCGCGATCGCGAGGGTGACCGCGCCCGGGCCGCAGCCGAGGTCGGCGACCGCCATGCCGGGCGCCAGGCCCGCGGTGTCGAGCCAGGCCCCCGTGGCCGGACCGTAGAGCGAGGAGAGGGCGTCGAGCCGGGCCATCTCGGGGTCGTCGTCGCCGAGCACGTAGCCGGTGGGGGCGGCGGCCGCACGGTCGTCCATGCCCGGTCATCGTGGCCCGCGCGGCCGCCCGGCGTCAGTCCTCCGGGCGCGCGAGGAGCATCCGCGCGGCGAGCCGCCGCCACAGCGCCAGGTGCGGGTCGGTGGCCGCCGGCCGCTCGGTGAAGGCGTACACGCAGGCCACCCCGCGCATGCTCGTGAACAGCAGCTCGCACAGTTCCGCGTACAGCGGGGCGGCGGCGATCTCCGGCCCCCAGATGCCGTCGGCCACCCGCCGGATCGCCGCGCGCAGCCGCCGCTCCTCCACCCGCAGCGCCGAGCGCAGCCCGGGGTCGGTGCGGGCCGCGGTCCACAGCTCCATCGCCGCCCAGAAGGGCGGCTCCTGGAACGTCGCCCACATGAGGTCGATGGCGCGGTCGACCCGTTCCTGGCCCGGCGGCTGGTCGGCCATGAGCGCCGCGGCGCGCTCCTCCACCTCGGCGAGCAGCGTCGTCGACAGGTGCCCCGCCGCGGCCACCAGCAGCTCGGCGCGGGACGGGAAGTGGTGCAGCAGCCGGCCGCGGGACACCCCGGCGCGGGCCTGGACGGCGAGCGTCGAGGCGCCGGCGTAGCCGTCCTCGACCAGGCAGGCGACGGCGGCGTCGAGGATGAGCGCGCGGCTGTCGGCCGTCCGCGCGGAGCGGGTGCGCGGCCCGTGCACGGCGGCGCTGTCCACGGGATCGGCGGTCACCCGGCGCAGGGTAGGCCGCCGCGCCCGCCCCGAACAGTCACCGTTGACCGTTCCGGGTGACCGGTGCCACGCTGCGCCCGGACCGCCCGACCCACACCCGACGACGCGGAGGACCGGCGTGGACTTCGACGACACCCCCGACGAGGCCGCCTACCGGGAGCGGGTGCGCACCGTGCTCGCCGACCGGGCCGGCGACCTGCTGCACGTGGCGCCCGGCGAGCCGGTCGACGCGCGCAGCCGGGAGGCCGACCTGCGCGCCACCCAGCGCGTGCTCGCCGAGGAGGGCCTGGTCGGCGTGACCTGGCCGCGCGAGTACGGCGGGCAGGGCGGCACGCTGGTGCAGCAGGCGATCGTGGCGCAGGAGCTCGCCCGCGCCCGGGTGCCCACGCTGATCAACCACATCGGCATCGGCATGTGCGGCCCCACGGTCATCGCGCACGGCAGCGACGACCAGCGCTCCCGCTACCTCGCCCGGCTTCTGCGCGCCGACGACGTCTGGTGCCAACTGTTCAGCGAGCCGGCGTCGGGCTCCGACCTCGCCGCGCTGCGCACCTCCGCCGTCCGCGACGGCGAGGACTGGGTGGTCAACGGCCAGAAGGTCTGGACGACGCTCGCCCACGTCTCCGACTTCGGCATCCTGCTCACCCGCACCGACCCGGAGAGGCCCAAGCACGCGGGGCTGACGATGTTCGTCGTCGACATGCACGCGCCCGGTGTCACGGTGCGGCCGCTGCGCCAGATGAGCGGCGGCGCGGACTTCAACGAGGTGTTCTTCGACGACGTCCGCATCCCCGACTCCGAGCGGCTCGGGGAACCCGGCGAGGGCTGGCGGGTCGCGCTCACCACGCTGATGAACGAGCGCGTGGCCATCGGCGGCGCCGGCAGCGACATCGGCCAGTCCGCCGAGTCCCTGGCCGCGCACGCCCGCGACCGGCTGCCGCACCTGGACCCCGAGCGGCAGGCGCTGGCCCGCCAGGCGGTGGGGCGGGCGCTGGTCGCCGCGCTCGCCGCCCGCTACACCGGCTACCGCCGCTTCACCACGCTGTCGCAGGGCGGCGTGCCGGGGCCGGAGGCCAGCGCCGGGAAGCTCGGCGGCACCGCCGCGGCCCGCCTGGTGGCCGACGCCGGCGTCCGGCTGCTCGGCGACGACGCCGTCCTCGGTGCCACCGCCGACGGCGACGAGACCTGGCAGAAGGCGCAGGCGTACGTGCCCGGCATCGCCATCGCCGGGGGCACCGACCAGGTGCTGCGCAACATCCTCGGCGAGCGGGTGCTGGGCCTGCCCGCGGAGCCGCGCACCGACAAGACCGCCCCCTTCTCCTCCTCCGGAGGCCGCCGGTGAACTTCGACCTGTCCGACGACCAGCGCGACGCCGCCGCCGGCGCCCGCGAGTTCTTCACCGGCTCGGTCCCGCTGTCGGCCGCGCGCGGCGCGCTCGAGGGCGACGGCGCCCCCGCGCCCGGCCGCAAGGCGCTCGCCGACATCGGCTTCCTCGGCATCACCGTGCCCGAGTCGGCCGGGGGCGCGGGCGGCAGCGTGCTCGACCTCGCCGTCGTCGCCGAGCAGGGCGGCGCGGTGCTCGCCGGGCCCTCGCTGGTCACCGCCGCGCGCGCCGCGGTGCTGCTCGAGGACGCGCCCGACCTCGCCGCGCAGCTCGCCGACGGGTCGGCCGCGGTCGCCGTGCTCGACGGCCCGCCGACCGGCTCGGCGCCGTCGGTCGACGCCGCCGACGCGACGCTGTTCCTCGCCCTCGACGGCGACACGCTCGTCGCGGGGGAGGGCGAGGTGGTGCCCGGGAGGCCCCTGGACGCCACCCGCGGCCTCGCCCGGGTGCGGCTGACCTCCCGCCGCGTGCTCGCCGAGGACGCCGGCGCGCTGTGGGCGCGGGCCCGCCGGGTGGGCGCCGTCGTGATGGCCGCCGAGGACCTCGGCGCCGCCGACCGCGCGGTGCTCATGGGCGTGGAGTACGCGCGGCAGCGCGAGGCGTTCGGCCGGGTCATCGGCTCCTACCAGGCGGTCAAGCACATGCTCGTCGACGCCTGGGTGGGCGTGGACCAGCTGCGCTCGCTGGTGTGGTGGGCGGCGTGGGCGGCCGACTCGGCGCCGGAGGAGCTGCCGCTGGCCGCCGCGGCCGCCAAGGCCTACGCCGCCGAGGTGTTCGAGCGGGCCGCGGAGACGGTCGTGCAGGTGCACGGCGGGATCGGGTTCACCTGGGAGCACGACGCGCAGCTGTACTGGCGCCGCGCCAAGACCGACCGGCTGCTGCTGGGCGACGCCGCCGAGCACCTCGACGCGGTCGCCCGCCTCGCGGAGGCCGGCGCCCTGGGATGACGTTCGAGCAGCTCCGGTACGACGTCGCCGACCGCGTCGCCACGCTCACCCTGTCCCGCCCCGAGCGGCTCAACGCCTTCACGCCGCGGATGGCGGTCGAACTCGCGCAGGCCGCCGCGGCGGCGGATGCCGACGACGGGGTGCGGGTCGTCGTCGTCACCGGTGCGGGGCGGGGCTTCTGCGCCGGCGCCGACCTCGGGGCGGGCGCGGGCACCTTCGCCGGCCGCGGGCGGGAGGACGCCCCGGCCCGCGGCGCCGTCGGTGGGGTCCCGCGCGACTGGGGCGGCATGGCCTCGCTGCCGTTCGCCGCGCTGCGCAAGCCGGTGATCGCCGCGGTCAACGGCCCCGCCGTGGGGATCGGCGCCACGATGGTGCTGCCGATGGACGTCCGGATCGCCGCGGAGTCCGCGCGCTTCGGCTTCGTCTTCGCCCGCCGCGGCATCACCCCGGAGGCGGCGTCGTCGTGGTTCCTCCCGCGGGTGGTCGGCATCAGCCAGGCGATGGAGTGGGTGGCCACCGGGCGGGTGTTCGACGCCGGCGAGGCGTTGCGCGGCCGGCTGGTCTCCCGCGTCGTCCCCGACGAGGAGCTGCTGCCCACCGCCTACGCGCTGGCGGACGAGATCGCCGGCAACACCTCCGGCGTGGCGGTGGCCGCCGCGCGGCAGCTGCTGTGGTCGATGCTCGGCCAGCCCTCGCCGTGGGACGCGCACCGCGCGGAGTCCCGGGCGCTGGCCGAGCTGGCCGGCGGCCCCGACGCCGCCGAGGGCGTGGCGGCCTTCCTCGACAAGCGCGCCCCGGACTTCCGGGCCCCGGTCGGTGACGGCGACGTCGCCGGGGTGGCGCGCTGGCCCGCGCCCCCCGGCGACGTCACCGACCCGGTCTGAGCCGGTCCGCCTCAGACCGCCGCGATCGCGGCGACCGGCGCGGTGCGGGCCGCCCGGCGCGCGGGCAGCACGCTGGCCAGCAGCCCGGCGACCGTGGCCACCACGACGATCCCGCCGACCTGCACCCACGGGACGTCGACCACCACGACGTCCTGTCCGCCGAGCAGCGACGCGGTGCCGATCAGCCCGTACGCCCCGCCGACCAGCACACCGAGCACCGCGGCGACGCCGGCCACGAGCAGCGCCTCCCACGCCAGCAGCCCGCGCATCTGCCCGCGGGTCAGTCCCAGCGCCCGCAGCAGCCCGTTCTCCTGCCGCCGCTCGACCACCGACAGCGCCAGCGTGTTGCCCACCCCGATCAGGGCGATGAGCACCGCGACGCCGAGCAGGCCGGTGACCACGAGGAGCATCGCGTCGAGCACCTGGTCGATCGCGGCGCGCTCGCTGGCCAGGCCGGTGACGTAGGCGTCGGGGGCGGCCGCGCCGGTGAGCTCGGTGACCTCCGCGATGGCGTCCCGCTGGCCGTCGCCGTCGGCCAGCCGCAGCCACAGCGTCGCCGCCGGGGCGTCGGGCACCAGGCCGCGCAGGTCGGCCGCGTACAGCAGCGGCGTACTGGCGTCCCCGCCGACGGTGGCGGTCAGCGTGCGGCTGTTCGCCCCGGCGGTGAGCGTCACCTCGTCGCCGTCGCGCACCGACCACACCTCGGCCGCCCACGGCGGCAGCACCACCTCGCCGAGCGCGGGCAGCGGCAGGTCGGCGGTGCTGCGCAGCACCGCGCCCGCGTCGGCCGGGTCCACGCCCTGGACCCAGGTCGGCTGCCCGTCGGGGCCGGTCAGGTCGGCGCCGGCGAGCGCCGTGCCGCCGGCCACGCCGTCGACCTCCTCCAGCTGCGGCAGCAGCGACGACGGCAGCTCGCCGTACGCGCCGATCTCCACGTCGGCCGGGTAGGCGGAGTCCAGCCCCGCCTGCGCGGTCGCCCGGGTGGAGGCCGCGCCGACGACCATCGCGGTGGTCAGCGTGACGCCGATGAGCAGCGCGGTCGCCGTCGCCGCCGTCCGGCGCGGGTTGCGGCTCGCGTTCCCGGCGGCCAGCCGGCCGGGCAGGCCGCCGGCGCGGCCCAGCGCCCGCCCGGCGGCGGCGACCACCGGGGGCACCGCGCGCTGGGCGAGCAGGACGACGCCGAGGAAGCTCGCCGCCCCGCCGGCCAGCGCCGGGTAGATCTGCGCCATCACCACGCCGAGCGCCATGAGCGCCGACCCGCCGAGCACCAGCACGAGGCCGGTGGCGAAGCGGAGCAGGCCGCCGCGGCTGCGCAGCGGGGCGGGGTCGGCCGGCCGCAGTGCGGCCAGCGGCGCCACCCGGGTGGCCGCCCGGGCCGGGCCGAGCGCCGCGACCAGCGTGGTGAGCGTGCCGACGGCGAGCCCCGCGGCGACGGCGTACAGCGGCACCGTGACGCCCTCCAGCGGGATCGGGGAGTCGGTGCCGACGAGCGCGGAGACGACGGCGGCCAGCCCGATGCCGGCGCCGACCCCCACCGCGGAGGCGACCAGCCCGGTGACCGCGGCCTCGGCGAGCACGCTGCGCCGGACCTGGCGCGAGGTGGCGCCCACGCAGCGCAGCAGCGCGAGGTCGCGGGTGCGCTGGGCGACCAGCACGGCGAGCGTGTTGGCGATGACCAGCCCCGCCACGAGCACCGCGACGGTGGCGAACACCAGCAGGACGGCGGTGAGCGCGAGCCGGTTGCCGGTCACGTACGCGACGGCGGACGCCGCGGCCTCCTCCCCGGTGCCCACCGTGACGTCGCGCCCGTCGAGCGCCGCGGCGACGGTCGCCACCAGGCCGGCGGGGTCGGTGCCCGGCGCCGCGGCGACGCGCAGCTCGGTCGGGTCGGTGGCGCCCCAGGCGGACACCTGCGCGGGCACGGCGTAGCCGTGGGCGAACACGCCCGCGGCCGGGTCGCCGGCCAGGTCGACCAGCCCGGTGACGGTGGCCTCGGCGGTCGCGGTGACGTCGCCGGTGGCCGGGTCGAGCACGGACACCGCGACGACGTCGCCGACCTCGGCGTCGGTCGGCATGCCCAGGGCGAGCTCGCCGGGACGGTCGGGCAGGGTGCCGTCGGTCACCCGCTGCCAGCGCAGCTCCGGGTCGGCGGCGACGCTGCCGACCTGCAGGTAGGCGGCCGAGCGGCCGGGGAGGGCGGCCTGCACGTCGGCGGTGGCGGTGGGGTCGACCGCGGCCACGCCGGGCAGCGCGGTGAGGGTCGCGACGTCGCCGGCCAGGGAGCCGCCGTCGCGGGCGGTGACCACGGCGTCGGCGCCGACGTACTGGGCGCCGGCGGCCCGCAGCAGCGTGGCGCGAGCTGTCTCGTTGAGCACGAGCGTGGCGGCGACGAACGCGGTGGCGATGACGACCGCGAGCGTGGCCGCGACCAGTCGCGGCAGGTGCGCGCGCAGGCCGGCCAGGGTGGTGGACAGCACCGGTCAGCCCCCGAGCCCGCGGAGCGCCTCGAGCACGGACGCGGCGGTGGGCCGGTCGATCTCGCCGGCCGGGCGGCCGTCGGCGAGCAGCACCACGCGGTCGGCGTAGGAGGCCGCGGTGGGGTCGTGGGTGACCATGACGACGGTCTGGCCGGTCTCGCGGACGCTGCTGCGCAGCAGGTCGAGCACCTCGGCGCCGGCGCGGGAGTCGAGGTTGCCGGTGGGCTCGTCGGCGAAGACGACGTCGGGGCGGGGGAGCAGCGCCCGGGCGATGGCCACCCGCTGCTGCTGGCCGCCGGAGAGCTCCGAGGGGCGGTGCCGCAGCCGCTCGCGCAGGCCGAGCCGGGCGACGACGGCGTCGAACCAGGCCGGGTCGGGACGGCGGCCGGCCAGCTGCATAGGCAGCACGATGTTCTCGCGAGCGTCGAGCACCGGGAGCAGGTTGAACGCCTGGAAGACGAAGCCGATGCGCTCGCGGCGCAGGCGGGTCAGCTGGTCGTCGCGCAGCCGGGTGAGCTCGGTGCCGCCCAGCCACACCTGCCCGGAGGTGGCGGCGTCGAGACCCGCGAGGCAGTGCATCAGCGTCGACTTGCCGGAACCGGACGGGCCCATGATCGCGGTGAAGCCGCCGCGCTCGAAGGTGACGTCGACGCCGGCCAGCGCGTGCACCGCCGTCTCACCGGAGCCGTAGACCTTGGTCAGGCCGGTGGCGCGGACGGCGGCGGACGACACCGGCGCCGGCGGCTCGCCGGGGACGGTCATGACGGGGACGGACACTGCGGACCTCCGCGGATCGCTTCTCGGGACAAGAGCACCATTGCTGTTCCGTCTCCACGGCGCGTCGTAGCCAAGGTGGATATCTAGTCCTGCCACGGTATGACCCGCTTGAAGCGACAGGTTGACGTCTTCCCGCGCAGCGTCGCTGCGTGAAGTCATCCCTCTCTAAAGAGCGAGCGAACATTCTGATCAGTTTCGGGAGTGGCAGTGCGGACCGTGGAAGTTCACGTAGTGCTTGAGGGCGCAGATGATGTGCAACGGGCGCTCGAGGTCGCATCGACAGCCTCCTTGGTGGTAACCGTCAGTTCTTTGGGGTCCCCGTCTTCCCCGCCAGTGGCGCTCCGGGTGACCCGCACCAGTGCCCTTTCGCGCTCGGCAGCTGCTCGAGAAGAAACGTCGTTCGTGCTGAAGTCGCTAGAGCAAGCAGGCTTCAAGGCTCGGCATGTGGCCACAGTCGTTGAGCCGCCTGCCTCCTTCTCTAAGGGGCAGTGGGTTGTCATCGGTGCCCCTGAGGAGTATGGGTACCTGCGGAATGGAATCGCTAAGAGAGTTATCCGCAGGGCAGAAAGCGCTAGTGGTCGCCTCAAGGCGCTCGATCGCTTTCTCGTGCAGCGAGTACTCGGAGCGCGGGCCTACCTAGCAGCTGGGGATCGTCCAGAAGCAGAGGCAATGGCGCGACAAGTGGATCCTGCGGGATTCGCGCAACGACGCATATCGATCGTAGAGTTCAACCAAGTGGTTGTCGCCAGGGTTCCGGAGGGAGGTCGCGTCTTCGGCTTCATAACCATTATTGCGGCGGGCTTAATCAGCGGCCTTCTTGGGATCCTTCAGGTTGAGTGGCCGGTGGCCTTGGGGGTGCTCGGTTGGCTTCTTCTGGAAACCTTGGTAGTGGCCGTCTCGTATCCGCCCTCTCCCGTTGAGAGTCGAGCCGATCGAGTTGGTGCCACGTTGCTCGCGGCGATCCTCGCTGCCTACGTATACATGTCCTTCAATTCCCTGTTCGAGGACTCGACTCAGGCGGCTATAACCGTGGCGATCGGGCTTGCGGTCATAGTTCTAGGTCTAGGCGCTCTCACGGAATGGCGCTCGCGTCGCCTTGGTCAGTCCTTGAACTGGACTCTGCCAATCTTCCTGTCGCTCGTCGGTGGGGCTACATATGCCTTTGGGGTTCTGGCGTATCGACTTCTGGAGGAGCAGCTTGACCTCCCGTCCGGAATCGTCACCTATGAAGCTTTCGACTACATCCTCGCAGGCATCCCGCCCGTCTTCTTGAGTGCGGTCGCTCTCTATATCATGATTTGATATTTTGGCCTCACGCGCTGGGTGACTGGGGCCACCGATTCGGGCGTCAGCTACATTGCATTGCTGGCGTTAATTGCTGTTCTTGTCAGCCTGACGACGGTTGCGACCGTCGCCACCTCTGTCGCGCGTGAGCTTAGGGCGGAGGGTGCGGTTGCATCGTCGTTCCCGTTCATCGGCCTACGAGCCGATTACGCCTGCGTCTCCCTCTTGACTGAGCAGGTTGCTACCGAAGGTGGGGGGCTCGACGATGAAGAGGCGTGGCTCCTGCTTGGGGAGAAGGACGACCGATACGTGCTTTGGACCAGCGACTCGGGCTACAGGCGCGTTGCTGTTGACCAGGTCATTCTGGACGTCAAGTCAGATGATGAACCTCGATGCTGAGGAACCTGGCGGCTGGGTCAGGCGTCGCGGAGCAGGTCGGCGGGGGAGACCAGGCCGGTCCGGTAGGCGAGGACGACGGCCTGCACGCGGTCGCGCGAGCCGGTCTTCGCCAGCACCCGGCCGACGTGCGTCTTCACCGTCGCCTCGCTGACGAACAACCGCCCGGCGATCTCGGTGTTCGTGGCGCCCAGGGCCATCTGCACGAGCACCTCGCGCTCGCGGGGGGTGAGCTCGCCGAGTTCCGCGCCTTCGCCGCCCGCCGGGGCCGCCGCCGAGCCGCGCAGCATCGGCGCCACGTGCTGCAGCAGCCGCCGGGTGGAGCTGGCGGCGATGACCGAGTCGCCGGCGTGCACCGTGCGCACCGCGGCGAGCATCTCCTCGGGCGGGGCGTCCTTGAGCAGGAACCCGCTGGCGCCGGCGCCGATCGCCGCGACCACGTACTCGTCGAGGTCGAAGGTGGTCAGCACGACCACCCGCGGCGGGTCGGGCAGCGCGGTCACCTGGCGGGTCGCCTCGATGCCGTCGGTGCCGGGCATGCGCACGTCCATCAGGACGACGTCGGCCGGCGTCGAGCGCAGCATCGCCACCGCGGCGGCGCCGTCGCCGGCCTCGCCGACGACGGTGAGGTCGGGCTGGGAGTCGATCACCATGCGGAACCCGGCCCGCACCATCTGCTGGTCGTCGACCAGGGCCACCCGGATCGTCACCGCGCACCTCCCAGGGGCAGGACGGCGTGCACGCGCCACCCGCCGCCGGCGCGCGGGCCGGCCTCCATGCGGCCGCGGTGCAGCTGCGCGCGCTCGTGCATCCCGCGCAGCCCCTGGCCCCGTCCGTCGCTCTCGGCCACGGCGGCCGCCGCGCCCCGCCCGTCGTCGAGCACCGACAGCTCGAGGGAGTCCGGCCGCCAGTGCAGCCGCACCCACGCGCGGCCGTTGGGGCCGGCGTGCTTGAGCACGTTGGTCAGCGACTCCTGCACGATCCGGTAGGCCGCCAGCTGCGGACCGGCGGCCATGGGGCGCGGCTCGCCCTCGACCAGCAGGTCGACGTCCAGGCCGCTGGCCCGCACGTCCTCGACGAGCGCGGGGACGGCCGCGACGTCGGGCTGCGGCGCGTACTCCTCGCCCGGCCCCTCGCGCAGCACGCCGAGCAGTGCCCGCATGTCGGTGAGCGCCTGCCGGCCCGTGGCGGCGATGGCCTCGAGTGCGCCGGTGGCGGCCTCCGGGTCGGTGCGCCCGGCGTAGCGGCCGCCGTCGGCCTGCGCGATCACGACCGACAGGGAGTGCGCGACGACGTCGTGCATCTCCCGGGCGATCCGGGCGCGCTCGGCGGTGGCGGCCAGCCGCATCTCCTGCTCGCGCTCGACCTCCAGCAGGCGCGCCCGCTCGGCCAGGCCGGCGACCTCACCCAGCCGGGAGCGGCGCACGCGGCCCAGCGCCCACGCCGCGACGACGGAGACGCCGATCGCGCTCGCCGTGACGAGCAGCGCGTCGCTGGAGTTCGCCGAGTACCAGCGCAGCGAGGCCAGGACCGCGCCGAACAACCCCAGCGCCAGCCCGGCCCGCGAGGCCCAGCGCTCGGCGTACGCGGCCAGGGCGTAGACCATCAGCAGCGCCGACACGTTGGCCGCGAGGAAGTCGGTGCCGAGCACCAGCTCCGCGAGGCCCGCGACGGTGACGACCGCCGCGGCCTGCACCGGGGCCCGCCGCCGCCAGGCGAGCGGGGCCACCAGCGCGACGCCGAGGACGAAGGCGATGCCCTCGGACGCGTAGTAGGAGGAGGCCGGCGCGACGACGGTGACGAGCCCGACCAGGCAGGCCAGGGCGACGTCGACCTCGAAGGGGCGGGCGCGCAGCCGGTCGAGGGCGTGCTCGAGCAGGGGTCCGTCCATGTCGGGACCGACCCTAGGCAGCGCCGGACGTCCCGTCGTCCACCCGCGGGAGGACCCCGTGTCGTGCCGCGGGCGGACCCTCAGCGCGAGGGGTCGAGGTGGCGCAGCAGCGTCTCGCCGAGGTCGCGCATCGCCGCGACCTGCTCCGGGGTGAGCTGGTCGAACAGGTGGGTGCGCACGCCCTCGACGTGCACCGGCGCGGCCGCCTCCAGGGCGGCGAAGCCCTCGTCGGTGAGGACGGCGAGCAGGCCGCGGCCGTCCTCGGCGCACTCCTGGCGGCGCACCCAGCCGCGCTCCTCGAGCCGCGACACCGCGTGCGAGAGGCGGCTGCGGGAGGACAGGCAGCGGTCGGCCAGCTCGCTCATGCGCATCTGCCGGCTGGGCGTCTCCGACAGCTGCACGAGGATCTCGTAGTAGGCGGTCGGGATGCCGGTGGCGCGCATGAGCTCGCGCTCGAGCCGGTCGTTGAGCAGCTGCGTGCTGTAGAGCCACGCCCGCCAGGCGCGCTGCTCCTCGGCATCGAGCCAGCGCGTCCCGCCCGCGGGGTGCTCGACGTCTCCCTCGCCGGGAGGGGACACCTGCGTCGTCATGCCCTCAGGGTACTGGCGGAATAGTCAAGCGCTCAACTACGCTACCGGCGGCACGGAAGTACAACGCTCAACCACCTGGGAGCCAGCAATGACCAGCACCACCGCCGTCCAGATCCCCGGCTACGTCGCCGGCACCTGGGACATCGACGCCAGCCACTCCACCGTCGGCTTCTCGGTCCGCCACATGATGGTGAGCAAGGTCCGCGGCTACTTCACCCAGTTCTCCGGCGAGATCGTCACCGCCGAGGACCCGGCGCAGTCCACCGTGAACGCCACGATCGACATGGACTCGATCGACACCCGCCAGGAGCAGCGCGACGCGCACATCCGCTCCGCGGACTTCTTCGACGTCGGCAACCACACCGTCATGACCTTCCGCTCCACCGGCGTCGTCGCCGACGGTGAGGACTGGACCGTCCAGGGCGACCTGACCATCAAGGGCATCACCAAGCCCGTCACCCTGGCCCTCGAGGTCAACGGCTTCGGCCCCGACGCCTACGGCGGCACGCGCGCCGGCTTCAGCGCCAAGACCTCCATCTCCCGCAAGGCCTACGGCGTCGACATCGACATGCCGATGGACGGCGGCGGCGTCGTCGTCGGCGACAAGATCGAGGTCGAGCTCGAGATCGAGGCCGTGCTCCGCACCGCCTGATCCCCGGACGCCGCACCCGCGGCGGACCCGACCGAGGGGCCCCGGACGCACCCCGCGTCCGGGGCCCTCGCGCGTCCCGGGAGCGCGTCCCGGGAACCAGGAGCGTCCCGGGGACGACCAGGGAGTCGTGCAGAGCGTCCGCAGAGCCCAGCCGTGGCTGTCGACCGCCGCCCGCCTCCTGCTCGGCGGCGTGCTCGTCGTCGCCGGCGCCCTCAAGCTGCCCGACCCGGCCGAGGCGGTGCGCGCCGTCCGCGCCTACCGGCTGCTGCCCGAGGCGCTCGTCGGGCCGGTGGCCTTCGGGCTGCCGGTGGTCGAGGTCGCCGTCGGCCTCGCGCTGCTGGCCGGGGTGTTCGTGCGCACGGCCGCGCTGGCCGCCTCCGTCCTGATGGCGGTGTTCACCGCCGCGGTGGCCTCGGCGTGGGCGCGCGGCCTGCAGATCGACTGCGGCTGCTTCGGCGGCGGCGGGGAGGTGGCCGCGGGGGAGACCGGCTACCCGGCCGAGGTGGCCCGCGACGTCGCGCTGCTGCTCGTGGCGCTCGCCCTCGCCCGCTGGCCGCGGTCGCGGCTGGCCCTCGGTGGCCCGGCGGCCGGCGTCCGGGAGCTCGCCCGTGTCTGATCCCCGGCGCACCTCGGCGCGGCGGCGCATCGCGGAACGGCGTGCCGCGGAGGCGGCGGCGCGGGCGGCCGCGCTCCGGCGCCGGCGCACCGTCGTCGGCGGGGTCGTCGCGGCGGTGCTCGTCCTGGTCGCCGTCGTCGTGGTGGTGGTCGTGCAGACCCAGCGCACGCAGACGTCCCCGGCCGCCGCCGTCCCGGCCGGCACCACCGACGGCGGCACGGCCGTCGCCCTCGGCCCGGACGACGCCCCGGTGACCGTGGACGTCTACGAGGACCCCCTGTGTCCCTACTGCGCCCGCTTCGAGGCCGCGGCCGGCGACACCCTCGAGCAGCTGGCCGCCGACGGCGCGGTCCGCGTGCGCTACCGCACGATCGCCTTCCTCGACCGTGCCTCCACCGACGACTACTCCACCCGCGCGCTCAACGCCGCCGGCGTCGTCGTCGACGCGGCCGGCGTCGAGGCCTGGCTGCGCTTCCACGACGCGCTGTTCGCCGAGCAACCCGCCGAGGGCGGGCCAGGGCTCGACGACGACCGGCTGGTCGAGCTGGCCGCGCAGGCCGGGGCCACCGGGGCGGAGGTCGAGCGGGGCATCCGCGACCTGCGCTTCGCCGACTGGACCGAGCAGGTCACCGACGCCGCCAGCCGCGCCGGGGTGACCGGCACGCCCACCGTGCTCGTCGACGGCGAGCCGCTGCCCGCCGAGGAGCTCACCGCCGACGGCGTCCGCGCGGCGGTTGAGGGCGCGGCGCCGTGACCGGCGGTGCGGGGACACTGGGCGCATGACGACGTCCGTGCTCTCCCGCGCCCGCACCCGGCTGTCCTCCGCCGCCCTCGTCGCCGTGGGACTGGCGGCCGGCTTCGGTGTCGCGCAGGGCACCGGGATCCGGGCGCTCGGCGGCGCGGTGTTCCTGGCCGGCGGCCTGGCAGCGGGGTGGCTGTGGCTTCAGCGGCGCGGCTGGGCGGTGGCGCTGGGCCTCGGCGCGCTCTACGTCGGGGCCTTCGTCCTGGCGCACGTGCTCGCGCTCGGCGTGGGCCTGCCGGCCTGGCTGGCCGTCGGGCTCGTGACCGTGGTCGCGGCCGGCGTGACCTTCGTCGTGGCCGATCGGGAGGTCCCCGGCGCATCGGTGCGCTGACCCGGGTGTCCGTCGGCGCGCGGAGGCCGCGGCCCGGCACACTGCGGGGATGACGACCCGAGCCGTCCGGGGATGGCCGTCCGACGTGCTCGTGCCGACCCTGCTCGGCGGGACCTTCTACGCGACGGCGATGCAGAGCCTCGACGTGCTCGCCTTCGACGAGGTCTGGAGCTGGGGCCGGGCCGCTGTGACGGGAACCGCCTTCGCCGCCGTCTTCGGCCTGGCGATGGCCGCGCAGTACCGGTTCACCGTGAGAGGACGCGAGCGCGCGGAGGTGGCGCGGGTCGTGGCGTCGGGGGTCCTCCCCGCGGGATCCGACCGCGAGTGGTGGGGACGGCTGGAGGCCGAGCGGCGGCGTCTCCGGAGCAACGGGACGGGCGCGCTGGCGATCTCGGTCCTCGGGGCGCTGCTGGTCGCCGTCGTGACACCTCTCCGGGACGGTCCGGGCGAATGGGGGTGGGGCCTCGCCCTCGCCCTCCTGCTCGTCGGCGGCGTCGCCGTCCGGCATCAGCGTCTGCGGTCGGCGGCAGTGGACCGGATGCACCGAGGACTGCAGGAGCGGCTCACCTCGGTCTGAGGCCGTGAGTCTGGTCACGATCGCCGCCGCCGGGGTGACGTACGCGGTGGCCGACCGCCCGTAGCGGGGGAGGGCCGGCGCGCGCAGCGCCTAAGCTGGGAAGGTCGCCGGGCCGGCGGCCGTTGTTCGTGGTACCGCGTGCGCCGCCGCCGCGGGATCCCCCTGACTCCCCCTGAGGTGCCCTTCCGCATGCCCACCCGCGACGACCTGCGCAACGTGGCGATCATCGCCCACGTCGACCACGGCAAGACCACCCTGGTCGACGCCCTCCTCCGCCAGGCGGGCGCCCTCGGGCGCGCCAAGGGCGAGGGGACGGACAACGACTCCACGCAGGACCGCGTCATGGACTCGATGGACCTCGAGCGTGAGCGCGGCATCACCATCCTCGCCAAGAACACCGCCATCCGGCTGGCCGACGAGGACGGCAACCCGGTGACGGTCAACATCGTCGACACCCCCGGCCACGCCGACTTCGGCGGCGAGGTCGAGCGCGGCCTGTCGATGGTCGACGGCGTCGTGCTGCTCGTGGACTCCTCCGAGGGCCCGCTGCCGCAGACCCGCTTCGTGCTCCGCAAGGCGCTCGGCAAGAAGATGCCGGTCATCCTCGTGGTCAACAAGACCGACCGCTCCGACGCGCGCATCGCCGAGGTCGTCGACGAGACCTACGAGCTCTTCATGGAGCTGCTCGAGGACAACGGCCTCGACACCGACGCGCTCGAGTTCCCGATCGTCTACAGCAACGGCAAGACCGGGCAGGCCTCGCTCACCCGGCCCGCCGACGGCACCAGCCCCGACAGCCCGGATCTGGGCCCGCTGGTGAAGACGCTGCTCGACACCATCCCGGCGCCGACCTACGACGCCGAGGAGCCGCTGCGCGCGCAGGTCACCAACCTCGACGCCTCGCCCTACCTCGGCCGGCTGGCGCTGCTGCGCATCCACTCGGGCACGATGAAGAACGGCCAGCAGGTGGCCTGGTGCAAGACCGACGGCACCATCCAGCGGGTCAAGATCACCGAGCTGCTCGTGACCGAGGGCCTCACCCGCACCCCGGCCGACAGCGCGGGCCCCGGTGACCTCGTCGCCATCGCCGGCATCGAGGACATCATGATCGGCGACACCCTCGCCGACCCCAACGACCCGCGCCCGCTGCCGCCGCTGACCGTCGACGAGCCGTCGATCTCGATCACCATCGGCATCAACACCTCGCCGATCTCCGGCCGCTCGGGCAAGAAGCTCACCGCCCGGCTCATCAAGAACCGCCTCGACCAGGAGCTGGTCGGCAACGTGTCGGTGCGCATGCTGCCCACCGAGCGCCCCGACACCTGGGAGATGCAGGGCCGCGGCGAGCTGGCGCTGGCCATCCTCGTCGAGCAGCTGCGCCGCGAGGAGTTCGAGCTCACCGTCGGTCGCCCGCAGGTGGTCACCAAGACCATCGACGGCTCGCTGCACGAGCCGGTCGAGCGGGTCACCATCGACACCCCCGGCGAGTACGTCGGCACGCTGACCCAGGCGCTGGCCGCCCGCAAGGGCCGCATGGAGAACCTGGTGCACCACGACACCGGCTGGGCGCGGATGGAGTACGTCGTCCCCTCGCGCGGCCTGATCGGCTTCCGCACCGAGTTCCTCACCGAGACGCGCGGCACCGGCGTCCTCAACCACAACCTCGAGGGCTACGAGCCGTGGATGGGCGAGATGCGCGCCCGTCCCACCGGCTCGCTGGTGGCCGACCGGCAGGGCGTGGCGACGTCGTACGCGATGTTCTCGCTGCAGGAGCGCGGCTCGATGATGGTGGCCCCGGGCACCGAGGTGTACGAGGGCATGATCGTCGGCGAGAACTCCCGGCCCGACGACATGGACGTCAACATCACCAAGGAGAAGAAGCTCACCAACATGCGGTCCTCGACCGCGGAGGAGCTCGAGCGCCTGGTGCCGCCGCGGATCCTCAACCTCGAGCAGGCGCTGGAGTTCTGTGCCGAGGACGAGTGCGTCGAGGTCACCCCGGCCGCCGTCCGCGTGCGCAAGGTCGTCCTCGACCAGACCGAGCGCGGCAAGGCGAAGAACCGCAAGCCCAAGGCCTGAGCCAGGCCGCCGAGAGCCCCCGTCCGGTCCGCCGGGCGGGGGCTCTCGCGCTACCCGGCCGCCAGCTCCCGCAGCAGGGCGGCGATCCGCTGCGCCCGGGTGGCCTCTCGGGCCGCGTTCTCCACCGGTGTGAGCAGCTGCCTCCGCCGGCCGGGCGTCAGCCGCTCGAACGCGGGCAGGCGGCCGCCGTCCGCCAGCGCCGCCCGCACGTCGTCGGGGACCAGGACGGCGTCGGGGTCGGCCGGCCGCAGCCGGCACGCCGCCGCGTCCCCGGGGGCGAGCCCCAGCCGGCGGCGCAGCCCCGGGCCGACGTAGACGAACGCGTCGGCCAGCACGGCCGGCTCGGCCCGGTTCAGCCCCAGGTTGACCTCGACGTCGTCGACGCGGCCCTCGACCCGCCGGGTCCGCTCCGCCCGGGCCGCCTCCTCCAGCGCGGCCGGGACGCGGATGACCAGGTAGACGTTGCGCCCCCACGGCAGGGGCTCGAGGACGCCGTCGAAGACGGACTCACGGGTCATGCGGCCTCCCCGGGACGGTTCCCTGCCGCATCTTCGCCGGACGGCGGCCTCCCGGATGCCCGTGACCGGATCGTGACCTCCCGTGACGGCGGGCCGTACGGGCTCGACAGGCCGGCCGCCGCCTCGCCGGGCCGCCCCGGCGCGCCGACCTACGGTCGCTGCGGTGGGTCCGGACGCGGGCCCGCCGCGGGACGAGCGGGAGGCGGGGACAGCAGATGACCCAGGCGGTGTGGGGACCGGAGGGCTTCCGCGGCGGCATCGACGTCCGGGTGAGCCTGCGCGCGGACGCCGGGTCGGGCGAGAACACCTTCGACGGCGCGTGGTACCCGCGCAGCCGCGACCTCGCCGTCGAGGTGCCGGAGCTGGTGGCCGCCCTCGACCGGCGCGGCGTGCGCATCGAGCGCTTCACCCATCCCCTCGACGGCTGGCAGCCCGCACCGCGCAAGGTCGTCGTCGACGGCCGGGTGGTGCGCACCGGCGGGTTCCGCAGCATGGACCCGGGCGTGGTGTGCCTGAGCTGGGCCGGTGGCAACCGCCGCGCCGACCTGCTCGTCGTCCCGCCGGAGACCGACGTCATCACCGGCGTGCGGGCGCTGCGGCTGTGCACCCGCCGTGGCCTGCCGCGCTCGCCGCAGATGGTGCTCGCCGCCGCCCGCTCCCAGCCGCTGCCCCAGGTGCCCGCCGTCCAGGTGTCCCGGGCCGGGCAGGTGTCCCCGGCCGGGCAGGTGTCCCGCGCCGGCTGAGGGGCGCGCGCTCCGCGCACCCGACGTTGCGCCGTCCGCGAACCGGCTGGACGGCGGGGGAGCGGCTCGGCTGGGCTGCGGGGCATGCGACTCCTCGTCCTCGGCGGCACCCGCTTCCTCGGCCGGCACGTGGTGACCGCGGCGCTCGCCCGCGGCCACGAGGTGGCCACCTTCACGCGCGGCGTGAGCGGCGCTCCCCCCGAGGGCGTCCGCGCGCTGCGCGGCGACCGCGACGACCCCGCGGCCCTGCCGCGTGCGTTGGACGGGTGGGCGCCCGAGCTCGTCGTCGACACCTCCTGCCAGACCCGCCCGGCCGCCGACAACGCCGCGGCCGCCCTGGCCGGGGTGCGCGGCTACGCCTTCACCAGCAGCCTCAACGCCTACTCCGGCTGGCCGCCGGGCCCGGTCCGCGGCGAGGACGACCCGGTGTGGGACACCCCCGACGACGACTACGGGCCGAACAAGGCCCACGCCGAGCGGGTGCTGGGCGCCGCGCTGCCCGGGCGGTTCCTCACAGCGCGGGCGGGGCTGGTCCTCGGCAGCCACGACAACGTGCGCCGGCTGCCCTGGTGGCTCGAGCGCATCGCCCGGGGTGGCCGGGTCGTCGTCCCCGACGCGCTGGAGCAGCCGATCGCCCTGGTCGACGCCCGCGACCTCGCCGGCTGGCTGGTCGCGATGGCCGAGGACGGCGTCTCGGGCCCGGTGAACGCCACCGGCCCGGCCGGGATGACGACCCTGGGCGGGCTGCTGGAGACATGCCGCGAGGCCACCGGCAGCGACGCCGAGCTCGTGCCGGTGCCGGAGGAGGACCTGCTGGCCGCCGGCGTGGAGCCCTGGCTGCACCTGCCGTTCTGGCTGCCCCGGGAGACGGCGGCGACGGCGTGGGACGTCGACACCACCCGGGCGCGGGAACTGGGGCTGCCGGTCCGGCCGGTGGGGGAGACGGTCGCCGACACCTGGGCCTGGCTCCGGGGCGCCCCGCCGCGGCAGCCGAGGCGGTCCGGCCTGCCCGAGCCGGGGCTGCCCGCCGAGCTGGAGGAGACCCTGCTGGCCGGCCGCTGAGACGCGAGGAGGCCCCGCCCGGCGGTGCCGGACGGGGCCTCCTGGTGAGCAGCGGCTAGTCGCGCGGGTCGGCGGGGCGGCCGGCGCGCAGGCTGCGCTCGAGGTCCGCGGCGTCGGCCGCGTCCGGGGAGTGCAGGTCCTCGGCCAGGCGGGCGGCCTCGGCGGCGAGGGCGTCGGCCGACTCCTGCGCCCGGTCCTTGCGGTACTGGCGGTAGGAGTGGGCGACGGCGGCGGCCCAGACGGCGTAGATGACCGCGTAGACCGCGTACCGGACCGGGTCGGAGGCGTCGATCCAGTCGCTGCGCAGCAGGGTGCGGCTGTTGGTCAGCACGATGATCCCGCCGACCAGCGAGCCGAGCAGCCGCGGCGGCACGTGGCGGACCAGCCACGCGGCGAGCGGGGCGGCCACCAGGCCGCCGAGCAGCAGCGCCGCGACCCAGGCGAAGTCGATGCCCTGCGAGCCGAGCGCGAGGAGGAAGCCGAGGCTGGCCGCCAGCGCCACGAGGAACTCGGAGGTGTCGATCGAGCCGATGACCTTGCGCGGCTCCATGCGGCCGCTGGCCAGCAGCGCCGGGGTGCCGACCGGGCCCCAGCCGCCACCGCCGGTGGCGTCGACGAAGCCGGCGACCAGGCCGAGCGGGCCGAGGAAGCGCTTGCGCACCGGCTTGCCGAGGTTGCGCCGGTCGATGCCGCGCAGCGTGAAGCGCACGAGCAGGTAGATGCCGAGCCCGAGCAGGATCAGCGACATCACCGGGGCCGCGACCTCGGTGGAGAGGTTGGACAGCACGGTGGCGCCGGCGAACGCGCCGGCCGCGCCGGGGACGCCGACCTTGGCGACGACCCTCCAGTCGACGTTGCCGAACTTCCAGTGGGACAGGCCCGACGCGAGCGTCGTGCCGATCTCGGCGAGGTGGATGGTGGCCGACGCGGCGGCCGGGTTGGTGCCGATGGCCAGCAGCAGCGTCGTCGAGGTGACGCCGTAGGCCATGCCGAGGCTGCCGTCGACGAGCTGGGCGCCCAGGCCGGCGAGGGCGAGCAGGATCAGGGTCTTCACGGGGGAGGGCTCCGGTCAGGAGGTGCCGGGCGCGCGTCGGCGCAGCTCTCGGCAGGGACGAGCGGGGAGGAGTGCGCCGGGGAGGCGCCGGGACTCGTCAGACCGGACAGGCGGCGGTGCACACACGCAGCAGGTCGACGTGGATCCGCCCCACCAGGAGCACCGCCGTCGCCGCCACGGGGTCTATGTCTACCAGATCGATCGACTATCGCCGACCGCGGGCCGGGGTTCCTCCGCTCAGCCGACGACGAGGTCGGTGACCAGGTACGCGAGCGCCGCGACCGCTCCCGCCGCGGGCAGGGTCACCACCCAGGCGACGACGATGTTGCCGGCCACGCCCCAGCGGACGGCCGACAGCCGGCGGGTCGACCCGACGCCCATGATCGACGTCGTCGTGATGTGCGTCGTCGAGACGGGCACGGCGAAGACCGTCGCCGTGGTGACCATGACGCCCGAGGCGACGGTCTGGGCGGCGAAGCCACCGGCCGGGGTGAGCTGGATGATCCGCCGGCCCAGCGTCCGCATGATCCGGAACCCGCCGGCGTAGGTGCCGGCGCTGATCGCGCCCGCCGCGGCCAGCACCACCCAGAAGGGCACCTCGAAGGAGTCGATCTCCCCGGCGGTGAACAGCGCCAGCGTGATGATGCCCATCGTCTTCTGCGCGTCCTGCAGGCCGTGGCCGAGCGCCATCGTGGCCGAGCTGACGATCTGGGCGTAGCGGAAGCCGCGGTTGGCGCGGCTGACGTTGGCCCGCCGGAACGTCCACAGGATCAGCAGCATGAACAGGTAGCCCAGGCCGAAGCCGACCAGCGGCGACACGACCATCGGGACGACCACCTTGTCGAGCACGCCCAGCCACTGGACGTCGTGCACCGCGGCCAGCGCCGCACCGACCAGGCCACCGATCAGCGCGTGCGACGACGACGACGGCAGCCCGAAGTACCAGGTGACGAGGTTCCACACGATCGCCCCCACCAGGGCGGCGAAGACGATCTCCAGTCCCTCGGTGCCCGACGGCGGCTCGATGATCCCGGCGCCCACGGTCTTGGCCACCTCGGTCGACAGCAGCGCGCCGACGAGGTTCATCACCGCCGCGAGGGCGAGGGCCACCCGCGGGGTGAGCGCCTTGGTGGAGACGGCGACGGCGATCGCGTTGGCGGCGTCGTGGAAGCCGTTGGTGTAGTCGAAGGCCAGGGCCACCGCGACGATGACGACCAGGGCGACGAAGGCCGCGTCCATCGGCGGTCAGGACTCCTTGACGGCGATGGACTCGACGACGTTGGCGACCTTCTCGAAGGCGTCGGCGGCCTCCTCGAGCTGGTCGGCGACCTCCTTGAGGCGCAGCACCTCGAGGGCCTCGAACTCGCCGCTGTAGAGGCGGGAGAGCAGCCGGCGGTAGAGCTTGTCGGCCTCGTTCTCGATGCGGTTGACCTCGATCCAGTAGTCCGGGAGGTCCCGCATGGTGCGCAGCCGCGGCATCGCCTCGGCGGTGGTCTCGGCGGCCCGCTGGAGCAGCGCCGTCTGCTGGCTCATCTCCGGCGGCAGGGTGCCCAGCCGGGTGAGGACGACGAGGTCGGCGGCGGCCTCGACGAAGTCCATGACGTCGTCGAGGTGGCTGGCGAGGCTGTAGATGTCCTCGCGGTCGAACGGCGTGACGAAGCTGGAGTTGAGCTGGCGGAAGACCGCGTGGGTCGACTGGTCGCCGACGTGTTCGAGCTCGCGCAGCCGGTCCGCGAGCTCGGTCCGGCGCCGGTTGTCGTGGATGAACTCCCCGAGCACGGTGGTCGCCTCGACCAGGTTCTGCGCGGAGGCCGTGAACAGGCCGTAGAAGGCGTTGTCCTTGGGGGTCAGGCTGAAGGGCACGAGGGAGCTCCGGGTCGGCGGTGGGGGAGGTCGCCGACGCGGGAGCGGTCGTACGGCCGTCGGGCAGCCTAGATACCCGTTCACCGGCCGTTCAGAGCGCGTTGGCCTCCGTGTCGTCCCCGAGGGCCGCCAGCAGGTCCCCGCGGGCGCGGGCGACCCGGGAGCGGATGGTGCCGACCGGGCAGCCGGCCACCTCGGCGGCCTCGGCGTAGGACAGCCCGAGCAACTGGGTGAGCACGAACGCCTCGCGCCGGTCGGCGTCGAGCCGGCTGAGCAGGTCGGTGACGGCGGCGCCCTCGCCCACCCGGTCGGCGCCGTCGGCGGGGCCCAGCGCCTCGAGGTCGGCGTCGTCACGGACCAGCGTCAGCCGGCGACGGCGGCGCGAGCGGACGGCGTCGGCGCAGACCCGGCGGGCGATCGACAGCAGCCAGGTGCGCAGCGACGAGCGGCCCTCGAAGCGGTGCAGCGAGGCGAACGCCCGCGCGTAGGTCTCCTGCGTCAGGTCGTCGGCGGAGTCCCGGTCACCGAGCGCCGCGCACAACCGCCACACGTCGGACTGGGTGGACCGCACGAGGGTCGCCGCCGCGAGCGGGTCGCCGTCGACGGCGGCCGCGGCGACCCGCGCGAGCTCGTCCACTGCACCCCTCCGGCTGCGATCCCCGTCTCACCGGGAACCGGACGGACCCCTTGCGACGACTATCTGACACATGCAGTGTGCACCGTTCCGCGAGGCGCTCTCCGCGCGACTCGACGGCGAGCCGCTCGGCATGCCCGCCGCCGACCTGGACCGCCACCTCGACGGCTGCCCCGGCTGCACGGCCTGGGCCGAGGCCGCGGGCGCGGTCACCCGGCGCGCCCGGCTGGCCCCCGCACCGCCGGTGCCCGACCTCACCGCGGCCGTCCTCGGTGCGCTGCCCCGCGAGCTCCCCGGCACCGCCGCGGCCGCCCGGGCCCGGCTGCTCGCGTCGGCGCTGCGCCTGGCGCTGCTGGCCGTCGGCGTCGCGCAGGCCGGCCTGGCCTGGCCGTCGCTGACCGCCGGCACCGCCGCGATGAGCGCCCCGGTGCACGTGGCGCACGAGACCGGCGCCTGGAACCTCGCCGTCGCCGCGGCCTTCGTCGCCGTCGCCGCCGTCCCGCGGCTGGCCGCCGGCGCGCTGCCCTTCCTCGCCACGTTCACCGTGCTGCTCGCGGTGGCCACCGTGCGCGACCTGCAGGCCGGGCACGTGCACGCCGACCGGGCGGCCGCGCACCTGCTGCTGCTCGCCGGTGTGGTCCTCATCGCGGTCGTCGCCTGGCGCGGCCGCCCGCGCCGCGCCGCGGCCCTCGTCGCCCGCGAGCGGGTGACCGCGTGAGCACCCTTGCCCGGCCCGCGCGCCCGGTCCTGCTGCTGCTCGTCCTGCTCGCCGGCTGGCTGTCCCTCGGCGTGGCCACCGCCGGGCCCGCCGCCGCGCACGCCGAGCTCGTGTCCACCGACCCGGGGGAGGGCGCCCGCCTCGACGAGGTGCCCGGCCAGGTCACGCTGACCTTCAGCGAGGGCGTCTCCCTCGGCGCGGGCTACGCGCGCGTCCTCGGCGACGGCGGGGAGCGGGTCGACACCGGCGCGGCCGAGGTGGACGGCGGCACCGTCACCGTGCCGCTGCGCGACGACCTCCCCGACGCCAGCTACGTCGTCACCTACCGGATCGTCTCGGCCGACTCGCACCCGATCAGCGGCGCCTTCGCCTTCGTCGTCGGCGACGGCGAGCTCGCCGACGCGGGCGCCGTGGCCGACGACGCCGACGTCGACCCGTTCGTGGCCGCCGCGCTCCCCGCCGCGCGCTCGCTCGGGTTCGCCGGGCTGGCCGCGGGCCTCGGCGTCCCGGCCTTCCTCGTCCTGTGCTGGCCGGCGGGCTGGGCCTCGGCCCGCATGCGGCGGATCACCTCCGCCGGCCTGGGCACGGCCGCCGGCGCCGCCGTCCTCACCTTCCTGCTGCAGGGCCCCTACGCCGCCGGCGCCGGGCTCGGCTCCCTGCTCGACCCCGCGCTGGTGTCCACGACGGCGTCGTCGTCCTTCGGGCTGACCACGCTCGGCCGGGCCGCGCTCGCCCTGGTGCTGCTCGGCCTGCTCGTGCCGCTGTGGCGGCGCGGCGCGCAGCCCTCGGCGCAGGAGCAGGCCGGCCTCGCCGTCATCGGCGCCGGGGTGGTGCTCACCACCGCGGCGGTCGGGCACCCGGTCGCGGGGCCCGTGCCGGTGTTCGCCACCGCGGTCACCGCCGTGCACGTCGCCGCGATGGCGCTGTGGCTGGGCGGCCTGGCCGCGCTGCTCGCCGGGCTGGTGCGGCCCGGCGCGGAGGCCGGCGAGCTGGCCGGCGCGCTGCCGCGGTGGTCGCGGATCGCGTCCGGGTCGGTGGCGGCGCTGGTGGTCACCGGCGTCGTCCAGTCGGTGCGCGAGGTCGGCTCCCCGCCCGCCCTGGTGTCCACGACGTACGGCTGGCTGCTGCTGGGCAAGCTGGCGCTGGTCCTGCTCCTGCTGGCCGCCGCCGGCGTCTCCCGCGTCTGGGTGCAGCAGCACCTCGGCGTCTCCCGGCCGCGGCCGGGCTCCCGGCGCCGGGTCACCGCGCACGCGTTCGCCGCGGGCGACCCCGACGGCCCCGTCGAGACCGCGGCCCGCGCCCGCGCGGCCGTGCAGGCCCGCGGCGCGGTGGAGGACGTCGGCCCGCTGCGCCGCTCGGTGCTCGTGGAGGCGGCCGTCGCCGCGGCGGTGCTGGTGCTGTCGGCGGTGCTCGTGGGCACCCCGCCGGCGCGCGCCTCGGTGGCCCAGCCGGTCGACGTCACCCTGCCCCTGCAATCGGCGGCGGGGGAGTCCGGCAGCGTCCAGGTCTCGGTCGACCCCGCGCGCCCGGGCGCCAACACGCTGCACCTCTACCTCTTCGACGACGACGGGCAGCTCGCCCAGCCCGCCGACCTCCGCGTGACGCTCACCGAGCCCGAGCAGGAGATCGGCCCCCTCGACGTGGACCTCGAGCCGGCCGGACCCGGCCACTGGGTGGCCGACGGGATGTCGATCCCGGGCGCCGGCACCTGGACGGTCGCCGTGAGCGTCCGGCTCGACGAGTTCACCGCCACCACCGCCAGCACCGACTTCCCGGTGCGCTGAGCCCGCGCGAGCGGGACGAGAGAAGGAGAACCGTGTCCCCCACCTCCCTGCGGCCGGGAGCCCGCGCCGGCGTCGTGCTCGCCGCGCTGCTGGCCGCCCTGGTCGCCTCCGTCGCGGGAGCCGCCGGCGCGTCGGCGCACGTGACGGTGTCCTCGGCCGACGCCGCGGCCGGCGGCTACGGGAAGCTCACCTTCCGGGTGCCCAACGAGAGCGACACCGCGAGCACCGTGGCGCTGCGCATCTCCGTCCCGGAGGACGCGGCCATGGTCTCGCTGCGCGCGCAGCCGGTGCCCGGCTGGACGGTCACGACGACGTCGGCGCAGCTCGCCGAGCCGGTGGAGGTGCACGGCCAGGAGATCAGCACCTACGTGTCGGTGGTGGAGTTCCGCGCCGACGCCGGCGGCGGCATCGCGCCCGGCCAGTTCCAGGAGTTCTCGCTGTCCGGCGGGCCGTTCCCGGACGCCGCCACGCTGTCCTACCCGGCCGTGCAGACCTACAGCGACGGCACGGAGTCGGCCTGGATCGAGCCGACGGTCGACGGCCAGGAGGAGCCGGAGAGCCCCGCCCCCGTGCTCACCCTCGCCGGCGGGGACGCCGCGACCGCCGCCGGCACGGACACCGCGGCCTCCGACGGTCACGGCCACGGCGGCCCGGTGAGCAACGAGCCGGCGGGCCTGGCGCTGTTCGTCGCGATCCTCGCCCTCGCGGTCGGGCTCGCGGGCGTCGTCCTCGGGTACCGGGCCGGCCGACGTACCGTGTCCTCGTGACCGCTCCCGTCCGCGGCCGGCTCGCCGCCCTGCTCCTCGCCGCCGGGCTCGGCCTCACCGCCTGCGGCTCCGACGACGGCGAGCAGGCAGCGGCCGCCGAGGGCCACGACCACGGTGGCGGCGGCGCCGTCGCCGAGCTCGAGGGCCCCGGCGACGACTACGCCGGCATCGACCTGCGCGACCCCTTCCAGCGGCCGTCGTTCACCCTCACCGACACCACCGGAGCGGAGTACGACTTCGCCACGGCCACGGCGGGGAAGCCGACGCTGCTGTTCTTCGGCTACACGAACTGCCCCGACATCTGCCCGACGACGATGGCCGACGTCGCCCTCGCCCTGCGCGACGTCGACCCGGCGCTGGCCGAGCAGGTGCAGGTGGTCTTCGTCACCACCGACCCGGGCTTCGACACCCCGCAGGTGCTCGGCGAGTACCTCGGCCGCTTCGACGCCGACCTGCCCACCCGGTTCGTCGGGCTGACCGGCGACCAGGAGGTCGTCGACCAGGCGCAGCTGTCGGCCGGCGTGCCGCTGGCGGAGGACGACGGCCGCCTGCACAGCTCGCTGCTGCTGCTCTACGGCGCCGACGACGAGGCGCACGTGGCCTTCGACGCCGGCAACACCTCGCGCGACATCGCCGGCGACCTCGAGACCGTCGCGGGCGCGTGATGGGCGGGCGTCCCGCGCGGGCGGCCGCCCGCCTGCTCGTCGTCGTCCTCGGCGTCCTCGCCGCGCTGGCGGTGGCCGGCCCCGCGTCGGCGCACGTGGGCGGCGAGGTGGCCGGCAACGACTTCGACGGCCGGGTGACCTCCGTGCAGCCGCGGGTGGGCGGCGTCTCGGTGCGCGTGCTGCAGTTCGGCGACGCCCTCGAGGTGGTCAACACCACCGGCACCGAGGTCACCGTGCCCGGCTACTCCGACGAGCCCTACCTGCGGATCGGCCCCGACGGCGTGTGGCGCAACGCGCACAGCCCGGCCACCTACATCAACCTCGACCGGTTCGGCCGGGTCACCCTGCCCGAGGGCGCCGACCCGCGCGCGGAACCCGAGTGGGTGCTCGTGAGCACCGAGCCGCAGTACACCTGGCACGACCACCGCACCCACTGGATGAGCGAGGGCGTGCTGCCGCCGGCGGTGGCCGCGGACCCGACGCACGAGCACACCGTCTTCGACTGGACCGTGCCGATGCGCCACGGCGACACCGCGTTCACCGTCCGCGGGGAGCTCATCTGGGAGCCGCCGCCGTCGACCGCGCTCACCTGGGTGCTGCACGGGGGCCTGTTCGCCCTCGTGGCCGCCGCCGGGCTGCTGGCCCGCGGGCCGCGGCCGCTGGCCTGGGCGCTGGGCGCCGGCGCCGCGGCCGCGCTCTGGCACGCCGCGGCCACGCCCGAGCCGCCGGTGACGGTGTCCTCGCACGCGGCCGCGCTGGTCTCCGCGTCGCTGCCGGCGGTCACGGCCGCGCTCGTGGCGCTGCTCGGCGTCCGGGCGGCCGTGCGCGGGCGCGGCGTCATGGCGGGCCTGTCCGCCCTCGTGCTCGGCTGGCTGCTGCTGGTGCAGGGCCTGCCCGACGTCGACGTGCTGTGGAGCGCAAACGTGGCCGGCAGCGGTCCCGCCGTCCTCACCCGGCTCGCCGTGGCGGTGCTGGTGGCCGGGGGAGCGGGGCTGGTCGTCGGCGGGCTGGCCGCCGTTCGGCGCTTCCGCGACCCGGAGCGCGCCGCCCCCGCGCCGGAGCCCCAGCCGGTCGGCTGAGGCCCCGGCGGGGACTCAGGGGCGGGTGCCGTCCGGCACCGGGTGCAGGCGGGGACGGCTGGTGGAGAACAGCGCGTTCGCCCGGTCGAGGTCGGCCTCGAAGTCGACCTCGACGGCGGCCCACCGGGAGATGTCCAGCGGCCGGAAGCGCAGCCCGGCCTCGGCGATGGCGGTCTCCATGCCGCGCTCGAAGTAGTCCTGGTCGCCGCACGCCTCGAGGTGCTCGACGAGCACGTCCTTGTCGGCGGAGGACACGAAGTTGATGCCCACGGCCTCCCCGAGGCCGCCGCGCACCGTCTTCGACAGCCCGTCGATCCAGCCCTCGGCGTCGAGGGTGTACTTGACCTCCTCGTCGCCGACCACCGAGGTGTCGACGCAGACGAAGCTCTGGTCGGCCTGCAGCTCCGGCAGCACGGACTCCAGGACGGCGGCGTCGAAGACGACGTCGCCGTTGAGCCACAGCACCCCGCCCGGGCCGGTCGTGCGCAGCCCGCGCAGCAGGCTCTTGGACGTGTTCGTGCGCGCGTAGTGCGGGTTGTAGGCGAAGCGCAGGTCGGGCGCGGCCTGCATGACCAGCTCGGCCTGGAAGCCCACGACGGCGGTGACCTGGGCGGCACCGCCGAACACGTCCTCGACGGTGTCGAGCTGGCGGCGCAGGATGCTGCGGCCGTCCACCAGCGGGGTCAGCGGCTTGGGCAGCGGGCGGCCCAGCCGGGTGCCCATGCCGGCGGCCAGGACGACCACCTGCAGGGGCCGCGGCTCCGGTGCGGCAGCCGGCCGGCTGCCCAGCGGCGCCAGGCCGGTGACCTGGGCAGTGGTGTGTGCGAGGTCAGCGAAGCGCATCGTCGTCCCCTCCTCGGGTCGTCGGGACCCCGGCGGCGGAGGTGCCGCGCGGGAAGAACAGGTCGAGGACGCGGTCGGTGGCGTGCCCGTCCTCGAGGGAGGTGTAGGTCTCCCGGAAGGCCGCGTAGCGGTCGGCGGAGGCGGCGCGGACGGCGTCGAGGTCGGCGATCGCGTCGAGCAGCTCGTCGCTGGTCGACAGGAGCGGTCCGGGGGCGATCTCCTCGATGTCGACGTAGAAGCCGCGCAGCCGGTCGCGGTAGTCGGCGAGGTCGTAGGTGAACAGCAGGATCGGCTTCCCGGTGACGGCGAAGTCGAACATCGTCGACGAGTAGTCGGTGACCAGCAGGTCGGCGGCGAGGTAGAGGTCGCGGATGTCCGGGTGGTTGGACACGTCGCGGACCGGCAGGCCCTCGATCGACTCCAGCCGGTCGGAGACCATGTTGTGCAGCCGCAGGAGCAGCACGTGGTCCTCCCCGAGCCGCTCGGTGAAGGCGGCGAGGTCGACCGGGAACTCGAAGTCGCGCTCGCCCTTCCCCTCGAACACCAGGTCGTCGCGCCAGGTCGGCGCGTAGAGGACGACGGTCCTGCCCTCGTCGATGCCCAGCTGCGCGCGCACCTCGGCCCGCACCTGCTCGCGCCGGGGGCTGCTGAGCAGGTCGTTGCGGGGGTATCCGGTCTCGTGGATCGGCCGGGGGAAGCCGAAGGCCTGCCGGAAGCGGCCGGTGCTGTAGGCGTTGGGGGAGAGCATCACGTCCCAGCGCGCGATGTCGTGCTCGAGGTGGGCCAGCCGGCCCTCCGGCGCCCACAGCACGTCGTTGTGGATGCGCTTGAGCGGGGTGCCGTGCCAGGTCTGCAGGTAGAAGGCGTCGGCGCGCTTGTCCCAGTCCAGCGGCACGTGGTCGTTGGAGACGACGACGTCGGCCGCCTCCAGCGCGGCGATCGACTCCGGGCTGCCGAACGGGACGGTCGCGACGCCGGCCGGGAACGCGTGCTCGGCGACCGGCGCGGTCAGCCAGGTGTGCTCGATGTCGTCGCCGCGGGCGACGAGCGCCTCGTAGACGGCGCGCGGGCTGTCGGAGAACAGGCCGCGGAAGCTGGTGTAGACGACCTTCATCGGCCACCTCCGGTCAGGACGGGGGAGAGCAGGCCGGCGAGCTCCTGCCAGGACGAGACGACGGTGAGGACCCCGGCCTCGCGCAGCGCGGCCTCGCGCTCGGCGCGCTCGGCGGGCTGGACGAAGAGCAGGTTCCCCACGGTGGGACAACCCGCGCGGACGGCGGAGAGTGCCCCGGGCACGGAGTCCTCGACCGCCAGGCCCTGCGCGGGGGTGATGCCCAGCTGCTCGCAGGCGTGCAGGTACACCGCCGGGTCGGGCTTGCTGGTGGGCGTGGGCAGGGAGTCCTCGGCGCTGAACCGGACCTCCGGCGGGATGAGCGCGTCGAGGCCGGTGGCCGTGAAGCAGGCGGCCAGCCGGGCCAGCGCGCTGGAGCTCACGGCGGCCAGCCGCAGGTGGGCGGCCAGCGCGGTGAGCGCCTCGGTGGTCGGCTCGTGCGGGCGCAGGTGCTCGCCGAGGTACGCCGTCACCGCGCGCCTCTCCTCGGCCACCCACGGCTCGACGTCGGCCTCCGGCTCCCCGGCCTCGGCGGCCAGGCGGCGCGACGTCGTCCGGAAGTTCATGCCGGTGGTGGCCAGCCGCAGCTCCTCGGGGGTGAAGCGGCGCGGGTCGCCGAGCTCGGCGAGGAAGCGGTTGGTGACCTCGGCGGAGGCGACGAACGCCGGCTCCTCGGAGGGGAACAGGTTGCCGTCGGCGTCGCACAGCAGCGCCGTCAGGCCGCGGACGACGCCGGCCGGCAGCGCCGCCCCGCCGTCGCGGGGCGCGCTCACCGGGCGCTCGCGGTCAGCGTCGCGACGGTCTCGCGGACGCCGTCGCGCCGCAGGCGGGTGAGCACCGCCGCCAGCTCGTCGGCGAAGCCGGGCACCTCGCCGAGGTCGCCGAAGACCGCCGTCTCGGCGAGCAGCGGGCGCGGGTCGGTGCCGCCGGCCAGCGCGAGCGCCTGCAGGCGGGGCCCGGCGTCGTCCTCGACCGGCAGCGGGACACCGGCGTCGTCGGTGCGCTGCAGGTAGGCGACCCACCCGGCCAGGGCGAGGGTCAGCAGGGCGTGCGGCCGGCCCTCGGCGAGCGCCTGGCGCAGCGAGGGGAGGAGGTGCTGCGGCAGCTTGGTGGAACCGCGGCGGCACAGCCGGGACAGCCGGTCGGCGATCGCCGGGTTGGCGAAGCGCTGCACGAGGATCGCCTTGTACTCGTCGAGGTCGATGCCCTCCGGGCACGGGACGAGCGGGGTGACCTCGGCGTCCATGAGCCGGGTCACGTACGCGGCGAAGACGGGGTCGCCCATGAGGACGTCGATGCGCTCGTGGCCGGCGAGGGTGCCGAGGTAGCCCAGCGCGGAGTGGCTGGCGTTGAGCAGCCGCGTCTTCATCAGCTCGTGCCCGGTGACGTCCCGGACGAAGCGGACGCCGACGGCGTCCAGCGGCGGGCGGCCGTTGCAGAAGTCGTCCTCGATGACCCACTGGGAGAACGGCTCGGTGACGACCGGCCAGCGGTCGTCGACGCCGTACCGGCGGGCCACCGCCTCCCGCTCCTCGGGCGTGGTCTGCGGGGTGATCCGGTCGACCATGCTGCTCGGGAAGGCCACCCGGTCGGTGATCCACCGGGCCAGCACCTCGTCGCGCAGCGCGGCGAACCCGACGACGGCGGCGCGGGTGGCGTCGCCGTTGCGGTGGAGGTTGTCGCAGGACACGACGGTGAACGGCGCGAGGCCCGCCCGGCGCCGGCGGTCGAGCGCCTCCACGAGGAAGCCGAAGACCGTGCGCGGCGCCGCGGGGTGGGCGAGGTCGTGCCGGACGTCGCCGTCGGGGGTGAAGGCGCGGGTGACGGGATCGAGCAGGTACCCGGCGTCGGTGATGGTCATCGTCACGACGCGGGTGCGCGGGTCGGCGAGCCGGTCGAGCACCGCTGACGGGGCGTCGGGGGCGAACAGGTAGTCGGTGAGGACGCCGACCACCCGGGCACGCTCGCCGTCGGGGCTGCGCTCGACGACGGTGTACAGGTTGTCCTGCGGCGCGAGGGCCTCCCGCAGCCGCCGGGCGCGCAGCCCGACACCGACGACGCCCCAGCCGGTGGAGATGCCCTGCTGGGCGATCTCGTCGAGGTAGATGAGCTGGTGGGCGCGGGAGAAGCCGCCCACGCTCATGTGCACGACGGCGGGGACCAGCGCGCCGCGGTCGTAGGTGGGGACGGTCAGCCGGGCCCCGTGCTGCTCGAGCGTCGCGCTGGTCAGCGGCCGGACGCGGTGGGGCGGCACTGCCGCCGGCACGCTCCGGCTCCACGGGACCTCCCGCAGAGGGCGCTCGGGCTGGGCCATCGAGGCATCGGTCCTTCCTGTCCAGGGTCGGTGCCCGACCGGTTCTCGCCGCCGAGGGGGCACCTGCGGACCGCGCCGGGGAACGATCATGGGACCACGAGGCGGTCCCCGGGTGCACATCCGGTGCACGGCCGGGGGCGGCCCCGTCCTGGCGGCAGGTCGCGGCCCGGCCGGGGGAGCGGGGGCACGCAGGGTGCGGGGCGTCGGCGGAGGCGTCGGCCCGGCGGGAGGTCACGTCGGACCGGCGCGGTGTGTTCCACGCCGGGAGGACCAGCATGCCCGGGCCGCCGTCACGGCAAACACAGGAGCCACTCGTGACGCAGGGCACATGGCGTGTCACCTTCAGACACGCCGCACGTGGGGTCACGAACGGGTCACGGTGTGTTTGGATCGGTGCGACTCGATCGGGCCCGCCGGGCCACTTCCCACGAACGAGCGGGGTTCACGCATTGGCCAGTCACCGGAGCGACGCGGGTCTCCTGTCCCGCCCCTCGAACGGCTCTCCCGCGGGCGTCCCCGCTCCGCGGTCCGGCGCCCACCGGCGCCCGGCGGGCCGGCCGGTGTCGTCGCTGCGGGGCTTCCCGCCCGTGCCGGCCGCCGACGAGGCCGTGCTCCCGGCCGTGCTCCCCGCCGTGCTCCCGGCCCCGCGCCCGGCCGCCGACGAGCTCGACCGTGAGTTCGCCGCCCTGGTCACCACGGTGCTGCCGGCGGAGCCCGCGCCTGCCACGCCGGCCGCCGTCGCCCCGCCCGCGCCCGCCGCTGAGATCGCCGCCCCTCCGACCGCGGCCGTGCCCGCCGTCGCGGCCGCCGCGCCCGCCGCCCGCCGGCCGCGCGCGTTGCGGGACCGCCGTCCGTACCTGCTCATCGCCGCGCTCGTCGCCGGCGCGATCGGGGCCGCCGTCGTCGGGGTCCCCGGCTCGCCGCAGGCCGCCGCGGAGCCCACCTCGGTGCTCGGTGCCCAGATGGAGCTCGCCACCGGCGAGGAGGTGCTCGAGGCCATGCCGATGGCCTCGATCACCGAGGCCGAGGCGCAGGCCCGCCTGCAGGAGGTCGCCGCCTCCCGCGCCGAGCGCGCCGCGGCCGAGGCCGCCGCCGCGGAGGCCGCCGCCGAGGCCGCCCGGCCCAAGACGGTGCTGCCGGTCAGTGGCGCCCGCTTCACCAGTGGCTACGGGTCCCGCTGGGGCACCTTCCACTACGGCATCGACCTCGCCGCCCCGATCGGCACGCCGGAGTACGCGGCGGCCGACGGCGTGGTGCTGCGCGCGGGCGCGGCCAGCGGCTTCGGGCTCGCGGTCTACATCCTCCACGAGAACGGCGACGTGACCGTCTACGGCCACATGGAGGAGATCCTCGTCGAGGTCGGCCAGTACGTGGACGCCGGCGAGACCATCGCGCTGCTCGGCAACCGCGGCCAGTCCACCGGCCCGCACCTGCACTTCGAGGTGCACCAGGGCGGCATGGACGGTCGCCGCATCGACCCGGTCGACTGGCTGGCCGAGCGCGGCGTCGAGATCTGACCCGCCCGCCCGGGCGACGCGCGGCCACCCCCCTCCACGGGAGCCACCGGGAGGCGATGTACAGTTCTCCCTGGCTCGAACGGAAGCGGTCGGGCCGGGAAACGGGGCTGTGGCGCAGCTGGTAGCGCACCACACTGGCAGTGTGGGGGTCAGGGGTTCGAGTCCCCTCAGCTCCACCCCGATGACCAGGCCGTTCTCCCTCTGGGGGAACGGCCTGAGTCGTTTGTGGTGCCAGTGTGGTGGCCACTGGAGCCACTACGGTGCCGGCGGTCCCCACAGCGCGTTGCCCATCCGGTCGGCGGCGTCGCGGCCGAGGGCGGGCATGACGTGGCTGTAGGTGTCCGTGGTGGTTCGCATCTGTGCGTGGCCGAGCACCTCCATCACGACTCGGGGGTGCACGCCCTCGGACAGCAGCAGGGTCGCTGCGGTGTGCCGCCCGTCGTGCAGTCGGACCTCGCGCACGCCCGCCTGGCGCAGGAGGGCCTTCCAGGCACGCCAATCCGACTTGCGCTCGATCGGCCGGCCGTTGGGCTGAGCGAAGACCAGGTCGTGGTCCTCCCAGAGGGGACCGGCGGCGATGCGCTCCTCGAGCTGGGCGGCCCTCTGCGCCTTCAACGCGTCGACGAGCTGTGCCGGCAGTGCCAGGTTCCGGCGGCTGCGGTCGGCCTTCGGCTCCTCGTAGACCAGGCCCTGCCCGCTGATCCGGTGCAGCCCACGCCGGACGCTCATCGTGCCGTTGTCCAGGTCGACGTCGCTCCACCGCAGGGCGAGCGCTTCGGACTGACGGAGCCCGACGGCCAGCGCCACGGTCCACCGGGCGGCGTTGCGATGCGTCTGCGCGGCGGCCATCACCTTCCTGGCCTCCTGCGCGCTCAGCGGCAGGGCGGTCTCCGGCCGCTTGACCGTGGGCGGATCGACGAGGGTGGCGACGTTGCGGGCGACCTTGGCGCGCTGCGAGGCGACGCGTAGAGCGCGGGAAAGCACCCGATGCGCGCGGAGGATGGAAGCCGGGCTCAATCCCTTGTCGGAGAGCGCGCCGTAGAGGCGTTCCAGGTGTTCCGGTTGCAGTCGGTCGAGCCGGTGGTGCCCGACGCCGGGGCGGAGATGCAGCCGCACGGTGCTGCGGTAGCTCTCCAGTGTCCTGGCGCGGACCTTGCGTGCCGCGATGTTGTCCAGCCAGTGGTCCAGCCACTCGCCGACCGTGGGTGCGCGGCCGGCCGCCTCCACGATCCCGGCGTCCCGCTTGGCCTCGAGAGCGCGGACCTTGGCCACCACGTCGGCGCGCTTGGCGCCCGAGACGTGGCGTCGGTCGCGCAGGCCGTTGTCCTTCTTGCCCATGGAGACGAAGCCGTGCCACCGACCGTCCTCGTCCCGGTAGATCGAGGACTCGCCGCTGGCGCGCTTCCCGTCCTGCGACGTCTTCCGACGCCGTGATGTCGTGCTGTCTCGTTCCTCGGCGTCCGTCATCGATCGCTCCCTGCGTCGCTGGTCCCCGGCTGGCGTCGAGTGTCGCGGTGCGCGCTGACTCCAGGTGCTGGGAATGCACAGGTCAAGCTCGCTCCACCGGGTCGGGGGTGAGCTCGAACAAGCCGCGTTGGTTCGTGCTGGTTCGCCGGTGTCGGCGCGGTCGAGCCGGAGCACTGGGTGGGGGAGTTTCTAGCCGACAGACGTAGCGCTCGAGCTCGGCCCGGGAGATCCGGCAGCTGCGGCCGATGTGGACAGGCCGCAGGTCGCCTGCCTTCATGAGGGCGTAGATCGTGGTGCGACCGACGCGGAGCAGCTCGGCGGCCTCCTCCGGGGTGAGCAGCAGCGGGTCGCTGGACACCGGCTCACGAGGTCGCTGCGCGTCGCTCATGTCGCCCTCCTGGTCCTATGGCACTGTGCACCGTCGTTCGGCGCGGCACGCCTACCGGAGAAGGCGCCGTTTTCGCCCGATTGGTGACACTGCCGCGGCAATCTCCTGTAGTTCTCCGGTCCTCCTCCTGTGCCAGGAGGCGGCGAGCTCCGTGCGGCCGCCGAGTCGGCGACAACAGCGGGACGGCCCGGGGTGACGTGGCAGGACACAGGTGACCGAGCGGTGTCACCCCGGAGGGCGGTGGGACGTCACCCCGGTCGATGGCAATGGATCGGCGCCTGCTCGGCGGGGTCGTGGCACCATCGGCTGCCGATCGCCAGCACGGCGTCGTGCCTGCCGGCGAGACCGCGGTGGCCGGGGCAGCGGACACCTTCGTCGCCAAGCGTCCGGACGAGCTCGTGGAGCAGGTCTGCCTCCTCCGCCCGGGCCGGTTGTGGCAAGAGCGGACCTGCATTGACGCTCCAGACCGCGTGCAGGTCGTGACCGCTCACCGGCGATCACGGGGCACTTCGCCTCGGCCGCTCCGCTCCTCGCCTGCGACCGGCTCCTCGGGCGCGGCCGTGCAGGCGTCTGGATGGGACCGCAGCGCCGCAGGCTGGCTCGCTGTCCGGGCCGCGCCGCTCACCACGGTCGCCAGCCGAGCAGCCCTTCTGCTGGACTCGTGCTGATGCCTCCCCATGCCGTCCGCCGAACCGCGCAGCAAGATCACGAGTCGACACACCTGGTGCATCCAGGCCGAGCGAATCCGTTGTGACGAGAAGTGCGCCAGCTTCGGGGGGCTCGTCGAGCGAGAAAGCGCCGGGGTGACGTCGGTGTGCGTCGACGACCCCGGACGACGCCGGTGCGATCGGTCGGCGGCTCGGTGCACCGGCTCTCCGGTCCCGTGCTCCACCGCAGTCGTCTCCTGGTGCTGGAGGAGGACTGGAGTTTCCCGGCTCAGCGCACGTCCGGGGCGCCGGTCCGGCAGGCCCGCCGGCGGTAGGCCTCCAGTACGGGCTGCAGTGCCCGACTGAGGCCGGGCAGGTCGCGGTCGTAGATGCGACCGTCGTCCAGCTGCCGGGTCAGCTCGCCGAGCAGCGTCGGCCAGTCCCGCCGACTCGGCTCCAGGGGGACGCGGACCTGGACCCGCCGTTCGACCACCTGCACCGCGGATCGGCCGGAGGCCGCGGCGCGGGCCTGCTCCCAGGCTCGGTGCCGGCAGGTGGCCGAGCACCACTTGGGAATCGGTCCCCGGCCGCGCGGCGTGATCGGCCCAGCACACCATCCGCAGGTCGTCGCCGTGGTGCGCCGATCGCGCCCTTCCGCCGAAGCGCCGGCCTGGTCTGCATCGGCGGGCCCGGCCGGTGTCTGGGCGACGTGCTGCCGCCGTTGCTGCTCACGAGCTCGGCGGCGGGCCCGGTACTCGGGGGTTCCGCTGGTTCCCATGGCACAGATTCTGCAGACGACCCTGCAGTAACTCGTCACCACGAGTTCTGAGACCCGCAGTGCATGAGGTGTGTGCCCTCGTGATCTTGTCGATCTCCTGCGGTAGGAAGGTGGTCCTGAGGGTCCGTCCCGTGGAGCAGACTCTGCAGCAGTCCCCGGCACCGCGGTTGCCACGACGTGGACCGGCGCACCGGCGCGGTGCCGGACCTATCGATTCACCGGAGCAGAAGTCGCTGCGCGGACGACCGCAGCGTCCCACTAGGCGAACCACCGCGACGCGCGTTCATCACTCGACGACTCTCGCCGCCGGGACCGTCGGCTCTGGCCTCAAGTCTGCGGGACCTGGCCGATCCCGATCTCGTTGCTGTCCGGATCGTGGAAGACGTACTTGCGCACCTCGCCGTAGTCTTCGAGTTTCGTCGGGTAGACGCCGCGCCCGCTCATCGCCTTGGCCGTCGCGTCGAGGTCGGCGACCATGATGGTGACAAGCGCGCTGCCGGCCTTGGGTGCGTTCTCGAGGAGATGGAACCAGCGGTGCTCGCCGACCGCCCAGACGGCCTCGACGTCACTGGGATAGAACGCGGGCTCACTTCCGAGGAGCCGTTCGTCCCAGGCGCGGGCCTCCGCGATGTTTCGAACACGCACGCCGGCGAAGAGGTCGGTGAAGTCCATGCTCGTGCGACCGCTCGTGAGCTGTGAACGCTGGCGACGCCGATGACCGGTATGGCCCACCGGGGACGCGCGGCGGCCGTTGGGTCGGTTACGACGTCGTCGAGTGGCGACGATTGCGCCGTTGTCAGGACGCTCATCAGCTTCTCTCCTTGCAGCTTCTCGCCGGCCCGCCTCCGTGTTCGATGGCAGCCGTTGAACGTGTCTGGGACGTCGCGCCCGCGATGACCTCGACGGGCCCGGTCGCGCTGGACGGACTGTCACCTCGAAGCACGGGCGCACCTACGCCTCCCGCCGCAGAGCGGAGCCGCAGCGAAGCCGGGTCGGTTCGCTGCGGTCCGCTGGCCCCGCACAGGCGGCCTGTGGCGCCGGAGCGCGGACGGGGGACGGCTACAGCGCGATCAGGACGGCCTTGGACTGCGTGTAGGCGTCGAGCACCTCGAGGCCGCCTTCGCGACCCAGCCCGGACTGCTTGTACCCGCCGAACGGCAGCGCGCCGGTGCTCATCTCGGCCCAGGTGTTGATCCAGACGGTTCCCGCCTGGATGCCTGCGGCCATCCGGTGGGCCGTGGTGAGGTTCGTCGTCCACACCGAGGCCGCGAGCCCGTAATCGGTGTCGTTGGCCTTGGCGATCGCGTCGTCGATGTCGGTGAAGGTCGCGACGACGCCCACCGGCCCGAAGATCTCCTCGCGCACCACGCGCATGTCCGGCGTCACCTCGTCGAGCAGCGTCGGCGCGAAGAAGTAGCCGTGGTCGCCGTAGCGGCCACCGCCGGTCACGACGTGGGCGCCCTCCTGGACGGCGATGTCGAGGTAGCAGGTGACCCGGTCGAATTGGGCCCTAGTGGACAGCGCCCCGACGAGGGTCCCCGGCGTCAGCGGGTCGCCCGGCGTGAACAGCGTCACCATCGCCTGCGTCAGCAGCGCGACAAACTCGTCGCGGATGCTCTCCTCGACGAAGATCCGCGACCCTGCGACACAGGCCTGGCCGGCGTTGCCGAGGAACCCGGCCGCCGCGCCGGTCGCGGCCTTGTGCAGGTCGGCGTCGGCGAAGACGACCGTGGGTGACTTGCCGCCGAGCTCGAGGGTGACCCGCTTCAGCGTCTGGCTGGCGACCTGCTGGACGTGCTTGCCGATCGCGGTCGATCCGGTGAAGTCGATCTTGGCGACGTCGGGGTGGGCGACGAGGGCCCCACCGGCCTCGGGGCCCAGGCCGGTGACGACGTTGACCACGCCGGCCGGCAGGTCGGTGGACTGAAGCAGCTCCGCGAGGCGCAGCGTGCTGAGTGACGCCGATTCCGCCGGCTTGAGCACGACGGTGTTGTCCGCCGCGAGGGCCGGCGCGAGCTTGCCCGGCAGCTGACCCATGGGGCCGTTCCAGCCCCAGATGATGCCGACCACACCTAGGGGCTCTCTCCGGGTGAAGCCCACTCTGTCGCCGGAGAGCGGCACGCTCGTGCCGAAGATCTTCGTCGGCCAGCCGGCGTAGTACCGGAAGGTCTCACTGGCCTCGGCGAGCATGTGGCCGGTCAGCGTGCGGGGTGCGCCCATGTTGACCGAGTCGATCGTGGCGAGTTCGTCGGCGTGCTCCTCGATGACGTCCGCGATCTGGTTGAGGATGCGGCCGCGCTGGTCGGGGGTGATCTGTGCCCAGGACGGGTCGGTGAACGCCCGCTTCGCCGCCTGCACGGCCTGGTCGACGTCCGCGGCTCCGCCCCGAGGCACGCGGGCCAGCGGTTCCTCCGTGGTTGGGTCGGTGTTGGGCAGCGTCTGCCCGTCGGCCGCGGGCACCCGTTGGCCCCCGATCCACTGCAGGTGCTCGTCCACACAGACGAACCGGGGGAAGTCGTGGCGGGCCGACTCCGCGATCGGCGGCGTGGTGGCGGGCGGGGACGGCAGCATGTGGGTCATGACGCTCCTCGAGACGTACCGGATAGGATGTCCACTGCGATAGTGGACAGGTTCTCCGGTTGTTCACCACCGCAGCCGAGGAAATGAAGAGGTTGTCCGGTAAGGTGGGTGCTTGCGTTTCCGAGTCGAGGGGTGTCGTCGTACGTCCACTGTCGCCTCCCGCCCGGCGGGTGGACGCCGAGCGAAACCGGGCGAGGATCCTCGCTGTCGCAGGGGAGGCCTTCGCCGAGGCCGACGAGGATCCGTCGATGGCAGAGATCGCGCGGCGGGCCGGGGTGGGGATGGCCACGCTGTACCGGAACTTCCCCGGCCGGCTCGAGCTCCTCGAAGAGCTGTACCGACACCTGGTCGACGAGATATGCGCCGCTGCCCAAGCAGCGCAAGGAGACACACCAGCTCAGGCCTTTTTTACCTGGCTGCTGGGTTTCCACTCGGCCGGCGCCAAGAAGGGACCGCTCGCGTCGCTGCTGGTGGCAGATTCCCGCGGTGACAGGTCCGTGCTGAACGAGAGCAGATCCCGCGTCATCGCCGCTGGAGAGCCCCTCTTCACCGCCGCACAAGCCAGTGGGGAAGTTCGCGATGACGTCTCCCTCGGGCAGGTCCTGGATGCGGTCGTCGCCTTGGATCGAGTCGACGAGAATCCGGACTCGCCCGCGACGATGGTCCAGGTGCTGCTCGACGGGTTGCGCGCCGGGCGCGAGTGACCGCCTCGGCCGTCGCGGCTGCCCATCCGCATCGCGGACCTCGTCCACGACGGGGTCATCGGAGTCCGTGCACGAGGTTGTCGACGAGCGCGTGCGCGAAGTTCTCGGCGAGTGGCCGCTCGGGCAGCAGCAGGCGGTGGTGGCACGCACCCTAGAGCTGGTCGACTACGACCTGGGGGTCGCTGTCGCCGCGTGGCTGCCCGCACTGCTGGGCGCGCGTGAGCGCTTATACTGCGAGGGCGCGGCGGGGAGCGGAGTACTTCTCCCGGTAGGCGGCGGCGAGGGCCGGATCGGTCTGGGCCTTGCCGATCAGCTGGCGACAACCCGCCCGGCGGGAGTGTCGCGGAGGAGTCGGATGAAGGAGCCGAGCTGGACCTTGAGGTTTGCCTCAATGTCGCCGGTGTCGGGAAAGGACAGCACCGCACCGGCGGTGGCGGAGTAGCCGTCGAGGGCGCGCGCGCCCCTGGACGCCCACCACTTTTGGAGGTCATCTTGCTGGCCCCGGCGAGCGCCGCCGCCCGCTCGAGGGTGACGTCGCGCATCCCCTTGGCCAGCAGTAGTCGACCCGCAGCGAGCAGCATGTTGCGGCGTACCTCGCCGGCCGGCCGGGGGCTTCGTCCGCGACGCGGAGGCGCGCGAAGAGGGCCGGCAGCGGCGAGCGCGCTCAGTTCGGCGAGGGACGGCAGGCCGTCCGCGTCCGTCGGTGGTCACTCCTCGTCTGCCTCCCCGAGGGGTTCGGCTCGACTTCTGAGACACCACGGCCTTCGACCGCCTCGAACGGTGGAAGTCGCCGACTTCCTTCACAGCTTTTCATCCAGTTACCTCGATGCCGATCCCCGTTGTCATGATATGGCCGTGTAGTCCACATAAGATGTTGTTCCCAAGGAGGACGCGTGACCAGGCATGCCGACCGACGGGATCGCCCTCGTGACGCGTGCCTCCGGCGGCATCGGCCGGGCCGTGGCCGCCCGGCTCGCCCGGGACGGCATGACCGTCGAGATCCACTACTCCGGCCGCGCCACCGCCCGAAGGAGGTCGTCGACGAGCTCACCGTCAGCGGCCGGTCGCGCCCTTCAGAGCAGCAGCTCCTCAGCGAATGGCTCGACCGCCTGATCGCCGACGGATAGCTCAAAGGCCAACTGAGTGCGCGGTCGTGAGGACGACCCGGTGCACGGCAGAGCTGGACCGAGGGCAGGAGCTCAGCTGGCGGGGTACGCCCGCAGGAACGCGCGGATGCCGTCGACGAGGACCGCGTCCACGCGCGCGGCGTCGGCGAAGGGCATGCTAGGGCTCACCCCTATGCCGGCACCTGCATCTGGGAGCTGCAGTGCCCCATTCCCGCTGACGTGGCCGACCTACCCGAACCGTCGCTGGAGCTGTACCAGGCGATGATCGACGAGCGTGCCGGCCAAGGGGTGGTGCGCTTCACCGACGCGTCCTGGCTGTCGATCTACCGGGCCAACGTCCGGATGGTCGACTGCTGCAGGCCGGCCGCGTCTTGCTCACCGGAGATGCCGCCCACGTGCACTCCCCGACCGGCGGCCAGGGGATGAACACCGGCATCCGGGACGCGTACAACCTGGGCTGGAAGGTGGCCGTGGTGCTCGTCGGCGCCGAACCGGCACTGCTGTCGACTTCGTCGACTGGGGCCAGGGATCGTCCGGGAATGCGCCGGGACACTCGGTCTCACCCCGGGTCGGGTACGCCCAGTTCTCTGGGCGGCGCCAACCACTGTCGGTCCTTGAACGCGTCGTGCTGCACGAGGACCCGGCCGACACCGTCCACTCGCGGTCTGCCGTGCGCGTCGTCCACGATCCGCACGGTGGTCCGTCGCCGGTGGGAACAGGTGGCGTACGGGTCGGCGGCCACCACCTGGTCCACTGTCACGAGCGCGGCGTCGGGGTCGTCCTCGGCGGGTGCGAGGTCCCTGAGGCGCTGCTCGATGTGCGCTTCGCTCCAGCCAGGACGCACGAGGTACTTCACCTCCTGCCCGAGGGCCACGAGCTCTTGGGCCGCCTTGGTCGGCCCGCTCGTGCATCGGGGCGGCCAGTGCGTCATGCTGCTCGTCGGACAGGTCGTGCAGGTCCACCGATCTCCGTCCACAGGCCGGGTGCGGCGGATGTCGTACCCGCGTACTGCTCCACCCTGGAGTCTGCCGTCCAAAGCCCGCGTGGGCGTCATTCCGTGGGTGGATCGCACCGTGCTGGTCGACCGGCGCGCCGCAGTCGGCCGCCGTGCCGACTGACGCGCGGCTCAGCTCAGGCCGTAGGTGACGTAGCTGATGACCGCGTGGGGCTCGACGGCGAACTGTCCGGTGTCGGCCAGGAAGGACAGCTCGGTGGACAGCACCGCGCCGGTGGCCGGGTCGAGGACGACGGTCCGGCGGGTGTCGCCGGCCGGTCCGCCGCCGATGACGTCCAGCGCGTAGGCCACCCCGGGCCGGCCGAGGCGGTCGGTGACGGCACCCAGGGCGGTGAGCCCGGGCTGCCGGGCGAGCCAGCCGGCGATCGCCGCGTCCTCCGCGGGCCCCGGCGTCCAGCGCAGCAGCACCCGCTCTAGGGCGGCGAGCAGCTCGGGCGGGTCCGCCGGCGCGGGTGCGGCGACGGCGGTCAGGTGGGCCGCCAGGGCGGCCGGGTCGGCGGGGGGCGGGATGCGGTCCTCGGGGGTCAGCGCGAGGTCGGCCGAGCCGACGGTGGAGACCTCGGCGCCTTCCGGCGCCGGGCGGTCGGCGCCGAGCCGGACCTGGCCGGGCCGGATGGGATCGGCGGGGACCCGGGTGAGCACCACGCCGCCGTCAGCGGTGGGCACGGACAGCTGCTCCTCGGGGTGCACGATGGCGGGGAAGCCCTCGCCGCGAGCGCCGAAGTCCAAGTACCAGGCACGCACGTGGCTCCCGCGGACGGCGGACGGCGGGCTGTCGGCTGCGCGCTGGGCGGCGGTCGCGGCCAGGTCGGCCAGGGAGGGCACCGGCGTGCCGGGGTCGACGGCCAGCGGCGCGGGTGCGGCGACGGGCTGCACGGCCACCGGGGCCGGCGTCCGTGGGGTCGATGTGCCCGGCATGCCGGGGCCGTCGGTGGCCACCAGCGCGAGCGTTGCGGCGATGCCGGCGGCGGCGGTGGCCAGCACGATCCGGCGGACCCCCCGCGCAGGTGCGTCGCCGCGGACGAGCGCGTGCAGGTGCGCCTCGGCGGCGGAGTCGAGGGGTCCGGAGGGCCAGCGCGAGGGTGGGGCGGGGTCGGCGGCGGCGAGCAGGCGCAGGTTGTCGGTCACGCGGGGCGCTCCTTGGTGAGATCGAGGACGGGGGAGGGCGGGGCGTCCGGGGCGGCGGAGGTGTGCAGGGCGGCCATGGCCTCGCGCAGGCGCACTCGGGCCCGGTGCAGCCGCATGGCCGCCGCCGACCGGGAGCACCGCAGGACGACGGCGATCTCGGCCGGGCCCAGCTCCTCCCAGGCCGCCAGCGCCAGCACCTCGCGGTCGGTGGGGGACAGCCGGGCCAGCGCGTCGAGGACGAGGGGCCGGTCGGCGTCCACGGGAGAAGTCGGCTCCGGTGCCTGCGTGAGGAGTCGGTCGGCCAGGCGCCGGCGGCGCTGGGAGCCCCGGCGCTCGTTGGCCAGCACGCGGCGGGCGACCCCGTACAGCCAGGGCAGCGGCTCCGGTGGGACGGCGGACCGACGGCGCCAGGCGGTGGTGAACACCTCGGCGGCGACATCGCGGACCTCGGCGTCGTCGGCGGGGCCCAGTCGTCGAGCGACGTATCGGCAGACGGCCGCGTGGTGGGCCCGATACATGGCGGCGAACGCGTCGTCGGTGCTCATCACCTTGTCTGTGTCCGGCACACCGGCCGCTGTCACACCGTGTCTGGTTCATCCACGTCGCGCCCCGGTTCGGCGTGGTCGCCGTAACGGTGTCCCGCGGGCAGGACTACGTCGGCGTCGCCGGGCCTCCGGGTGGCACCGGCTGCCCCGGGGTGTTGTATCCCGACAGGAGAGCGAGGATCGCGGGGAGTCCGATCAGGCAGCCCTGAAAGGGCGTGAGTTCGCGAAGGTCACTGCGCAACACCTCGGGGTCGACCCCACCGCCGGACAGGGCGGAGCCCATGCTGATCCACGTCGCATCGGCCGCAGCCGCGAGCACGGCGACGAGCACCCACCCCGAGACGAGGACGAACACTCCGGAACCACGTTCCCGGGCGCGGACGCCGTCCTCTGGCCCACAGCGTCGCTACGAGCACCACCGCGCCCAGCAGGAGCAACCCCAGGCCGATGTTGGCGTCCGCACGGTCGGTGACGCTGCCGAGGACCCTCGCCAGTCCCGATCCCAGCGACGACAGCAGCAACCAGGCCGACGGGGCGAACGGCGATGGACGAGACGAGAGTGCGCACTCCGGCCCCCCTCTTCCGCCTGACCGTCGAATGGTTTCTGCCGGGGTGCCGTACAGGTGGGCGACGTGGTGTGCATCCTCAGGGCACCGGTTCGACCGGCAGCTGCAGCTCGACCTCCGCGCGCGCCGGGTCGTCGGGGGAGTGCGAGGTGGACCTGGCGGGCGGGTTCGTTGAGGCGGTATCGGTAGCCGTTGTCGTGTAGCCACCAGGCCAGGGTGCGGGCGTCGGCGTCGGCGTCCTCGACCGCGCCGGTCACCACCAGGCACGCGGCCTCTGCGACGGCGGGCAGCCGGGTCTCTGTGACGTCGGCCGGCAGGTCGGCGTCCTCGGCGACGACGACACCGGCGTGCACTTGGACCCGCCTACCGCCTAGCGGCCGCTGGTAGGAGGTGCGCGGACCGGTGGCCGCCACACCGGCGTCCGCCAGGTGCCGGTCGAGCCGGGCGAGGAGCCCGGGAACGAGTGTTCCGGCGTCGGCGAGGTCGGCGACCGCGGTCAGCTCGGCGAGGCGGACCGGCTCGAGAGTCCGGATCGTGAACGGGGGGTGGGCACGGTCGTGGGTGCTGGTCGCGCCGTCGGCCAGCGCCCGCAGCCGCGACTCGACGCTAACCAGCCGGGCGGTGTCGGCCGCGATCCGCGCGCGCAGCTCGTCGCGGCGCAGGGACAGCACGCCGGGCAGGTCGGAGGCGGCGACCTCGTCGTCCACGATCGCCCGCACCTGCCGCAGCGGGAAGCCGAGGGGGGACAGGGTCCTGATGCGGTTGAGCCGCGGCAGCTGGCCGGCCGTGTAGGACCGGTGCCCGGTGGACGGGTCGACGTCGTGCGGGGCCAGCAGGCCCAGCGCGTCGTAGTGCCGGAGCATGCGCACCGACACTCCGCCCTGACGTGCGAACTCCCCGATGCTCAGCATGGGCTCACGCTGGGTCCTGACACGGTGGGAGGGACAAGTAGGCCGGCGGCGGGTCACCGATCTGGGGCCGCGAGGGCGTCGACCGCCCGGACGGCGGGGACCATCGGGAGCAGGGTCCGCTGCCGGGTGAGCGTGACCGCCTCGGTGCGCTTGCCCTCGGCGAGCAGGGCGCGCACCTGCCCGGCGAGCGGCTCGGGCAGCACGACCACCACCTCGGGACTCACCGGCCCGGCCATTCGGTCGAGGAGACGCTTGAGGCCCGCCATCACCACGTCTGTTCTCCTGGTTCGCTGGTCGACACGCCGGGACGATAGCCCGATCCGGACCGCTCCCTGGTCGGGCAGACGGGAGTGGGCAGCACGGAGGCCTGGCCGCGCTGCCCACCACCGGTCCGCGCCCGGGTCAGGACGCCGGCGCCGCCTCGACCGGGTGCCCGCCGCGGGCCGGAGCCGGCAGCCCGAGGCGGCCGCGGGTGGCCAGCAGCAGGACGGCGGCCACGGCGGTGGAGGCCAGCAGCATGGTGAGGGCGGTGTCGAGGTGAAAGTCCAGGTGCGGGAACGCCACCGGCCACACCAGGGTGTAGGTGCTGTTGATGCTGGCGTGCAGCACCATGACCAGCGGCACGCTCTGCCCGCTGCGGTTGAACGCCCAGGTCATGATGATGCTCAGCGGCACGCACCCGGCGACGAACACCACCGGCAGCACCCAGCTCTGCTCCGGGTACCCGCCCCACTCGGCGATGAGGAACAGCGGCAGGTGCCAGCAGCCCCACAGCAGCCCCAGCACGGTGGTGCCCAGCACCGGGCCAAAGGAGGCCTGCAGGCGGGGCAGGGCGAAGTCGCGCCAGCCGGGCTCCTCGGCCAGGGACGTGGTGAGGATCTGCAGGACCAGCATCGGCAGGTACGCGGCCAAGACCACCGGGCTGATCGGCTGGGCGCCGGCCAGCGCCCCGGGCAGCGCGACCGTGCTCAGCAGCACCACTGCGGGCACAGTGACCAGCACCGCGGCGTACCGCCGCCAGCCGACCCGCCAGTGCGTCAACCGGTGCGCCCAGGCGCGCAGCCCGGCGCGGCCCTCGACCAGCGCGGTGACGACGAATGCGGCCGCCAGCGGGCCGAGGTAGGCACCGGGCAGCCCACCGAGCAGTTGCGTGGTGCCCAGCACCTCGGGGAAGCGCAGGTCGAGCACCCCCAGGCCGTGCACGGACAGCACGTAGGGGGCCCACGCGGCCCAGCTGAGCCCGAAAGCCAGGGCGAAAAAGCTCGCGGTCGGAAAGCGCCGCACCAGGCCGCGCACGCCGCTGTCGCCCGACCGGGCGCGCGGCGAGGGCGTGAGGGTGCGCTTGTGGGGGCTGAGGCCGGTCAGGGTGCTCACGGGGTCCTCCGGTGTCAGGTCGGTTCGTCGGAGCACCGAGGACACCAGCCGCAGAATGGGTGGGTCTCTCCCGTAGAGGCCCGAGAGCAGGTGGTGCAGGCACCACCGCCGTCTGTGCAGGTCGGGGGATCGGCGAGGCGGCGGGCCGTCCCTAACGTCGACGGAGACCGCAACCCACATCGACTCCCGGACGGAGCTCACCATGACCGAGCAGCAGACCATCACGACCCCCACCCACGTCCGCCCGGACGACGACCAGCGAGCACCGGGCGCCGCGGCGGGCCGGGTACTACGGACCGCGCTGTGGGTGGTGCTGGTCGTTGCTCTCGTGGGTAACATGGCTGCCTCCGTCGCCGGCGTCGCCTGGAGCGGGCACGTCGCCCTCGGCGGACTGACCGCCGCGTGCGTCGGTGCACTGGCCGTCTCCCACCTGCAAGCCCGTCGGGGCGCACGGCCGTGACGACGGCCTCTCCGGCGTGACCCCGTCGCCGAACAAGAGAGCCGCGGGTGAGCAGGTGCCGGCCCATGCCGGAACCCAGCTCACCCGCGGAGCTGTTTGGGCAGGCGGCTTGCGATCAGGTGCGGCGGGTGTCCTCAAGATGTCGCAGGACGGCGGCGACCCGCCGGTCGACGTCGTCGGTGGGGGGCAGGTCGAGTTTGGCGAAGATGCTGCGGATGTGCTTGTGGATGGCGCCGTCGGTGACGAACAGCCGCCCGGCGATGGCGGTGTTCCCGAGCCCCTCGGCCATCAGGGCGAGCACGTCGCGCTCGCGGGGGCTGAGCCGGTCGAGTCCGGCGTCGGGGCGGGTGCGGGTGAGCAGCTGGGCGACGACGTCGGGGTCGATGGCCGTGCCGCCGGCCGCCACGCGGTGCAGCGCGTCGAGGAACTCCTGCACGCGTCCGACCCGCTCCTTGAGCAGGTAACCCAGGCCGGCGGTGCCGGTGCTGAGCAGGTCGGCGGCGAAGGCCTGCTCGACGTAGGCCGACAGCACCAGCACGGCCAGCCCCGGACGGCGACGCCGGGCCTCGACGGCGGCCTGCACCCCCTCGTCGGTGTGGGTCGGGGGCATTCGCACGTCGACGATCGCCACGTCGGGAGAGTGCGTATCGACGGCGTCCAGTAGGCCGGAGCCGTCGCCGGCGGTGGCCGCGACGTCCAGCCCCTCGGCGCGCAGCAGCAGCGCCAGGCCCTCGCGCAGCAGCGCGTCGTCCTCGGCGATCACGATCCGCACGGCAGCTCCACCTCCACCACGGTGGGCCCCCCGAGCGGTGAGGTCACGGTCAGCGTGCCGTCGTGCGCCTCCACCCGGCGGCGAACCCCGGCGAGACCGGACCCTGCCGCGTCGTCGACGCCGTCGGCGCCCCCGCGCCCGTCGTCGACGATCCGCACGGACAGCCGCTCGCCGAGCCGGCGGACGGTGACCTCGACCCGGCCGGCCCGGGCGTGCTTGGCGGTGTTGGTCAGCGCCTCGGCGACGACGAAGTACGCCGTCGCCTCCACCGAGGCCACGCACCGGCCGTGGTCCAGCAGTGGGTCGAGGTCGAGGGAGCAGGGCACCGGGCAGGTGGCGGCCAGACCGGTGAGGGCCCCGGCCAGCCCCCGGTTGGCCAGTACCGGCGGCAGGATGCTGCGGGCGACCGCGCGCAGCTCCTCCAGCGCCTGCTCGTTCGCGCTGTGCGCCCGCTCGAGGAGCTCCCGGGCGGTGGCGGAGTCGTCGCGGTCCACCGCGCGGCGGGCCGCCCCGAGCAGCACGGTGGCGGCGACCAGGCGGTTCTGGGTGCCGTCGTGCAACGAGCGCTCGATGCGGCGCAGCTCGGCGGCGTGGGCGTCCAGCGCCGCGGCGCGGGTGGCGGTCAGCTGCGCCACCCGCAGCGACAGGTCCACCTCGGGGCCGGGCGGCAGCAGCCGCCGTCCCGGCGCCGCCTGCACCCGGGCCATCCCCGGACTCAGCCCGACCATGACCGCGACCCACCCCACGCCCAGCAGGACCGGCGCGATCACGTCGGACCAGCCGTCCGCGGTGCCCCAGCCCAGGGAGGTGCTCGTCGGGCCGTCGGGCAGCAACCACCAGTACAGCGGGAACAGCAGGTCGCGCGTGGCGAGGACCGGCAGCAGCGCACCGACCAGGCCCAGCAGCAGTCCTCCGGTCGCCTGCCAGCCCAGCCACCCCAGCTCCCGCCGGGTCGTCGCCTCGGCAACGGCCGCGCGCAACCCGTTCCGCGCCGGGCCAGGCAGCACGATCTCGGGGCCCTCCCGGCCGAGCCGGGCGCGCTCAAGGTCCGCCACCGCGCGGACCGCGCGCAGCGCGGCCGGCACCCCGAGGAGCCCGACGCCGAGGAGGCACAGCACGGAGGTGACCACGACCACCACCACGACCAGGACAGCCAGCAGCGCGGTGCCCAGACCACCGACGAGCCGGCGGACCGCCGCCAGTCCGCTCCCGGCAGCACGGAACACGACCCCCGCGGCGCCCGGCGCGTCAATCCGCCGGGCGGTGGGTGTCTCGCTCTGCTGGACCGACATCGTCACCTCCTCGGCGGCGACCCTAGGTCGCCGACCGGGCACCGTCAGCACACCGGGCCGAGGAGCGCGCTGCCTGCGCTGCCTGTACGGGCACGTCGCGGACGCATGCGACCGGCGTGGTCGCGCCGGTGGACCCCTGCCGTGGCGTTCCCGACGGTGACGGTCACGAGGCGCCTCCGCCGGCACCTACAGCGGTCACCGTCCGAGCGAACTAGGCCTCGGGTGACGATGAGCGGGTCCACTTCCAGTGGAGCACACGCTGACCAGCTTATTCCCTCACGGCTACTCCTACGCCAGATCCACGGGCCGCACCTGCAGCTTGGCGGCGATGCGGGCCAGCGCCTGTCGGTCGGTGGCAGTGAGCGGGTCGAGCACGAACTGCCGCACCGCGCACACGTGCGTGGGCGCGGCGGCAGCCACCACCTCGTAGCCGGTGTCGGTAAGGGCAGCGATGGTGTATCGCCCGTCGTCGGGGTCGGGCGAGCGCTGCACCCATCCCCGCTGTTCGAACCGCTTGACGACGTTGGACAAGCGCGAGAGGGAGCCGTTGGCCAGGTAGGCCAGTTCGCTCATCCGCAGGCGGCGCCCCGGGGCCTCCGAGATGTGGCTGAGGGTCAGGTAGTCGAAGAGGCTCAGGCCGGACTGGTGTTGCAACGGCGACTCCAGCCGCCCCGGCAACAACAGAATCAGCGAGACCAGGCCGGTCCAGGCCGCCTTCTCGTCCGCGGTCAGCCACAGCGTCCCCTCGGAGGCGTCTTCGCCAGGATCCGGAACTGCGGCGGTGGCCATTGGGGTCCTCCCTGTGAGACCTCGTCACTTCACGCGTGAAGCATGCGTGCTACTTTCACTTTACGCATGAAGTCAATCGAGAGGGTCACCATGAGCAAGCCAGAGTTCTTCGCCACCCCCGGATACGGCGAGACGCAACTAGCCGCCATGCACTACAACCAGGCGGTCCGCGTCGCCGACCGCGTCGAGACCTCGGGTCAGGGCGGCTGGGACGACGAATGGAACTTCCCGGAGGCCCTCGAAGACGAGATTGTCCAAGCGTTCGACAACGTGGAGCGAACTCTCGCCTTGGCCGGCGCCACCTGGCGTGACGTCATCGCCGTGGACTCCTACCACATCCCCGACTCCGCCGACTTCATCGGAGAGGTGCACAACCGCGTCATGGTGGAGCAGTTCCGCCAGCGGATGGGCGAGCGATCGCCGATCTGGACCGAGACCGGCGTTGCAGCCCTGGGTGCACTCAAGATGCGCGTCGAGATCCGCGTCACCGCCGTCGTCGAGCACGGCGACTGACCGACACACCGCCAGATCCCTCGCGCGTGTTACGGGGGAGCCGCACAGGCTTCAGCAGACGACTGCGGTACGAGCGGCGGCGGCCCAGTGAGGTGCGCCCACCCGGTGGGCCAGGGTGGCCGCCGCAGCCAGGTGCGAGATGGCGGCGTCCGTTAGCCGTCGGTGCAGGCGCCGGCCAGCGGCAGGTCTGCGTCGACGGCGGCGGCGTGCCGGTCGGCGGCGTCGAGGTCGGCCAGCGCGGCGCGGGCCTGCAGCGCGACCAGGTGGCCGACCACCTCGACCGGGAGCAGGCCGGGGGAGCCGACAGCCAGCTCGACCAGCTGCTCGCCGATCTGCGCACGCTCGCACGCCAGGCCAGCCTTGCCGAAGACTGCAGGAACCGGCCGTTGAGTGCCACGGCCAGCAGCCGCCGGTCGCCGAGCCGGCGGGCGATCTCCTCGGCCTCCCGTGCGGCGGCCCCGGCTTGCGGTCCGGGTTCGGCGCGCCGCTCCATGGCGATCGTGGCCAGCAGCCGGGCCCTTTCGGCGTCGTGCCCGGCCGGCAGCGCGGTCAGCGCCCGCTCGGCCGCGGCGACCAGGTGGGCGGAAAGGTCTTCGTCGTCATTGGTGGTCCACACCGCCGGGATGTCGTAGGCGCCGAGCACCCGCGCGGTGAGCACCGGGTCGCCGACCGTCCCGGCCCGTCGACCGCCGCGGCCTGGTGCTGGCGGGCCTGGTCGAGGCGTCCGCCGACGGCGAGCGTCCGTGCCAGGCCTGTGAGCAGGGGAGCCGGGTCCCGGCGTCGTCCTCGCTTGCTCGGTCGAGCGCGTGCAGCGTCGCCTGCCAGAGGCGGGCTGCCGCGGAGAACGCGGTGCGCTGCTCGGCCCGCTCGGCCGCAGCCCGGGCGACGAGGGCGACCTCGGCGGGGTCGGCGCGGCCCCCGGCGGCGACGAGGTGGTGGGGGAGCGTCTCGACGTCCCCCGGCCGGTGGGCGGCGAGCCACCGGCGGCGGCGGCGTGCCAGCGCGCCCGTCGCAGGGCCGGCACGTCGGCGTAGAGCGTCTCGTGCACCAGGGCAAAGGAGAAGCACAGGCGCCGTCCTCCTCGAGAAAGCCGGCGAGCAGCGGGCCTCGACCGCATCGAGCACCGCGTCCTCGTCACCGGCGATCGCGGTGAGCGGGTCGACGTCGGGCCGCTTGCGGAGGACGGCGGCCTGCCGGAGGAGCAGCTGCGTCGCCTGGGGCAGCTGGGCGAGGCGGAACCGGAGGAGGTCGCGGACACCGGGGGGCACGGCCGCCAGCGCGGCGGCTCCGCCGTCCTCCCACAGCCAGACGAGCGCGCGGACGAAGAACGGGTTGCCGGCAGTTCTACACCCAGGTCGTCGCCTACTGGCGACCCGGCGGGGCGGCGTAATCAGCGAGCGGTACGCGACCGCCATCTGGCCCGACGAGCCCGACGTCGTCGGCAAGACCAAGGTTCGCCAGTCCATCTCCGTGGTGCGAGCCTGGCTCGGCGCCGATCCGGCAACCGGCGCCGAGTACCTGTCCTCTGGGCTCATCGCCACCTCGGCCGTGCGGCACCGGGTCAACGGCATCCTCGTCGACGCCGAACTTTTCCGCCGCCTGCGCGTCCGCGGCTTCGCCCGCGGAGCCGACGGCATCGCCGACCTCGGTGCAGCGCTGAACCTGGTCACCGGTCGCCCCTTCCGCCTCCCAGCGCAACGGCGGGGCGCTGGCGGCTACAGCTTGCTGGTGGACGACAACGCTCGACTCGATCATGAGTACGCCGCGATGATCGTCGACGTGGCGCCGCCGGCGGCCGCCCGGTCGGCTTCAGCGCCGCTCGCTACGCCCGCCGCAACGTCGTCAAAAGCGGCTTCTGCCAGGTCAAACAGAGGCGCAGGTTGGCCACCCGCTACGACAAGCATTCCCGCAATTACGCCGGCGTTTCATCCTCGCCGCGCTATCGACTTGGCTTCCATGATCCGGCCGACACTTCCGAGGCGTCGATCCTCCAGGTCGCCCGCGATCTCGGGATCTCGGAGTCCTATCTGCAGCGCTGGCTGAGGATCGCCGACCGAGGCGATGGGCTGGCGCCACCCGTGGCCGGTGACCGCGGCAGCGGCGGGTCAAAGGAGGAGTCGGCTGGGGTTCGTGAGCTGCGCCGGCGGACAAGCGGCCTCGGCAGGAGAACGAGATCCTGCGCCGGGCGACGGCCTACTTCGCCCGTGACTGCTCCCAGAATGACGCCCGCTGGTCCAGGGCTCGCCGTCGAGAAAATCCCCGTCGCGGTGGCCTGTCAGGTGCTGGGCTTCTTCCCAGCAGGCGTTCTACAAGTGGCGCGCCAACCTGGTCAGCCAGCGCGACTGGGCATGCGGGCAGAACGACTCCTCTGCTCGAACCGATGCCGACCAGCCGCTGCAGGGCTGGTTGTCGTCGGTCTGCAGCAAGGAATCACCCGCCAGTGACTGTCCGTCCCCGACGGTGTCGACATGCACTAGGCCCGACAGGACGTCTCACCGACAGGTCTGCCGAAGCTGCTGTACAGGCCCCCACGCATCCCTGCCGGGCGTTTGAGACGTCAGGTTTGGTCGGCGAGCTGCTGCGTACCGAGAACTGCGAGCAGAGCCAACGCGTCAGCGTCCGGGCTGCCTGGTGCCGCGCTGTTAGTGACGATCCTCAGGTCGCTGCCGGAGACCGTTAGCACATCGCAGTCCAGGGTGACCGCGCCGACCTGCGGGTGCTCGACGGTCTTCCGAGCGGACTGGTGCCCACCGACAACACCGGACGCCCACAGCTGGGCGAAGGCGGTGCTGCGGTCACGCAGCCGCACGACGAGATCAGCCAGTGCCTCATCGGCAGGGTAGCGGCCGGTCGCCGCTCTCAAGTCGGCGACGAGGGAAGCCGCGAACCAGCCTTCTTGCTCCGGGGTGTGCTTCATGCGGGTCCCCGGGCCGACGAAGTGCGACCACGCGAGATTCCGCTCTCCCGCAGGACGTTCCGTGGGGTCGCCATGTAGAGCAGCGAACAGAGAATTCCAGGCCAGCAACTCCCACTTCGCGTCATAGACGGCTACCGGCATCTCATCCAGTCGGTCCAACAGCCGCTGGACCCCGGGGGGCAGATGCGCCCGGATGCGCCCGGAAGACGGCGGCCCCTGGCCGGCCACCCGGAACATGTGATCGCGCTCGTCGTCGGACAACCTCAGACTCCTGGCGAGCGCGCCGAGCACCTGCGCCGATGGCGCAGTGGCCCGGCCCTGTTCCAATCGAGTGAGGTAGTCCACCGACACGCCGGCGAGGAGAGCCAGCTCCTCGCGCCGCAGCCCTGGCGTCCGGCGCGGAGCATGCTCCGGCAATCCAACTGACTGCGGTGACACCCGATTCCGCCAGCTCCGCAACAGGTCACCCAGGTCGGTCACGGAACCAAGTGTGCCTCCCCCCGGCTGAGCCAGCCTGGTACTGCCAGACCCAGGAAGAAGGGACTACTGCCGGGGCTCGAGATGTCAGCGGACGGTGGAGACATGACCACAACACTGATCACCGGAGCCGCCAAGGGCCTCGGGATGGAGACCGCCATCCAGCTGGCCGCCGCAGGCCACACGGTCTACGTCGCCGCTCGGGATCTTGCCAGGGCGCGGGCCGTCGCCGCCGCGATCGGCGGTCGCCCCGTCCAGCTCGACGTCACCCGAGACGATTCGGTAGCCGCTGCCGCAGCGCAGGTCGCATCGGAGACCGACAGCCTCGATGTGCTGGTCAACAATGCCGGCATCTCGGTACCCACCCCAGCGGCTGAGGTGACCGCCACCGACTTGGAGCAGGTCTACGCCGTCAACGTCTTCGGGCCGGTCCGCGTGTTGCATGCGTTCCTGCCGCTGCTACGCGCGAGCGACGACCCGCTTGTGGTCAACGTGAGCAGCGGTCTCGGCTCGCTGCGTCGCACCACCGATCCCGAAGCCATGGAGTCGGGTTTCACCGTTCCGGCCTACAACTCCTCCAAGGCGGCACTGAACATGCTCACCTCTCAGTTGGCGGTGGCCATCCCCGACGTCCGGCAGATCGCCGTCACGCCCAGCTTCACTGCCACCGACCTCAACGGCCATCGAGGCACCGACGCCCCGGAGCATGGTGTGCGCGCCATCGTGCGAGCGGTCACAGGAGAGATGGCCGTGCCGACCGGCTCCTTCGCCGACTCCTCTGGATTGATCGCTTGGTGACCCGGGCCTTGCCCGGCCGCCCCGGTGCCTCATGCCCCTGATGGCCAGGCGGTGGTCAGCACGCGGAATGGGCTGAGTGGAGTTGTTCGATGCGGGGCCTGCGGGCGTGCTGCGTAGCGACGGCAGTCCTCACGGCCGTGGGCTGCGCTCTGCTGGCCCGGTCGCTGCCGGCATCGGGACACTCGGTGGTCCGGACGACGCGTTGCCCCAACCGCAGTCCGTCCCGGGCTCAGAGGCGAGGGGTGCACCCAGCGGCCGCCATGTCTTGCTGCTGCCCTTGCTGGCGACCTCACCCACCGGTGCACTTCGGCCAGCCTAGCTTGTGGTCAAGCGCAATCGGCCGACTGCGGCTGGCCGCATGGGGCGCGGCGACGACGGGCCCAACCCGATCACGGTCTCCGCCTCTTGGGCTGCACACGGGTCATAGCCGTGGTCGCCTCGTCGGCACATTCACAAGAACGGCAGGATCGGAGCTAGCCGACGCAGGCCGGGCGCGAGGCCGGCCGGAGAGGTTCGCGAGGCAGCGCCTTGCGGGACCGCATCGTCATCGCGGCATCCAGGCGAAGCGATATTGACGGGTCGCTGGCGACGGCTTGGTATCTGCGACCCCAAAGCTCATCGAGCAGTCCTCGGGGATCACCCACGGCGAAGGCCCGCCAACAGATGGGTGACCAGCAGGCGGGCGTCGTAGCGCGGGTCGTCGTCGCCGATGCAGAGATTGCCCACGCCGTACATGAGCTGCAGCGCGTTCATCCTGGTGTCAACCTCCCCGGACGCGATCGCGGCGTCGAGCAGCAGCGCACACGCGGGTACGAGCCGATCGATGAAATAGGCATGCAGCGTCTCGAAGCCAGCCGCGTCGGAGTGCATCGCTGCCGCGAGGCCGTGCTTCGTCACCAGGAAGTCGACGAACAGATCGATCCACCGCACCATCGCGGCGTACGGCGTCTCCTCCTCGGCCAGCAAGATCTCACCGGCAGCCGCACAGGCCTCCACCTGGTGGCGATAGACAGCGACGATCAGGTCCGTCCGGGTGGGGAAGTGGCGGTAGATCGTGCCCACCCCGACGCCGGCCTCTGTCGCGATGTCCCGTACCGGCGCCTCCACGCCGGCCCGAACGAACACCGCCGCCGCTGCGTCGAGCAGTACGCCGTTGTTCCGTACGGCGTCAGCCCGCCTGCGCGGTACCTCGTTTCCGGCCGCGACGTCGGTCACGTGCCCTCCCTCGACAGTGCCTTGTAAGCGGATCAATGTTCCGGTACGGTAGAGGAGCACGGTTCCGCTTAGGTCATCATGTCAGACCCGGAGCGCACCTCTCCCCGAAAGGCGCCTGTCCATGAGCAGCACAACCTCTCCCATCATCTCCGTGCGACCCGTTATCATCCCCGCTCCGGACCGCGGCGTTGACCTGCAGGTCAGTGTCTCGGCGCCGACAACTGGCGTCGACCTGCCAGTTGTCGTCTTCGCGCACGGCTTCGGTCACTCGATGAACGACTACGCCCCGCTGGCCGACGCCTGGGCGAGCTCGGGGTTCGTGGTCATCCAGCCCACGCTCCTCGACTCGCACACCCTCGGCCTCACGCCCGCCGACCCCCGCTACCCTGAGATCTGGCGCATACGGGTCGAAGACGTCACCCGCGTTGTGGACTCCCTGGACCTCATCGAGGCCGCCGTTCCCGGTCTCGCCGGACGCGTCAGCCGCAGCCGCATCGCCGCAGCCGGCCACTCCTGGGGAGGCCAGACCGTGGGCATGCTGCTGGGCGCTCGAGTGCTCGACGCCGACGGCATCCCGGGTGACAACGTTCGCGACCCCCGGATCACTGCCGGGGTCCTCCTGGCCACCACTGGCACCGGTGAGGACCTGACGCCGTTCGCGGCAGAGAACTTCGCCTTTATGCGCCCGGACTTCACCGGGCTGACCACCTCGACCTTGGTGGTGGCCGGTGACGCCGACCAATCGATGTTGTCCACCCGGGGGCCGGACTGGTTCACCGACGTCTACAGGCTCAGTCCGGGCGCCACGGATCTGCTCACCGTGGCAGGTGGTGAGCACTCGCTCGGTGGAATCACTGGCTACGGAGTCACCGCGACGACGGATGAGAATCCTGAGCGGGTCGCCCTCATCCAACGGGTCACCACTGCATGGCTGCGCACCGCCCTCAAGCTCGATGACGCTGCTTGGCCCACAGTCCGCGCAGCCGACGCCGCGCCGGTCGGTCGGACCGTGTCCAAGTGAACCCGAGCTTCGGGATCATGACCGTTCCGATGCAGGTCGAGTACGCCGACCTGCTCAGCGTGTGGCGCGAGGCCGACGGCATCGCAGAGCTCGAGCACGCGTGGCTGTTCGACCACCTGATGCCGATCAGCGGCAACCCGAAGGGACCGGCGTTCGAAGGGTGGACCTTGCTGTCGGCCTTGGCCGCGCACACCGAGCGGCTGCACCTGGGCCTGCTGGTGACGAGCAACCGCTTCCGGCCACCGGCCATGCTGGCCAAGATCGCTGCGACCGTGGACGTCGTCTCGAATGGGCGACTGCAGTTCGGCATCGGCGTCGGCTCCCGCCCGGAGCCGGCGGCCCACCGCGAGTACGCGGCGCACGGACTGCCCTTTGCTGATCCTGCCGACGCCGTCGCGAGCCTCGCCGAGTCGCTCACCGTCATCCGAAGGTTGTGGACCGAGGACGAGCCGTTCGACTTCCCGGGTATCCATGTGCAGCTCACCGGGGGGTTCTGCAACCCCAAGCCGGTGCGTCGTCCGCCGGTCCTGGTCGGTGGACGGGCTCGGGCGACGCTGCGCGTGGTCGCCGAGCACGCCGACATCTGGAACTACCCGGGCGACGATCTCGCCGACGCCGTTGCCAGGGGTGCCATGCTGGACGCGCTCTGCGCCGACATTGGCCGTGATCCGGCCACGATCGCCCGCTCGCTAGTGCTACCGGCCTCCTACGACGATCCCGGCAGTACCAGAGATGCAATGCAGCGAGCCATCGATGCTGGCTTCGCGCACATCGTCTTCATGCTGCCGGCCCCCTACCCGGTGAGCGTGGCCAGCTGGCTGGCAGAAGAGGTCATCCTCAAGGCGACCTGACGTGTCAACCCGATGCCAGCGCTGCTCGTCCGGATGCAAGCGCTTTTATTCTAGGTCGTAAGCCTCATAGCTGATCACCGCGTACGGCTTGACGTCGTACTCCCCGGGGTCGTCGAGAAAGGACAGTTCCATGGACAGTACGGCGCCCGTGAACGGGCTCAGAACAATCGTCCGCCTCGTCGCGGCAGCTCCCTCGCCGTTGGTGGCGTCCATCCTGTAGGCCACTCCAGGCCGGCCGAGACGGTCGGTCACGGCGCCCAGTGCGGTCAAGCTGGGCTGCTGAGCGAGCCAACTCGCTATTGCTGCGCTTTCTGCTGGCCCTGGCGTCCAGTTGGTCAAGACCTGCTCGAGTGCTGCCGTCATGGCCACTGCGTCGTTCGAGGGAGCGGTAGCTGCGGCGGCGGACAGGTATGCGGTCAGCGCTTCCGAGTCGGTCGGCGGCGGGGCGTTCGGAATGGCATTGGCTGCCACATCGGCCGCCTGGAGGACCGTCACTTCAGCGTCGTTAAGGGCTGTGCGTCCCGGGTGCAGCCGGACCTGCTGGGGGAGAGTGGGGTCGGCGGGCACTCGCGTCACTGTCAAGCCACCATCCGCGGTGGGAACGGCCAGTTGCTCGTCAGGTAGGACGATGGCGGGGGTGCCTTCCCCTGCAATTCCGAAGCTCAGGAACCACGTGCCCAGGTGCCCGCCCAGGACGGCCGAGGGCCGTCCACCGGCGGCCCGCTGCGCTGCGATGGTCGCGAGATCGGTTAGGGCTGGCACCGGCGCGCTCGGGTCGACGACAAGCGGAGCGGGTGCCGCAACGGGCTGAACCACCACGGGGGCCGGAGATGCTGTGGTCTGCGTCGGGTAACTGGCCACGAGCACCATCGCCGCGAGGATGCCGGCCGCTCCAGTCGCGCTCGCGGTCGCCCAAACCCTTCGGCCTGTTAGCGAGGGATGCTGACCGCTTAGGAGAAGCCTTCGCAACTGCCATTCCGCGGCCTCGTCGAGTGGCTGCTGGGGCCAACGGCTCGCTGGCGCTGGATCGGCAGCGGCGAGCAGGTTCAGGTCGTCGTTCACAGGGAGCACTCTTGGCGTGGACGTGGGCGGAACGTGAGGTCGAGGGCGGAGCGAGAGCCGTTAGGGCCTCGCGGAGGCGCGCCCGAGCCCGATGCAGGCGCATGGACGCGGCCGACCGGGAACACCGCAGGACGACAGCAATCTCAGCGGAACTCAGCCCTTCCCACGCAGCGAGAGCGAGCACCTCGCGGTCTGACGGGGACAAGCGTTCCAGCGCGTCGAGGACCAGGGGGCGGTCGCTGTGCAATGGCTCGGTGAGTGACTCGCCTGCACCGGAGATCAGTCGGCTGGTCAACCGCTGGCGGCGTTGCGAGCTGCGATGCTCGTTGGCCAGCACGCGTCGGGCGACGCCGTACAGCCAAGGCAAGGGGTCCAACGGCACTACCGACCGGCGGCGCCAGGCCGTGGTGAAGACATCCGCCGCGACGTCCCGCACTTCGAGATCGTCGGAAGGGCCGAGTCTCCGCGCGATGTACCTGCAGACGGCCGCGTGATGGGCCCGATACAGGTCGGCGAAAACGGCGTCAATACTCATCACCCCGTATGTGTCCAGCACCGCCGCTCATGCCACACCGGGCAGAGGCTGGGTTCTGCAGCCGATGACGCGGCCGACCATCGAGCAACACGGAAGCAATCGGGGAGGCTGGCCGCTCCGGTGCTCGACCGTAGCCCCGGGCCGACTGGCAACACTCCCCAACTGGCTCGCCACAGGTCGCCCACGGCCGCCAGCGCTCCTCGGTCGCGGCCGAGGGCGACAGTCCGGCCGTAACCGTTCTTCCCATTGAGGGGGCACGTCGCAGGTGCCCGTGAGGTCATCACGGTCCCGTGCGATGTGCCGATGTCACCGCGTCGTGCTGGCGGTCTGCTCCGACGACCGCAACCAACTGATTGCGCTCGTCGGGATCCGCGCCCCCGAACCCGCCGGTACTGTCCGACGGAGCACGCCCGAACTGTGGGCCCTACTCGTCGGGTCGGCGGCGGGACCACCAGCGGTACACGAGTGTCACGATCGCGGCGAGTGAGACGGCGGCGACGGATTGCATGAGTTCATCGTCGACAAGCTCGCCGAGCAGGGCGGAGAGGCCGCTAGGTCCCGCAGCGTCGGGGACGTAGATCAGCAGGTCACCCGGCGAGGACAAAACCATGGCTTCACGTTAGGAGCTACACCGCCCGGACGAACACTCGGCCGGCCACCGTCGCAACCTTGGAGCGCGTCGCCGTCGACTCAACGTGAGCGCTGGGACCCTGGAGTCAGCGATAAGGCCGCCCGAGCGCTTTCAGTGCCATGTCCAGCGCGCCGATGCCATACGGAGGGGACACGAGTGCAACAACGACGATAGAGAGTGCAACAACGACGCGAGAGCTTGCCTAGCAGGAGTGGTCGTGGGCTCGTCACCAGGTCTTGCCTGGTTGGCCTTGGCGATGAGAGCACGCTGGGGAGATAGTTTCTCTGGCGGCCATCGTGTCGAACACTTTTCGACTAGTGATACCCGACGTCATCGGCGACAAGCTTCTTGGAAAGGTGGAGTGCGCTCACTGGCACCCTGAGTGCGGATGCCAGTGAGCAGACCTCGGTGGTGAATGACTCGTGTTCAGCTCCAGCCGCCGAGCTTGATCACGGCTGCGGCGAGCAGGACGGTGGGCGCGGCCCACCACAGGCTTCGTTCGGTGCGAGTGGTCGTCGGGGATACTCCTTTGGCAGGTTCAGCCGGTACAGGTCGACCCTGCAAGCGCTTTCTCGCGGGTGACCGTGACAGCGTCGTAGCCCTACTGCCAGGCGAGGAACATCGTCACGTCGAGCGCGGCGATGGGCACCAGCGATGACCAGCGCAACAATCGAGAGCTCCCGCGGTGTACCTCCTTCCGAGAGGATCTCGGCGTGCGGTGGGAGACCGGACTGCTTTGTCGCGCGTTGATCATGCATCGCGGCGTGTCAGGCGGATGATCGCCGCAACGAGGGCGATGCCGATCCATCCCACGAGCACGGCTGATCCGACAGTCGGGCTCAGTGCGTCCGCACCTGAGTCGCTGACGGCCAGGGACTGGCCGGCCAAGCTGGGGAGATACGGCGCGATGGTTCGGCCGAACGCACCTAACAGTGTCTGCGTCAACACGGGAGCGACGAGCAGCAGACCTGTCAGCACCGCAATACCGGCGGCGGTGTTGCGCAGCAGCCAGCCCATGGCGCTGCCGAGCAGGCCGATGAGGGTCAGGTAGACGGCGGTGCCGAACACCACCCGTACCGCACCGGGATCAGTCAGGGAGTGCCCGTCGGCGCCCAGGACCACCTGCGCGCCGAGGAATGTAGCCAGCGAGGCGGTGGTCATGGTGGCCAGGACGAGGCCAGCCAGAACGACCGCCTTGGCGAGCGGTACCGGCCAGCGGCGGGGGACGACGGCCAACGTGGAGCGAATCATGCCGGTGCCGTATTCAGCGGATACGAAGAGCACGCCGAGCACGCCGATCAGCAGCTCGGCCAGCAGGTAGCCCTGCAAAGTGCCGGACAGTGCGGCGTCCTCGGCTTCCAGCGCTCCTCCGGTGCGCGTGTTGATCGCGACGACGGCTCCGAAGATCAACATCCCGGCAACAGCGGCAGCGAGAATCGACCAGGTGGAGTGCAGCGATCGCAACTTGATCCACTCGGAGTGGACGACGCGCGGCAGCGTGACGACGCGAGCGTCGGCACTCATTGGTCGTGAACCAGTCGACGGCGGGATCTCCGCAGCGGTTGCGGTGCCGGCGGGCGTCACGTGGCTGGTGATGCTCATGCTGCGACTCCAGTTCGGAAGGCGACCTGCGAGGGGCCGGTGGGCACGGGGGGAGGGGTCTGTTCAGGGCTCGGCGAGCCGCCGCCGCGGTACTCGACGGCTTCGTCGGTGAGGTTCATGTAGGCCTGTTCCAACGGCACCGGGACGGGGGTGAGCTCGAGCAGGGTGATCCCGGCGGCGGACGCCCGCATGCCGATCTCGTCACAGGTCAGGCCTTGGACCTGAAGGTCGTCCGGCCGGGAGGTCGTCACGGTGACGTCGGGACCGACGAGCACGTCACTCAGAGCGCCGGTCTGCGGGCTGCGGACCCGCACGGTGCCGGGACCCGCCTGGGCGATGAACTCGGTGAGCGGCATGTCGCGGAGCAGTCGGCCCTGACCGATGACGATCAGGTGGTCGGCCGTCAGTGCGAGCTCGCTCATCAGGTGCGAGGACAGGAAGACCGTGCGGCCTTCGGCGGCCAGGCTGCGCAGCAGGTTTCGGATCCAGCGGATGCCGTCCGGGTCCAGGCCGTTGACCGGCTCGTCGAGCATGAGTGTCTGCGGGTCGCCCAGCAGGGCTGAGGCGATTCCGAGCCGCTGGCCCATGCCGAGGGAGAACGAGCCGGCTCGCCGTGAGGCGACGTCGTGGAGACCCACCAGGTCGATGATTTCCGCGACCCGGCGTCGGCCGATTCCGTGTGTGGCGGCGAGCGCCCGCAGGTGACTGGTCGCGGAACGCCCGGTGTGCACGGCGCGCGCTTCAAGGAGGGCGCCGATCTCGTGCAGTGGCGCCGGATGGTCGGTGTAGCGGCGGCCGTTGACCGTGACGCTGCCCGAGGTCGGGGCGTCCAGGCCCAGGATCATCCGCATGGTGGTGGATTTGCCGGCGCCATTGGGCCCGAGGAAGCCGGTCACGATGCCGGGTTGCACGGTGAAGCTCAGATCTGCAACGGCGGTTCTAGGCCCGTAGGACTTGGTCAGTGCGCGTGCCTCGATCACATCGATCAGCTCCTGAGTCTCTCGTGCGGATGGGGGTCAGGCGGTGGGAGCAGGGGGCAGGAGAACGACCTTGCCGACGACGGTGCGTGACTCGGCGAGCCGGAGCGCGGCCGCGGCCTGGTCCAGCGGTAGCCGGGCGGCTACCTGGGCCGTGAGCACGCCCGCGGCGAGCAGGTTGAACACCGCGGTAAGGTCCGACCGGAGCCGGGCCTGAAAGCGCTCGCGGCGGCGTCGGCCGGCCCAGATGTTGAAGAAGGAGGCGTGTCGGCCGTTGGGTAGCAGGTTCCAGATCAGCAGCCGGGCGAACAGCGTCAGGATCGGGAGCCGGGAGTTGCCGGCGTCGTCCTTGGTGGCGGCGCTGCCGTAGGACACCAACGTCCCACCTCGGGCCAGCAGCGAGAAGGAGTCGACCAGGCCGGGGCCGCCGACGTGGTCGAAGACGGCGTCCACGCCGCCCGGAGCCAGTTCACGGACCCGGCCGGGCAAGTCGGGATCGTTGTAGTCGACCGGCTCGGCGCCCAGCGCCTGGACGGCGTCGGTGTGCCGGGGCGAGGCCGTGCCGATCACCCGCACACCGGCGTGCCGGGCGAGTTGGACCAGCGTGCTGCCGACGCCGCCGTTGGCGCCGTGCACGAGAACCGTTTGGCCGGCCCGGATGTGTGCCTTGCGGTGCAGCATCTGGAAGGCGGTGATGCCGTTAACCACCACGGTCTCGGCCTCGGCTGGGTCGAGTGCGGCAGGCACGGGCACCAGATCAGCGGCGTCCACCAGCAACGTGCTGGCCCAGCCGCCGGTCTTGGTGAGCACCGCGAATCGCCGGCCGACCAGCGTCGGGTCGAGGTCTGGGCCGACCGCGGTGACGGTGCCGACGACGTCGTAGCCAGGCACAAACGGGAACGGCGGCTGGTCGAAATACTTGCCGCGGCGCATCTGCTGCTCCGCGAAGGAGACGCCGGTGGCCTCCATCGTCAGGTGCACCTGCCCGGTACCGGGCGGCGGCAGCCGGCGCCGGTGCACGTGCAGTCCGTCGGGCTCGACGATGCCGGGCAGCACGACCTCGGTGGCCGTGACCGTGGTCGGGTCGACCTCGCTGGTTGGGTTGGGGGTGGCGTGGACGGACATGGTGAGCCTCTCGGTGGGTCGGACTGGTCGCAGGGCGGGTGGTCGGGTCGGTGGTAGCGGTCGGGCCGACAGCGGGGTTATGCGCTAGCGCTCCGCCGTGGGGAGGCTGCGTTCGTGAGCCGCCGGGGTTCCAGGGCGGCTGCGACCCCGTAGCCGCCGGTGCCCGCGATGGCCAGGACGGCGTACAGGCCAGGAGTGTCGAGGAAGACGGCCGCGGTGCCGATGATGGCGAGCCAGCTGCCCAGCGCGTACTGCAGGCGGTCGCCGGTCACCGCTCCGCCGGCCAGGTAGAGCAGCCCGACGACGAACGCCGAGCCGGCCGGCCAGATGACCGTCTGCAGGTGGTCGTGCTCCAGCACGCGGTCCAGGGCGGTGATCATCACGAACAGAGCCGTGAAAGCGATCACCCACGCGGCGCCGATCATGGTGCCGGCGGCCTTGGCCGCCGGGGAGGCGCCGCGCTGCGCCCGGGCCGTGGTGAGGCCGGTGACTACGGCCGCCGCCAGCAGGCCCACGGCCAGCAGCACCGGCGGCACGATCGACGGGAGGTCCAGCACGAAGCTCCCATCTAGGGCCATGGCGCCGTAGCCGACCAGCCATGCGGCTCCCCAGGCCAGGTAGACGGGCCGGTTGTCGTTCGGCGGCGCCGGATCGGGCTCGCCGTGGCTAACCGCCGCCAAGGGGCGGGTGATCGCTTGGGTCACGGGCATGGACTGCTCCTTGCACTTTGTGGTGGCGGTCGATGGAGGACGCATGTCGGAGTCGGGGTGGATGTTGCGAAGCGTCGAGCGGGTCTGTTGCTCGTTCAAGCAGGCTCTCGCGGTGACTCGGTTAGAAGCTATAACGAAGTTAGAGCACCTCGCAACTCAACTACCCGTTACAGTTTCTTCATGGTCGAGATGCACACACCCAGCCGCCGTGCCCGGCTGCGCGCGCAGACGTTGGGGGAGATCAAGCAGCAGGCGCTGGAGCAGCTGGCGCTCGGTGGCCCACAGGCGGTGTCGTTGAACGCGATCGCGCGGTCGATCGGCACCACCGGCCCGGCGCTCTACCGCTACTTCGCCTCGCGCGACGAGTTGATCGCCGACTTGGTTGCGGACGGCTTCAACGAACTCGCGGACGCCCTGGAGCAGGCTGCGGTCGGCGGTGGCGATGGCGTTGGCCGGATGCGTGCCGTGGCTGCCGCCTATCGAGACTGGGCACTGGCCCATCCTCACCGGTACCGGCTGCTGTTCGCCAGCGCCTACGGCTCGGGCCGGATGGCGCCCGAACAGACGGTGGCCCCGTCGCACCGAAGCATGTCCGTGCTGCTCGATGCCATCGGCCGCATCAATGAGAACGAGAACGGCTGGGCTCCGAAAGGCGAGGATGACGCCCAAGCCACGGCGCTGGATCGCCAGCTGGGGGACTGGGCGCAACGGCGTCGGGAAGACCGGGGGCACTCGGCAGAGACCTTGCAGATGGGCGTGCTGGCGTGGACGCGCCTGCACGGCATCATCAGTCTGGAGATCGAAGGCGTGTTCGCGGCCATGGGCGTCGATGCCGCACTGCTCTATGCCAGCGAGGTGACGGAGCTGACCGGGCGCCCTAGGACGCCGCACTAGATCCGCGTCCAGCAGGGCGCGTCACGCTCAAGGCGGTGCCACGTTGCGGAAGGTGGGGAGGGGAAAGCTGCCCAGACTTCAGCTGACTCGGTTGCCCGGTCGTTGCCGGCGCTCAAGGTGACCGTCGCGGAGGCGCGCCGGTGACGCTGCCGTCTGGTCGGCGATGGTCAGTCAGCGTTGCAGGCAGGACTCGCAGACCCAGCAACGTCGGGCGGACCTGCGCGACGGACCGGCTGCCCTGCCGGGCGACCGCGATTAGGTCGGCCCGAACTCGGGGGAACGGCTTGGCGCGGTGAGGCTCCTCCCGGTGGGGCCGCGGCCTCACGGGGTGAGGAGTCAACTAGACGACAGTCCCTTCCGCTGGTTGCTGACGACGCCGTCCTGATCCGAGGACCGAGATCTGCCATTCCTTGCCGCGATGCCGATGCCGATGCCGAGGCCGCTGTCGGCGGCTGTGGCCTCGTCGTAGAACCTTCGCCGCGCCCGGCATTGCAGCGATACTTCAAGTTCGCGATTCTGCTGTCCGTCAATGCGTAGTTGCCAGCGTGAGCGGCGGAAGTGTCGACGTGGACACTCGTTGCCGCGGGGGCGGCGGGGCAGTCCTCTGTAGCCTCTGGCCGGTCATCATGACCCAACGATGGGCCGGCCTCACCGCTATTGTCGGTGCGTGGCGTATGCGGTGGTTTGCAGAGTTTCGGCCAAGCCTGGCCGGCGTGAAGACTTGGTGGAGCACATGCTGCGCGTAGCCGCTGCGCTGGAGGACCGGTCGGAGAATCTCAGCTGCCTCGTCGCCACAGCCGATGACGATGCTGACGCGGTGTGGACCTGGGAGTTGTGGGCGACTCGGGAGGCGCACGACGCATACCTCGCTGAGGCGTCGACCGATCCGGCGACGTATGGCCTGGCGGTCAGTGGTCGTGAGTTGATTGCTGGCATGTCGCCGGTGCAGCCGCTGACGGTGCGGGGCGGCGGGGGTCTGTCAGGCTGACTTGGTCGCGATCGGCGGTCAGTTCGACGGTTGCCTCGGACGTGTCTGGGTGATGCCGGTCAGTACGTTGCGCAGCAGTGCGTCGGCGAATGCGGCGTCGAGTGGCTGGTCCGGCAGCAGCAGCCGGTGATAGCAGGCGCCCCATAGCTGATCGACGACGACTTCGGGATCGACATCGGCGGCGATCTGCCCCTGCTGTTGCCCGCGGCCGATGCGTTCGACCGCCAGCCGGCGCCGGGGCAGCGAGTAGGTGGCGGCGAAAGCCGCCGCCAACGGCGGATCAGTCTGGGTTCGGCCGATCAATTCGGCGATCACCCGCCCTACCCGGCGGTCGGTGAGCAGGGCGACAAAGGCGTGCAGCTGGTCGGACAGGTCGCGGGCGACGTCCCCGCTGTCGGGGAAGGCGAGCTGGGCTTCCACCGCGGAGAAGTAAGCCTCCAGGGCGAGCGCTCCGGGGGAGGCCCACCACTTGTACAGCGTCATCTTGCTCACCCCCGCGGTGGTCGCGATCCTCTCGAAGGTCATCGCCGGCATCCCGTGCTCGAACAGCAGGTCCGCCGCCGCGCGAAGCACATCGCTGCGTACCTCCGCTGCCGGCCGGCGCCCTCGCCCCCGTCGTCGATCGACTGGCGCGTCTGTCATCACGGCTCCCGTCGGTTGCAGGTAATGGACGGTCAGTCTACATTAGAGATGTGGACGAACGGTCCATATTATCCGCGAGGAGGAACTTCATGAACGCCCCCACTCAGTCCCGCGTCGCCATCGTCACCGGCGGCTCCGGCGGTATCGGCCAGTCAGTCGCCGAGCGACTCGCTGCCGACGGCATGCAGGTCGTCGTGCACTACGCCGGCAACGCTCAGCGTGCCGAGCAGGCCGTGCAGACCATCACCGACGCCGGCGGCACCGCCACCGCCCTGTCCGCCGACGTCGCGGACGAGACCCAGGTCGCCGCACTGTTCGATCAGGCGGAAGAGGTCTACGGCGGCGTCGACGTGGTGGTGAACACGGCCGGGATCATGCTGCTGGCACCGCTGGTCGAGCTCGACCTGGCCGACTTCGACCGCATGCACCGCACCAACGTGCGCGGCACCTTCGTCGTGTCCCAGCAGGCTGGGCGTCGACTTCGGTCCGGTGGTGCGCTGGTCAACTTCTCCACGTCGGTCACCCGGCTCCAGCAGCCCACCTACAGCGCGTATGCCGCCACCAAGGCCGCCGTCGAGGGGATGACGCTGATCCTGGCTCGCGAGCTGCGCGGCCGGGACATCACCGTCAACGCCGTCGCCCCCGGACCCACGGCGACCCCGCTATTCCTCGACGGCAAGCCGCAGAAAGTCATCGACCACCTGGCCACGTTGTCCCCGCTGGAGCGTCTGGGCCAGCCGGATGACATCGCCGAGATCGTGGCCTTCCTGGCCGGCCCGGGCCGCTGGATCAACGGCCAGGTCCTCTACAGCAACGGCGGCATCGCCTGACCCTCACCCGACCGCCGACTCGACCAGCAATCAACGGAGACATCATGACTAGCAAGATCATCGTCATCAGCGGCGCCAGCAGCGGCTTCGGTGCACTGAGCGCCCGCGCACTCGCCGACCAGGGCCACACCGTCTACGCCGGCATGCGCAACACCGCCGGCCGCAACGCCCCCGCCGTACAAGCGGCTCAGCAGTACGCCGGCGACAACGGCGTCGATCTGCGGCCGCTGGAGATGGACGTCGCATCGACCGAGTCGGTGCAGACCTCCATCAATACCGTCATCGACGAACAGTCACGCATCGACGTCGTGATGCACAACGCGGGACACATGGTCACCGGCCCCACCGAAGCCTTCACCCCCGAGGAACTGGCCCGGGTCTACGACACCAACGTGCTGTCCACCCAGCGGCTCAACCGTGCCGCGCTGCCGCACTTGCGCGCCCAAGGTCGTGGCCTGGTCCTGTGGGTCGGCAGCTCCAGCACCAAGGGTGGCACCCCGCCCTACCTGGCGCCGTACTTCGCGGCCAAGGCCGCCATGGACGCCCTCGCCGTCAGCTACGCAGCCGAGCTGGCGCGCTGGGGCGTGGAGACCACGATCGTCGTACCGGGCTCCTTCACCTCCGGGACCAACCACTTCGCCAACGGAGGCCACCCCACCGATGACGCGACGGTCGCCGCCTACGAGACGCGATACGCAGGCCTGATGAGCCAGGTCTCCGCCCGACTCGCGGAGCTGGCGCCGCCGGACGCCGACGCGTCGCTCGTCGCCACCGAGATCGTCCGCATCGTCGGCCTGTCAGCGGGGCAGCGACCCTTTCGGAGCCACATTGATCCGGCGGACGATGGTTCCGAGGAGGTCAGCGACGTCGCCGACCGCATCCGCGAACAGTTCCTCACCCGCATCGGACTGGCCGACGTCCTGCACGCCACCGTGTGACGTGCTCAACCGTGAGGCGGCGAGCCGAGCGCTGGTCCTGGCATCAGGCCGCGCAGGGCTCGCCGCCTTTGGCAGGTTGCCGTGGCACTGCCGCGACGGCGGAGAGGCAGTTAGGCCCATTCATCCAAGGCGAAGGCGCCTGCTCCGTGCTTGTCGCTAACGGTGCAACCCGCCCCACGAGGCCGAACGCAGCGGTGCACCGTGCCGTGGTCGCCGCTAGCAGATGACGGCGCTCGTGATATAGGGCCAGTTCGGGGCCAATCATGGAGAGGACGACGAGGGCATGCCCGGCGTGGACGGCATCACCGGTACGGCCCGCATCCTCGCTGCCTGACCAAGCATCCGGGTCCTGGTGCTGACCACGTCCAACGACGACGGCCACTTGCATCCCGCGCGCTCGGCCGAAGCCTGCGGCTTCCTCGCCGAGAACGCCCGCACCGGAGGCAGTCCCGATGCGGTCCGCCGCGTCACCACCGACGACTCGGCTGCAGCGCAACGGTCCTGCGCTGCCTGGTGCAGGCCGCGAGCACCGGTGATCTAGTCTGCGTCCACCCCACACCGTCCCATCGTGCCGAGACCGGCAGGAGCAGGCGGGGCCGGGCCCGTACTCATCTAGGGTTCGGCCATGGCCACCGCCGAGGCGAACCACGAACTCGGCCGCGAAGGCGTGTTCAAGGTGAAGGCGTGGCTGGAGGCCACCACCCACCTGACCATGCCGTGGAACGTCTACGACCACACGGCCGTCTGTACGCGGCTGCGGCTCGACGGCGGGGTGAAGAGGTACGACCTGAGCGGGCAGTTCATCGGCGAGCGCCAGCGCCCCGCGGTCGTGGAGGGGAAGGCCTACACCACCGTCGGCCACCAGGCCGCTGAATACGACGAGTTCCTGGCCAACGCCTACAGCACGACCGCCCAGGAGATCGCCACCGTGGGGGACACCGGGACCGAATTCATCTGGGTCACCACGCACCCGTTCAGCCAGAGCAAGTGGGCGCAGCTGACCAGCCGCGCCGAGCTGGCCAAGGCCGTGGAGACCCACCGCAAGTGGCTCGGCGAGGACCACGAGGTCGACCAGGACCTTCTGGTGACCGTCGCATCCAGGCTGTGGCTACTGGTCCGCCACGACCGGCAGTCCGAAATCAGCCTGACCAGCTCCGAGCTCTTCAAGATCTACGACCTCATCGGGAGGAAGCCGTCATGAGCGCCCCCATCCTGTCCAGTACGCAGACCGCCATCGATGAGGCGATGACCGCCACGCGGCCGGAGGACATCATCCGGGGCGTCAAGCAGGCGGTGCACCAGGAGCTCGAGGAGCTCGACCCGCGGGCGAAGGTGGAGAGCACCGCCTACTTCAGTCACTCCTTCGTCCCCGACTTCGTCGTGACCTGGTACGAAGGTGGTCGCGGCCAGCGGCGGGATGTCTACCTCCGGCCGAGCCTGGAATCGACCTTGGCCGCGCACGACGTTCAGGCGCTCGGCGAGCACGCCCCCGTGTTGCTGTCGCTGCGTCGACCAGAGGCGGAGGCCGTCGAAGAGGCCGCTCGTCGTGACGTCGACGTGCACGCCCCCGACGTCCTGGTGACGGGCGTGTCGGCGCTCGATGCGTTCACCAGTGCCCCCGCGGTGGACGCCCCACTGCAGGCCCTGGTTCGTCCAAACCTAGTGCGCGGTGGTCGTGGGGTCATCTCAGGGGACACCGCCGCGTCCCTGCACACGCCGCTCACCGGCACGTTGGACGACGTCGCCCGGCTGGAGGCATTCGGCGAGCTCGTACGGGACCTATTCGCGCCGGCCGCCGCCACCCGGCTGGAGCGGGCGGCGCAGATCCTGGAAGTCGGTCTCACCGGCGACGTCTCCGCCCTCGTGCTGGCGCTCGACGACGACCCCTCCGAGCAGTTGCTGCGCGGGCGGTTGTCCGACGCCGAGGTGGACGTCCTGTTGCCTTACCTGCTCGGGCGCGCGGACGTCACCCGGCAGCCGGCCTTCTGGGCGCACGTGGGCGGGATGCTCGACCTCCCGCGTCTGGAGGACATGGGTGGCGCCCTCCGCGGTTTGGATCTCACGCCATTGCTCGACGCGAACATCGACACGTGGACGGCGACCCGGGCGGCGCTCGTGCTCAACGCCGAAGACAGTGGGGCGGCCGAGGGCGGCCAGTGGCGACTGGTCGGCAAAACCATCGCCACTGTCCAGGGGCCATGGCGTGTACACGTGACAGCAGACAGCCGGAAGCTCCGCGGGCGCGACGACTCACTGGCCGCACGCTGGGACGAGCTCGCGCCCGCGCTGCGTGACCGGCCGGTGACGGCGGTGGCCCTCCATGGCGTCCAGCGGCGCGTGAACGTGACCGCAGACCAGGCCGCCGACGTCCTGAACGACGTCACGGCCATCCGGGAGTCGATTCCGGACGACTTCTTCGTGCCCGCAGTGACCGTGAGGTCCTCTGACGAAGAGGACGCGACCCGCGTGGACCTGGACTTCAAGAAGATGCTGGCCACGGCATCCGCGCCCACCTCCCTCGCCGCTCTCGTGGACGTGACCGTGCAAGTCCTCGGGCATCGGTTGTCGACTTCACCCGCGGACGAGGCGTCCGGCGAGCCGCCGGTCCTCGGTGATGCACCGGCGAGCGAAGGCGACGAGGAGTAACCGCTGCTTCCAGCGTGCGGGACGTGCGGTCAGCGCGCGCTGATCGGCAACCTCCGAAGCGCACCGGCGCAAGCCGGGAGTTCGCGCGCGGCCCCTCCCTGCGCTCGGCTGCTCGACCTGCCGACGAGGCGGAGCCGGCCAGGGTCGTCAAGCTCGGCTTGGCGTCAACAGGCCGACGGTCTTCCCTTTCTCGGAGGTGGGCTGTGCCAGTTTGTGTGCCACAGCAAACTGTCCACGGCCATCCGCAGCCGTCCGCCGACGACCGCTCTCCCTGGTGACCTGCGTGTCCGTATAGCAGCGGACCACCACGGACCTCGTACCCGTGAACTCGCAATCTGGCGGTTAGTGGTTCTGTCCTCGGCAGTAACGTAGCGACAGGTGGTCAATGGCCGGAGCGATACGCATTTCGGCGGTGGGCGACATCGACGACGGTCACCGTGTGACTGTCGTCGTCGATGCGGTAGATGACCCGGTAGGTGCCGCGGCGCGCGCTGTGCCGGTCCTCCAATGGGGGACGAAGCCGCTTGCCGACCCGATGTGGGTTGTCCAGCAGCGGGCCGGTGATGAACTCGTAGGCGGCCGCGGCGACTGCCTCGGGCAGATTCTCGGTGAGCTCTCGGCGAGCGGTCGGCGTAATCGCCAGGTCGTAGTCCGCCGGCTCCTCGGTCACGAACCCGAGCTGAGGCGCCGACGCATGGCCGCGCCCAGCTCCTCGCGCGTCTCTACTTCGCCACGGGCCAGCTCGGCATCCGAGGCGTGGAGTCGCCGCATCGTATCGGCATCGGCCAGGATCTCGATCGTCTCTTCCAGGGACTCGAGATCCTCCGTCGCCACTAGGACGGCCGACGGCTTGCCGTGGACCGTCACGTAGACCCGCTCATGCTGGCCGCTGACCCGGGCCACCAGGGCCGACAGGTGCGCCTTGGCGTCCGCGAGCGACAGAGTCGTCATGGTCAGAAGTATGACCATATAGGCATGCCTCGTCCAGACGCACACGTTCACCGGCCCCCTCCAGGGGCGACCTGTCTGGTCGTCGGCGGCAACGCTCGTTGGAGGGGGTTAGGCGGCTGCCCTGTGGTGCCACCATGGTGGCCTAACGATGGTGTTCAAGGTCGTCCGCGGAGGTCCGCAGACGACGACGCAGCCTTCTGACCTGCGCAAATGAACTCCGGCGTACCGCCCTGGACCCCACTCAGCCGCCCTGGCAGTGTGGGGGTCAGGGGTTCGAGTCCCCTCAGCTCCACCCCGACGACCCAGGCCGTTCCCCCTCGGGGGAACGGCCTGGGTCGTCTCCGGTCCCGGTCGGCCCCGTCGCACCGGGCGCCAGCGGACTCCCCGCCGGTGCGGGGAGTGCGCCGTCATCCCCCGCAGGCCAGTCCCCGCTGCAGTGCCGCCAGGTTGTCGCGCATCCGGTCGAGGTAGTCGTCGGGGGGCGTGACGCGTTCGATCGGGTCGAGCACGTCGGTGGTCATGCCGAGGTCGTCGGCCAGGGCGGCCGCCGTCGCCGGCGATGCGGCGGCGTCGAAGAAGATCGTGCGCACGCCCGCCTCCCGGACCGTCTCCGCCACCTCCCGCAGCCGGACCGGCGAGGGCTCCACCGCCGGGTCGATGCCGGTGACGCCCAGCTGCCGCAGGCCGTGGCGGTCGGCCAGGTAGCCGTAGGCCTCGTGCCCGGTCACCAGCGTGGCCCCGCGGCAGCCGGCGAGGGCCGTGGCGTACTCCTCGTCGAGGGCCGCCAGGGTGGACTCCACCTCGGCGACGCGGGCCGCGACGTCCTCCGCCGCTGCCGGGTCGAGCTCGGCCAGTACCGCGCCGACGTCCCGGGCGACGTCGGCCAGCCGGAGCGGGTCGAGCCAGAAGTGGGGGTCGCCGTCGAGGTCCGCCAGGTCGGAGACGTCCACCAGGTGCGCCGGCGGCTGCTGCTCGAGCACCGCGTCGACGCCGGGCTGCAGGCCGCCGGACAGGTGCACCACCAGGTCGGCCTCGGCCAGCTCGACGACCTGGGCCGGGGCGGGCTCGAACCCGTGCGTGTCCCCGCCGGGTGGCACGAGGTCGGTGACGGCGACGTCCGGGCCGGCGACCTGCTCGATCACCCACTGCAGCGGGTAGGACGTGGTGACGACGTCCACCGTGCCGTCCGCGTCCCGCGCCGCAGCGGCGGTGCAGCCGGCCAGGGCGACCGCGGTGAGCCCGGCCGCGACGGCGCGGGCGGGGCGCCCGCTCACCCGGCGTCCGCTCACCCGGCGTCGTCGCCCTCGACGTCACCGGAGACGCCCCGCAGCTCGTTCGGCGTCACCTCCAGCGGCGCGCTCCTCCAGACCGCACCGCCCTCGATGTCCACCGCGTGGATCTGCCGGCTGGCGGGCTCGGTCACGTAGGCCATGCCGTCGACCACGAAGACCTGGGGGTGCGGGTCCTGCCAGTCCTCCGACTCCTCCCAGGGGGCCGTGACGGGGATGGAGCGGGTGATCGTGCCGCTGGCGGGGTCGATGACCTGCAGCGCGCCGTCGTAGGTCAGGACCAGTCCCTCGTCGCCGGGCCCGCGGCCGAAGGAGCGGTACCAGTAGGGCGCGGGGAGGTCGACCAGGCGCAGCGAGGCCGTCGTGGTGTCGATCAGCGCGACCGTGCTGGAGCGGTCCTCCGCGCTGCGCTCGTAGTCGCCGAGCACGACGGGCGAGGTCCCGGTGCCGAACTGGTTGCCGATGCGGCCGTACCCGTCCGGGCTGTCGATCTTGGTGAGCCGGCCCCCGGCGTACAGGACGGCGCCGTCCTCGCAGCCGACGACGACCGCCTCGCCGGCCGCGACGGTCTCGCCGTGCACGTTCGGGCAGTCGTCGCGGGCGGCGATCTCCTGCCCGTCGGCGTCCAGCACGCGGACCCCGGAGCGCTCGTCCTCGGTGCCGTCGGAGACGAGCACCCGGCCGTCCGCGAGTTCGACAGCGACGCCGTGGTGCGCCGACGGCGTGCTGAACTCGCGCGTCTCCCGGTCGGGGCGGGAGACGTCGGCGCTGTCGAACGCGGTGACGTCGCCGGTGCCGTCGTCGAAGAGCACGGTGCGGCCGGCGTGCGTCACCACGTGGCCGGGCTCCTCGGCCGGGAACACGACGTCGGTGAGCCGGGGGTCGGCGGTGTAGTAGTGCGCGTGGTCCCCGTGCGGCTCGGCCCAGGCGCCGGCGTCGAGGGCGCGGAAGCCGCCCTGGGTCGAGACCAGCAGGTGCCGGCCGTCGCCGGCCGGGTTGAGCCGGCTGAACCCGGGCAGCGGCTCGTCGGCCAGGACCTCCAGGGTCGCGGCGTCGAGGACCTGGACGCCGCCGTCGTAGGTGATCGCCAGCCGCGGGGCGTTGGCCCCCACCTCGAGGGCCGAGGCGTCCTCGGCCTCGTGCCCGTCGCCGGTGGGCGAGGGGGCGGCGGCCGGTCGGCCGGTGTCGGCGGAGGCGCAACCCACCACCAGGGCGAGGGGGAGCGCGGCGGCCAGGGCGGGGGCGCGTCGGAGGCGCGAGCGGTTCACGAGGGCTCCTCGGGTCGGGATCGGACGCGGGAAACCTATCGCAAACGAGAATCGTTCTCAACAAGGACCTCGGGCTTTCAGGTCCCTCCGCCCACCTGACGACACAGGGCGCACTCCCGAGGGAGAGCGCCCTGTGTCGGTGCCGGTGCGCCGGCCTCCGGCCGCGGCTCAGGCGGCGTCGGGGCGGAGGACCGCCGTCAGCGCACCCCGCAGCCAGCCGAGCGCGTCGTCGGCCGAGGAGGGCGAGGACGGCGACCGGGCCGCGACGTAGCCGTCCGGACGCACGAGCAGCACGCCGCCGTCCTCGATCTCCCGCAGCTCGGCCCAGGTGCCGTAGGGGTCCTCGAACTCCTCCCCGGGACCGATCGAGACCGGGGTGAGCTCCAGGCCGAGGTCCGACCCGAGGACCCGGGCGGCGTCGAGCCACGCCCTCCCGCCGATGCCGGTGACCACGCTGAACCGGCCGTGCCCCACGAGGTCGAGGGTGGACACCCGGCGGCCGTCCCGCGTGACCCAGGTGTGCGGCAGCTTGGCGCCGGGCCAGGTGGTGGGCTGGGCGTACAGCTCCGGATCCCGCCGGAACTCCGGCATCGGCGTGCCGTCGGGGACGACGGCGGACGAGGCGTACCGGTGGTTGTGCTCGACCCCGTGGGCGTCGAACTCGTACGCCTTGTAGGCGATCGCCTCGCGCAGCGCCGCGCGCACCTTCTCGCCCTCCGGCCCCGGGGCCTTGCGCAGGGCCAGCTGCGCCTCGAGCTTCGCGACGTCCGTGGTGTCGGACAGGTCGAGCGCGGCGAGGATCTTCCCGGTGTCCGCGATGCTCTGGTTGGCCCGTTCGACGATCTGGCGGGCGACGGGCGCCCGCTCGGCGTCGTAGGACTCGAGGAGCGCCGGGGACGCCGCGCCCGAGAGCACGTGGGCGAGCTTCCAGGCCAGGTTGTAGGAGTCCTGGATGGAGGTGTTGGAGCCCAGGCCGTTCGTGGGCGGGTGGCGGTGGACCGCGTCGCCCACGCAGAAGACGCGTCCCTCGGCGAGCCGGGTCGCGTAGTGGTGGTTGACCGTCCACGGGGAGCGCGACTTCACCCGCATCTCGAAGTCGTCGGTCCCGACGAGCGCGACCGCGAGCTCGCGGACGACGTCGTCGGTGAGGTCGGGAGGCCCGGCCGCCATCTCGTAGCCCCACATGAGCATCCACTCGTCCCAGGGCCTGATCATGCGGAGCACGCCGAGGCCGACGCCCTCGCGCTCGGCTCCGGGCTGGAGCATCCAGTAGAGGACGGAGGGCCGGTGCGCGACGAACCGCGACAGGTCGGCCTCGAAGACGATGCTCAGCGTGCCGGCGACGGCGCCCGGCCCCTCGAACGGGAGGTCCAGGTCGGCGGCCACCGTGCTGCGCGCGCCGTCGGCACCGACGAGGTACCGGGACCGGATGGCGTACTCGGCCCCGGTGAGCCGGTCGCGGACGGTCGTGGTGACCCCGTCGTCGTCCTGCACGTGGGAGAGGTACTCGGTGTCGAAGCGCACGCGGGCGCCCCGCTCCTGCGCCGCCTGGACGAGGACCGGCTCGGTGATCGTCTGCGGCGCGTCCAGCATCGAGGTCGGGCTCTGCAGCTCGTAGTCGGCGTGCCGCACGGTGTCCGTGCCCCAGGACGGGATGCGGCCCAGCTCCTCGCCGGCCAGGCTCGTGCAGAACGTCGTGTTGCCCATGTACTCCCACGGGGTGGCCTCGCGCAGGAGCCGCTCCTCGAGGCCCATGTCCCGCATCGCCTCCATCGTGCGCTGGTTGGTGATGTGCGCACGGGGGGTGTCGGACAGCCGGGCGTACTTGGTGACCAGGAGCGTCGAGACGCCGTAGGTGGCCAGGAACAGGACCGCCGAGGCGCCTGCCGGTCTCGACCCCACGACCAGCACGTCGGTGGTGACCGCGGGTGCGGCCGGGCCGGTCGTGCGCACGGGGAGAGCTGTCATGACGTCCTCTCGGGGCGGCGGGGCGGACGGGCGTCCGCTGCCGCGTAGTCGAGTGAGGGAGGCTCCCCGTGTCAAGCGTCACACCGGTGCGCCCGCCGACGGCGACGTCGGCGCCCTCTCCCGGCGCCGACGTCACCCGGTCCGGCGAGGCACCGGGCACGGTGCTTGCGCAGGCGGGGACACTGCCGAGGTGATCGAGAGCGCCGACGCCGCCGGGACGACCTCCCGCGCCCCCGCCGTCCCGGCGCCCCGGACCGAGCCCGTCCCGCGCCCCACCGACGACACGCTGCTCGTGCCCGGGGAGACCTGCTGGCGCATCGAGCGGGCCGACCGGCACGCCGTCTTCGTCGACGCGGCCGACTACTTCGCCACCCTCAAGCGCGCCGTGCTGGCCGCCGGGCGCCGGGTGCTGTTCATCGGCTGGGACTTCGACCCCCGCATCCGGATGGACCCGCGCACCCCCGGCCGGCCGCGCGAGGACCGCCTGGGCCACGTACTGGAGCAGGCGGTGGCCGCCAACCCGCGGCTGGAGATCGGCGTCCTGCAGTGGGACCTCGGGATGGTCGTGGCGCTCAACCGGCGCATGGCCCCGATCGTGCTGCTCAACCGGCGCACGCCCGACCGGCTGCGGTTCGCCGTCGACACCCACCACCCGCTCGGGGGCGCGCACCACCAGAAGATCGTCGTCATCGACGACTGCCTGGCCTTCGCCGGCGGCATCGACGTCACCGCCGACCGCTGGGACACCTCCGAGCACCGCGACCGCCACCCGCTGCGGCACCGGCCGCACTCCACGCGGCTGCGCGGGCCGTGGCACGACGTCACGAGCCTGGTCTCGGGCCCGGCCGCGCGTGCGCTGGGCGACCTCGCCCGCGAGCGGTGGGAGAGCGGCACCGGCGAGCACCTCGACCCGGTGGAGGACGTCGAGGCGTGCTGGCCCGAGGGCGCCGAGACCTTCCTGACCGACGTCGACGTGGCCATCTCCCGCACCCGCCCCGAGCACGGCGGCGCGGAGCTGGTGCACGAGATCGAGCTGCTGTGGCTGGCGGTGATCGCCGCCGCCCGGCGCACCGTCTACATCGAGACGCAGTACTTCGCCAACCGCCGCATCGCCGAGGCCATCGCCGACCGGCTGGGGGAGGAGGACGGGCCGGAGTTCGTCGTCCTCAACCCGCTGACGGCCGACAGCTGGCTGGAGGTGAAGTCGATGGACACCGCCCGCGCCAAGCTGCTCGAGCTGGTGCGCGAGGCCGACCGGTACGACCGCTTCCGGCTGCTGGTGCCCGTGGCCGAGGGCCGCCGGCCGATCTACGTGCACGCCAAGGTGACCTGCCTCGACGACCGGCTGCTGCGGATCGGCTCGTCGAACCTCAACAACCGGTCCATGGGCCTGGACACCGAGTGCGACGTGTCGATCGAGGCCCGCAACGGCGAGCCGCGCGAGGAGGAGCTGCGGGCGGCGGTGCTCGGCCTGCGCCACCGCCTGCTCGGCGAGCACCTCGGCGTCGAGCCGGAGCGGGTGGCGGCGGCGGTCGAGGAGCACGGCGGCTCGCTCGTGCGCGCGATCGACGCCCTGATGCGGCCCACCGGCCGATCGCTGGTGCCCTTCGAGCCGCCGGAGCTCGACCCGGTCGAGCGGTTCCTCGCCGAGACCGAGCTGCTCGACGCCGAGCACACGCCCAACCGCTGGCGGCGGGTCAAGCAGGCCTTCGCCGGCCGGCGGCGGCGCCAGCGCGGCTGAGCGGGGCGCGGCTCAGAAGCCGAACAGCAGGCCGAGCCCGGCGACGGTGAACGCCACCATGACCAGCACGAGCGGCAGCTGGTCCGACGCCGGGGCCCGGGGCGCCACCCGCAGCGCCTTCTCGTGGGCGAGCAGCACGCCGACGACGTGGCCGAGCACGACGGCGCCGACCTGCACCCAGGCGATGAGGTCCGGGCCGACCGCGCGCAGGTCGACCACGTTCGCCGCCGTCCCGAACAGGTCGGCGCCGGTGCCGAACGGGTCGCTGGCGAGGATCCACGTCGTCTGCCCGTCGAGGAGCAGCAGCGAGCAGTAGTGCGCCACGGCGTAGCCGACGGCGATCGGCACCACCGAGGCGGCGTAGAGCCGGGGCTGCGGGCCGAGCGGCAGCCGGCCCAGGCGCCCCGACAGCCGCGTGCCCAGCACGTGCAGGCCTGCGACGAGCGCGGTGCAGGCGGCCAGCCCGAGCGTGCCCGACAGCGTGTCGCCGGCCGCGCCGGGACCGGTCTGCCACCACACGGTCCGCGAGAGCCCGTCGAAGCCGGTGGAGCCGAGCAGCACCACGACGACGGCGGCCAGCCCGCGCTCGTCGGGCGTGGACATCGCGTTCGACAGCGGCGAGCGGGCGACGACCACGCCGTCGTCGCGGCGGGCGACCACGGACAGCCGGGCGAGCAGCGTCGACCAGACCTCGAAGCCGTCGCCGCGGGCGAACCAGACCTCGCCGAACCAGGCGGCCGCGGCCAGGTGCACGACCGCGTACGCGAGCAGGAACACCGCCACGGTGACCGGCTCCGCCCGGCCGGGGAACACCAGCTCCAGCCAGACGAACACCAGCAGCGAGACCGCCGCGGGCCACAGCCCCAGCGCGGGCAGCCGGGCGTCGCCCCGCGGCGGGCCGGTGAGCGGGCGCAGCGCGCGCGACACCAGCCGCAGCGGGTTGAGCACCCGCCACACCGGCCCGAGCAGCAGGCTCGCCGGCACCAGGCCCACCCAGGCGGTCACGTACAGCGCCCAGGGCGCGAGGTTGCGGTCGGTCTCCTCCGGGCCGGCCAGGGCCACGAGCAGCACGACGACGGCGACGGCGAGCGCGAGCGCCTGCAGGCCCCGGCGCAGCGGCGCGCTGCCGGCCGCGCGCTGCACCCGGGGCGGCAGCGGGTGCCCCGAGTGCGCGCCGCCGAGTCGCGGCCGGCGCCACAGGAGCAGCAGCACGGCGAAGCTGACCAGGATCGCCGCGCCCGCGCCGTAGAGGGCCAGGCCCAGGGGGAGGGGCAGGTCGGTGCGCGACCCCACCCCGTGGGCGAGGACGCTCACCCGACCTGCAGCGACAGCAGCACCGTGCCCGATCCGTGCAGCTCCGCCTCGAACACGCCGGGGAGGTCGGCGGTGAACTCCACCGTCGCGGGGGTGCCCGGCGCGAGGTCGGCGGTGAGGTCGTAGCCGTGCAGGTGCAGCTCGTCGGCGACGTCGCTGGTGACGGTGAGCGCCACCCGCTCGCCGGCGGCCACGACCACCCGGCCGGTGTCCCCGGTGACCCGCCCGCCGGCCACCTCGACGGCGACCGCCCGGACGGCGGGGGAGGAGGGCGCAGCGGACGAGGAGCCCGACGACGGGGCGGACGAGGAGGCCGACGGGGCCGGGGTGCGCGCCTCCGCGGGGGCCGTGCCCGCGCACCCGCTCAGGGCGAGGGCGAGCACGGCGCCGGCGAGCGGGAGGTGGCGGGCGCATCACCGGCCGCCCACGCCGGCCGCGACCGGGCCGTCGACGGGCAGTCCGGGGAGGCGCCCGCCGGGGCCGCCGCGGCGCGCGTACCGCCCGACGCCCCAGGAGATCGCCCCGACCACCCCGAGCGTGCAGGCGAGCACCACCAGGTTGGCCGCGGCCCACAGCCCGCCGCCGGAGGCCGTCAGCTCGCGCTGCAGGACGTCGATCTCCGGGACCGCCGACCGCGTCACGCCGTCGGTGGCGGGGACCTCCTCCGCCGGGATCGCCGGGTCCTCGGGCAGGTAGACCGGCACCGCGGCCAGCACCCGGCCGTCGTGCAGGCGCAGCAGCGTCTTCCAGTCGTCGTCGACCGGCACGGGCTCCGTGGTGCGGTACCGCCCGGGTCCGGTGCGCTCGAGGTCGGTGACCACCAGGCCCTGGCCCTGCCAGGCGGTGATCTGCACCCAGGCCGGGTCGTCGAGGGCGCCGGCCGGGTCGAGCGTCACGGTGACGTCGGCCGTGCGCGGGTCGGTGGTGACCTCGTCGACGGCCAGAGTGGCCCGCAGGTCGCCCGGCACCGTGGCGACCAGGCCGTTGGCCACCCCGCCGGCGATCGCGGCCAGCGCGAGCGCCAGCACGCCCCGGGCGACGGCGGGACGCGGCAGCCGCCGGCGCAGGCCCAGCGCGAGCAGGGCGCCGAGCAGGCCGCCGGCGACCCCGCCGACGACGGCCATCAGCGTGCCCTCGACCAAGACGTCGCCGTTCCACTCCAGCACCCGGGTGAGGCCGGTCCACACTCCCTCGACGAGGGTGCCCGCGGTGCCGACCAGCACGCCCGCGACGGCGCCGAAGGCGAGCGGGCGGCGGGCGGGCGGCCAGGCCAGCGCGAGCAGCTCGACCAGCAGCGCCGAGCCCAGGTACAGCGGGAACGTGGGCGTGATCTCGCCGAACACCGGGCCGACGAGGACGGCGATCGTGCCGCGGACGGCGAGGAAGAACACGGCGGCGGCCAGCGCGCCCCCGCGGCCCATCCAGAGCCGGGCGGCGACCAGCGCGGCGCCGGCGGCCGCGGCGACCATGAACGGCTCGAGCACCAGGCGGAACTGCGGGACGTCGAAGTCGAACTCCCCCTGGAACACCGACAGGCCGAGCAGCAGGCCGCCCATCGCCGAGGCCTGGCGCACGAACCGGGCGCGGTCGCCGGCCCGCCGGTCGCCGTCGTCGGTGGACGGGCTCCCGCGGCCCTCCATCTCCAGCACGAGCAGGCCGACGATCGACAGGCCGGCGCCGCCGATGAGCATCAGGTGGGTCGGGCCCCACAGCGTCACGTCCTGGCCGAACAGGCGGTGCCAGACGTCGTCGAGGGGGAAGCCGAGCAGCGCGTAGGAGCCCGAGGCGGTGAGCAGGACGCCGCCGACCGGCACGTCCCAGCCGCGCACGAAGCGGACGGCGGCCGGGCCGGGGCGCCCGCCGAGCGGCATCGAGCAGGCGAGCACGCCGCCGGCGAAGACGCCGAACAGGCCGAACAGGATGAGGTGGTGGGCCGGGTTGGCCAGCGGCCCCTCGTCGCGGCCGACGCCGATGTGCAGCGCGATGTCCCACAGCATCCCGAGCAGCGCGACGAGCAGCGACGCGGTCGTGAGGACGGTGGGCAGGGCCACCCAGCCGGGGACGTGGGTGGCGCGGCCGAGCGCGTCGCCGGCGCGGGCGAGCACGGTCGTGCGCCGCGTGCGGTGGGCCCACACGAGGGCGAGGAGGGCGGCCATCAGGCCGGCACCGAGGGCGGTGGCGAGCGCGACCTCACCGAGGGCGGCCCCTCCGGCGGGACGGTCCTCCACGGCGAGCAACGCTGGTCCCACGGACGTCACGGCCCCATGAGACACCGTTTGACGTGACATCGGCAAGTGACACATGCGGATCCCGTTACGATGCCGTCCTGATGGAGGCACAGGAGCAGACCCCCGGCGCGGACGACGGCGACCGGGAGTTCACGGTCGACGAGCTCGCCGCGCGGGTCGGCATCACGGTGCGCAACGTGCGCGCCTACGCCGCGCGCGGCCTGCTGCCGCCGCCGCGGCTGGTCGGGCGCACCGGCTACTACGGCCCCGAGCACGTCGCCCGGCTGCTGCTGGTCCGCGAGATGCTCGCCGAGGGCTACTCGCTCGCCGTCATCGAGCGCACCCTGGTCACCGCCCCGGCCATCGGCGGGTCGGCGTCGCTGGCGCTGCACCGGGCGCTGCTCGCGCCCTGGCTGCCGCCGGAGCCCGAGGACACCACCGCCGGGGAGCTCACGGCGCGGGCCGGCGTGCCGATCGACCCGGCCACCGTGGAGGAGCTGGTCCGCCTCGGCCTGGTCGAGCGGCTCGACGGCGACCGGCTGCGGGTCACCGACCCGTCGCTGCTGACCGCCGGCCTGCAGGTCATGCAGCTCGGCGTGCCGCCGTCGGCGCTCATCACGGCGCAGACACGGGTGATCGAGCTGGTGCGCGAGATCGCCGCCACCTACGTCGGGATGTTCCTCGAGACCGGCTGGCGCTCCCTGGTCGAGTCCGCGTCACCGCCCGAGCAGCTCGACCGGGTGGGTGACGTGATGTCCCGCCTCCAGCCGGCGGCCGCGCAGGCGCTCCTGGCCAGCTTCCGCACCGAGATGGCGGCGGCGGTCAGCGCGGCGGTCGAGGCGGAGCTCCGGGCGCTCGCGGGGGACTGAGCGGCTCCGGGCGCCCGTGCGCGCCGTCGGGCGTCTCCCGCTCCCGGGCGGCCAGCCGCCGGTCGCGCACCACGGCGGCGACCACGCCCGCGACCAGGAGCGCGGCGGGGACGGAGAAGCCGGCGGTCGCCACGAGGCTCAGCCCGTCGGTGGCGAGGGCGGTCGGACCGGACACGCCTCCATGTGACACCGTTCGATGTCACGTGTCAACCGCGACCGGTCCTGTCGGCGCCCCGCGGTAGGACCGCGGCATGAGCGCGCTCGACCTGCTGGCCGCCCCGTCGAGCGCGGCCGCGCACTGGCCCGGGCAGGAGCGGTCCTGGGCGGCGCTGGCGGAGGCCGGCCTGCCCGCGGCGCTGGCCCGCACCCGGGAGGTGGCGGTGCGCGAGCTGTTCGCCCCGGCGCGCTGGGCGGCGGGCCGGGCTCCCGAGGGCCGGGTGCGCGATGCCGGGCGCGTCGCCGCCGGCCTCGTCGCGGTGCGGGACGCGGTCGCCGGGTCCCTGGCGGCAGGACGGCTGCCGGTGGTCGTCGGCGGGGAGTGCACGACCACGGTCGGGCTCGTCGCCGGCGCCCGCGCGGCCGGGCTGCGTCCGGGCCTGGTCTACGTCGACGGCGGGGTCGACCTGCGCACGCCGGCCGACAACCCCACCGGCGTCGCGGACTCCATGGCGCTGGCTCACGTCCTCGCGCTGCCCGGGTGCGACCCCGGCCTGCTCGCCGCCGGCCCGGCCCGCCCGCCGCTCGCGGTGGACGACGTCGTCGCGGTCGGCGTGCGGGCCGCCGAGCCGGACGCCGCGACGGCCGGCCGGATCGGCCTGCGGGCGATCCCGGCCGGCGCGGTCGCGGCCGACCCGGAGGGCTCCGCCGCACGGGCCGCCGCGGCCGTCGACGGGCCCGACGGCTTCCTCGTGCACCTCGACGTCGACGTCGTCGAGTTCCTCGACCTGCCACTGGCGGACGTGCCCGACCACGGGCGGGGACTGCCGCTCGACGTCGTCGCCGCGGTGCTGCGCCTGCTGTGCGCGGCGAGCGGGTTCCGCGGGCTGTGCGTCACCGAGGTCAACCCGGACCACGCGCCGGACCCGGGCGAGGTCGGGCGGCTCGTGGCGGTCCTCACCGACGCGCTGGGCTGATCCGGGGTTCCGCGTGCCCGGAGCGGGGGAGGAGCAGGCCATGGCGACCTCCTCGTTCGACTTCACCGGCTCCGTCGTCCTCGTCACCGGGGGCGGCTCCGGCATCGGCCTGGCCATCACCCGCGCCTTCCTCGACGCCGGCGCCACCGTCGCGGTCACGGGCCGCCGGCGGGAGAAGCTGGAGGCCGCGCTGGAGGGCGTCCCGGAGGACCGCGCCGCGGCGCTCCCGGCCGACGTCTCGGACCCCGCGCAGGTGCGGCAGCTCGTCGCCGACGTCGTCGACCGGTTCGGCCGCATCGACGTCGTGGTGAGCAACGCCGCCGCGTACGAGAGCGGAGAGCTCACCGACCTGGCCGACGACGCCTGGGAGCACCTGCGCGCCACCAACGTCGACGCCTTCTTCCACCTGGCCAAGGCCGCGCTGCCGGTGCTCGCGGAGTCGCGCGGCAACCTCGTCGCCGTCTCCTCGGTCTCCGGCCTGCGCGGCGACTGGGGACAGGCCGCCTACAACGCGTCCAAGGCGGCGGTGACCGTCTTCGTGCAGTCGCTGGCGCTCGACTGGGGTGGTCGCGGCGTGCGGCTCAACGCCGTCGCCCCCGCCTTCACGTTCACCGAGATCAACGCGGACGTCCCGCGCGACGAGGCCTCCCTCGCGCCGCACGTCAACCGCGTCCCGCTCGGCCGCATCGGCGAGCCGGAGGACATCGCGCCCGCGGTGCTCTTCCTCGCGAGCGAGGGCGCCCGCTACGTCACCGGCGCGGTGCTGCCCGTCGACGGCGGCACCAGCGCGTCCACCGGCCAGGCCCACGCCTGAGACGACGCCCGCGTGAGCGCCCGCGCCTCGGACCGCCTCGCGTTCGTCGCCGGCGTGGTGGCGGCGGCGCCGGGGGAGCGGGTGCTCGAGGTCGGCTGCGGCGCGGGCGTCCTGGTGACGGAGCTCGCCGCCGCGGTCGGGGACGGGACGGTGGTCGCCGTCGACCGGTCGGCGCGGATGGCCGCCGCCACGACCCGGCGCAACCGGGCGGCCGTCGACGCCGGCCGGGTGCGGGTGCACGCCGTCCCGCTGCTCGACGCCGACCTCGCCGGGGAGCGCTTCGACGCCGCGGTCGCCGTCGACGTCCGGGCGTTCTGGACGCCCCCGGCGCCGGAGTGGGACGTCCTCGCGCGGGTGCTGGCCCCCGGCGGGCGGATGGTCCTCGGGTTCTCCGTCATGCGCCCGGAGGACCGGGAGCGCGTGCCGGCGGCCGTGGCGGAGGCGGCGGGGGCGCGCGGGTTCGCCGTCACCGCGACGGCGGAGGCGCCCACCGTGCCGTTCCCGACGGCCGCGATCGAGTTGCGCCGTCGCGGGTAGGGGAGGGGCACCCACCGACGGGAGGACCCCTGCGATGAGCGACGACACGACCGGCGCGCTGACCGGCGACCTGTACGGCTACGAGACGCTGCTGGACGACGACGAGCGCAAGGAGCTGGCCGGCATCCGGCGCTTCCTCGACGAGGAGGTCCGTCCGCGGGTCAACGACGCCTGGGCGTCCTCGGAGTTCCCGATGGACCTCGTGCCGCGCTTCGCCGAGGAGGGGATGGTCGGCCGCAGCTACGACCTCGAGCACCGGCCGCGGGCCTCGCGGCTGTTCACCGGCTTCATCGCCCTGGAGACCGCCCGCGTCGACCCGTCGATGGCCACCTTCCTCGGCGTCCACAACGGCCTGTCGATGGGCTCGATCGTGCTGCTGGGCTCCGACGAGCAGCGCGCCCGCTGGGTGCCGGGCATGGTGGCGCTGGACACGCTCGGCGCCTTCGCGCTCACCGAGCCGCACGGCGGCTCCGACGTCGCCCGCGGCCTGGAGACCACCGCCCGCCGCGACGGCGACGGCTGGGTCATCGACGGCGCCAAGCGGTGGATCGGCAACGGCACCATCGCCGACGTCGTCGTCGTGTTCGCCCGCGACGTCGCCGACGACTCGGTGAAGACCTTCGTGGTCGAGAAGGGCACCCCCGGGTTCACGCCCACGAAGATGGAGGGCAAGTACGCGCTGCGCACCGTGCAGAACGCCGACATCGTCTTCGAGGGCTGCCGGGTGCCGGCGGAGAACAAGCTCGAGCACGGCAACTCCTTCACGGACGTCAACCGGGTGCTCAAGCTGACCCGCGGCGGCGTCGCCTGGTCGGCGGTGGGCTGCCAGATGGGCGCGTTCGAGGCGGCCATCGCCTACGCCAAGGAGCGCCAGCAGTTCGGCCGGCCGATCGCGGGCTTCCAGCTGATCCAGGACCTGCTGGCCCGCATGGCCGGCAACGTGACGGCGAGCCTCGGCATGGCGGTGCGGGTGTCCCAGCTGCAGGAGGAGGGCGTGTTCCGCGACGAGCAGGCCGCGCTGGCCAAGGCGTTCGTCACCGGCCGGGCCCGCGAGACCGTGGCGCTGGCCCGCGAGCTGTTCGGCGGCAACGGGATCCTGCTGGAGAACGACGTCGTGCGGTACTTCGCCGACGCCGAGGCCCTCTACTCCTACGAGGGCACCCGCGAGATCAACAGCCTGATCGTCGGCCGCGCGCTGACCGGGGTGAGCGCCTTCGTCTGAGCCCACCCCGCCCGAGCCCACCCCACCCGGGTGAGGCGGCCCCGGCCCGGGTGGAGGCCGGCCGCGCCGCCGCCGTTGCTCCCCCCGGGGCGGCCACCGGGGCCGCCGGGACGGGAGGCGCGGTGGGCGCGCAGTCGGTGCTCGTCGTGGAGGACACCGAGGAGATCCGCGAGCTCGTGGTCACGGTGCTCGAGCGGGCTGGGCTCGACGTCCGCGCCGTCGGCTCGGGTACCGAGTGCCTGGCGGAGGTGCGCCGGTCGGCGCCCGACCTCGTCGTCCTCGACCTCGGGCTGCCCGACGGCGACGGCACGGAGGTGTGCCGGCACCTGCGCGCCGAGAGCGGCTGCTACGTCCTCATGCTGACCGCGCGGGCCGAGGAGGTCGACCTGCTCGTGGGCCTCGCGGTGGGTGCCGACGGCTACATGGCCAAGCCGTTCTCCCCGCGTGAGCTGGTGGCGCGGGTGCAGGCCCTGCTGCGCCGGCCCGCGGCCGCGGCGGTGCTGCCGGTCCCCGACGACGCCGTCGTGCGGCTCGCCGACCTCGAGGTCGACGAGGACTCCCGCGAGGTGCGCGTCGACGGCGCGCCGGTCGCCCTCACCCGCACCGAGTTCGACCTGCTCGCCGCGCTCGCGTCGCGACCGGGCCGGGTGCTGCAGCGCGAGACGCTGCTGCGCGAGGTGTGGCGCACCGACTGGGCCGGGAGCCTGCGCCTGGTCGAGGCGCACATGTCGAACCTGAGGCGCAAGCTCTCCGCCGCGGGGCTGTCCGACGCCGAGATCCGGACCGTGCGCGGGGTGGGCTACCGGCTGGTGGCCTGACCGCGCCGCGGCTCGGGCACCACGCGGGTGCCGGCGCAGCCGGTGGCGCGGGCGCGCAGCCGCCGCACCAGCACCGGGTCGGCCGCGGGCAGGTCCGGCGCGGGGGCGTCGTCGAGGAAGGCCAGCAGCCGGGCCGGCAGCTCGCCGTCGGGGCCCGGGGTCCTCCGCGCCGTGTCGCCGTCCTGCGTGGTGCTCACGATCACCAGCCTGCCACCGCCCGCGCAGGCCCTCCGCGGGACCCCCGCACGGCCGGCGCACGACGGTGTGCTCAGCGCGGCAGGACCAGCGTCGCGGTCGTGCCGCGGCCCTCCGTGCTGGCCAGCTCCAGCCGCCCGCCGTGCGCCGCCGCGATGGCGTGCGTGATGGACAGCCCGAGCCCCACGCCGGGCACCCCGGCGCGTACCGCAGTGGTCGCGCGGGTGAAGCGCGTGCCGAGGCCGGCCCGCTCCGCGCCGGGGATGCCGACGCCGGTGTCGCGGACCTCGATCGAGACCTCGCCGCCCGCGGGACTCCCCACGGCGCCGAGCCCGAGCTCCACCCGCCCGCCGCGGGGCGTGAACTTCACCGCGTTGGACACCAGGTTGTCGACGGCCTGGCCGAGCCGCAGCGCGTCGCCGGGCACGACCGGCCCGGACGCCGGCGCGGTCACCGCGAGCGTCACCCCGGCGCCGTCCGCGGTCACCTGCGCGGACTCGCCGGCGGCGCGCAGCAGCGCGGCCAGGTCGACCTCACCCGGGGTGAGCGCGAACCGGCCGGCCTCGACCTGGGCGGTGAACAGCAGGTCGCCGACCAGGCGCTCGAGCCGGGCCGCGTTGCGCTGCACCGTGCCGAGATGCCGGCGGGTGCCGGCACCGAGGTCGGGGTCGTCGAGCACGAGCTCCAGGTAGCCGAGCACCGAGGACAGCGGGGTGCGCAGCTCGTGGCTGACCAGCGCGACGAACTGGTCCTTGAGCCGCTCGGCCGCGCGCACCTCGGTCATGTCGGTGCCGACGAAGGTCCAGCCGTCCCGCCCGCCGCCGGGACCGCTGCCGTCGGAGCGCGGGGTCACCGCGACCGAGACGGTGCGGCGGGTGCCGTCGGCGGCCACGTAGGTCCAGTCGCGGACGTCGCTGCCGCACTCGGCGGCGGTGCGCACCAGCGCCGCGAGCCCCCGGCCGCCGAGCTCGGCGGGGTCGTGGAAGTCGGTGATCCGGCGGCGGCGCACCACCGCGGCGCGCGGCACGCCCAGCAGCCGCTCGGCGCCTGGGTTCCACACCCGCACGACGCCGTCGAGGTCGGTGCCCACCACCGACTGCCGGGTGATCGCGTCGACGACGCCGGTCATCGTGGCGGCGCGGGCGCGCAGCATCCGGGCGGCGACCGCCAGCTCCTCACCGCGGGCGTCGACCAGCGCGGTCAGCGTGGCCCGCTCCGCCTCGAGCTCCGCCACCCGGGCCTCGAGCGCGCGCAGCCGCGCGGCGTCGGGGGCGGTCGCCGTCGTCACAGGGGAGGGATCGGCCGGGCCGGCGCGGCGGTGCACCCGGCCGCTGGGCCGCTCACCCGGGCGGGGGGAGCCCCGGACGCGGCAGCGCCCCGCCGGGCGGACCCGGCGGGGCGCTGCAGGTGCTGCGGTGGTGCGTGCGTCAGCTGCTGGAGGCCTGGCTCTGCACCGACTCGCGGGACTGCTGGGCCTGGCCCTGCACGTCCTGCGCGGCCGACTGGCCCTCGCTCTTCACCGTCTGCGCGGCGTCCTGGGCGGTGCCCTTGACCTCCTCGACGGCGTGCTGCGCGGCCGGCTTGAGCTGCTCGCCGACCTCCTGCGCGGCCTGCTTGGCCGGGGCGAGGAGCTGGTCCTTGTGCTCGCGCAGGGCCGTCTCGGCCTGCTGGGCCAGCTGCTGCTCCTTCTGCGAGGCCGGCAGCAGGCTGGAGACCAGCCAGCCGACGCCGAAGGCGATGAGGCCGGCCGCGAGCGGGTTGCCCTGCGTCTGGCGGACCACCGCGTCGGGGGCCTGCTGGACGGCGTGGGCGGCCTGCGAGGCGGCGTCCTGCACGGTGCCGGCCGCGCCCTGCACCGAGCCGACCGCGTCGTGCGCGGTGCCCTGCACCGAGCTCAGCGCGTTCTGCGTGGTGCCGCGGGCCGAGGACCGGGTGTCGTGGGCCGAGCCCATGACGCGGTCCTTGACGTTGGCGAAGCGGCCCTTGGCCGAGGCCATGCGGCGGTCGACGACGCGCGCCGGGTTGACCTTCTCGTTGAGGGCGTCGACGTCGTAGCTGAGCTCGCGCCGCGTCTCCTCGATCTGCCGGCGGATGACGTCCGGGTCACTGCTGGTCATGTCTGCTCCAGGGAGGGTGAGGGGCCCGCAGGGCCGGGGTCAGTGGGGCTTGAGGGCGCCGGGGACCTGCTGGAGGGTCTCCACGGTCCGTTCGGGCTTGGGGTTGACCTGCCGGAACTTCTTGCGCCCCATCACGAAGGCGACGGCGCCGATGACGCCCCAGAGGACGGCCACGATGAGCGCGGCGAGGCCCGCGTCCATGACGTTCTCCAGCGCCCACCACAGGGCGAAGGAGAGGAACAGGATCGTCATGTAGCCGGCGAACCCGGCCGCGCCGAGCATGCCCGCGCCCTGGCCGGCCTTCTTCGCCTCGGTCGTGACCTCGGCCTTCGCCAGGGCGATCTCCTGGCGCATCAGGACGGAGAAGTCCTTGGTGACCTCGCTGATGAGCTCGCCGACCGAGGCGCCCTCGACGTCGGGCCGGCCGGCCTCGGTCATCGGGGTGCCGCGGTCACCGGCGTGCGCCCCGTAGGAGGCGTCGGTGTAGCCGGTGTCCTGGCCGTAGGCGGTGGCGCCCTGCTGGTAGCCGGTGCCCTGGTCGTAGCCGGTGCCCTGCTCGTAGCCGGTGCCCTGCTCGTAGCCGGGGGTCACCGCGTAGTTGGCCTGCGGCGGCTCCGGCGGGTAGCCGCTCTGGCCGCCCACCGGCGTCGCGCCGGAGTAGGGGGAGGACATGGCTCAGACCCCCTGGCCCGGACGGCGGGTCGGGTCGTCCCAGCCGGCGGGGGCGGCCGGCGGCACGACGCTGCCCTCGGGGGGCACGGTGCCGTACGGCGGGGGCGGCAGCGGGGTGCCGGTGGTCCCGGTCGTCTCGTACCCGGTCGTCGACTCGTAGCCGGTGCTCTCGTAGCCCGTGGTCGTCCCGTAGCCGGCGCCGGTGGTCTGGTAGCCGGTCGTCGTGGTGGTCTCGTAGCCGGAGTAGGCCGGCGCCGGGTCCACGTAGTTGCCCGAGCCGTAGGTCGACGTCGTCGACGACAGGCCCTGGCGCGACGACGAGTCGTCGGTGTGGGCGGCCTTGACGCCGCTGGTCAGCCGGCCGGCGACGACGCCCGCGAGGGCGGCGCCGAGCAGGAAGACGCCGGGCTTGCGGCGGGCGAAGCTGCGCACGTCCTCGAGCAGGTCGGCGGGCTCGCAGTTCTGCAGCACGTCGGCGAACTGCTGCACACGGCCGGCGCCCTCGGTGATGAGGTCGCGGGCGGGGCCGGGGGCCGGGGCGTTGCCCTCGACCATGTTGCGCAGCTGCTCGGCGAGCCCCGCCAGGCTCTGCCCGGCCTTCTGCTGCTGCGAGACGGCCTGCTGGCGCACCTGGGTGCGGCCCTGCTCGACCAGGCTCTGCGCCTGCTGCTTGGTCTCGGCGACGACGTTCTTCGCCTGGTCGGCGGCGGTCGAGGCGACCTGGCTGCCGGCCTGCTTGGCGGTCTGGCCGACGTTGCGGGCCTCGTCCTTCGCCACGTCGGTGGTCGACGGCGAGCCGGAGGTGGTGGTCGAGGTCGTACTCGTGTCCCCGTAGCCGGTCGCGCCCGAGGAGGGCGGCGGCGGGAGGGGGGCGTCGATGGAGTGGGTCATCGTTCCTCCTGAGTGGATCTCGGTCGGCATCTCGCTACCCGGGAAGCGATCACGCACACATCCCGGATCGACGGTCGTCGCCGGAGCGCATGCGCGTGGAGCAGGCCGGCGGTGGGGGCACCGCTCGGCTTGAGCCGTGGGGAAGTGCGGGTCGGACGCCGTCCGGGCAGCAGTGCTCGCCCGGGCGGCAGCGCCGGGACGGCGTCGTTCCCGCAGGCCACCGGCTACCCGGACGGGACGGTCCGGAAACGGGCTCCGGCCTGCGGGTCTGCGGGGAAGGCGCTGGTGTGCGCGGAGTAAGGTGAGCCTTCCCTGACTCGAGGAGGGCCCGTGGCCGACCCGAACGCCCGCCGCCGCCGGACGCCGCGCACCGGCACCGTCGTGCGCACCGAGCGGCTCACCCCGCACGTCGTCCGCGTCGTGCTCGGTGGCGAGGGCCTCGCCGGCTTCGCGCCGCAGCACACCGACTCGTACGTGAAGCTGCTCTTCCCGCCGCCGGGCGCCGGCTACGCCGCGCCCTTCGACGTCGAGGACGTGCAGGAGCGGCTGCCCCGCGAGCAGTGGCCGGTGACCCGCACCTACACGGTGCGTGCGTGGGACGCCGACGCCGGCGAGCTGACCCTCGACTTCGTCGTCCACGGCGACGAGGGCGTGGCCGGTCCGTGGGCGCTGGCCGCCCGGCCGGGCGACACGCTGCAGCTGTTCGGCCCCGGCGGGGCCTACACGCCCGACGCGACGGCCGGCTGGCACCTGCTGGCCGGCGACGAGACCGCGCTGCCGGCGATCGCCGCCGCGCTCGAGGTGCTGCCCGCCGGCGCCCGCGCCGAGGTGTTCCTCGAGGTCGCGGGCCCGGAGGAGGAGCAGGAGCTCACCGCCGGCGACGGCGTGCGGGTCACCTGGGTCCACCGCAGCGCGGCGCCCGGGGTGGCGCTGGTGGCCGCCGTGCTCGGCGCCGACCTGCCCGAGGGCGACGTCCACGTGTTCGTGCACGGCGAGGCGGGCTCGGTCCGGGAGCTCCGCCGGTTCGTGCGCACCGGCCTCGGCGTCCCGCGCGAGCGGCTGTCGGTGTCGGGCTACTGGCGCGTCGGCCGCACCGAGGACCGCTGGCAGGCCGAGAAGCCGGAGTGGAACGCCGCCGTCGAGGCCGAGGAGCAGGGCCTGTCGGTCGCCTGACCCGGCCCCGCCGGTGGGGTCGGGTCAGCCCCGCCAGGGGAAGCGCGGCGCCCGGCGCTCGGCGAAGGCGGCCACGCCCTCGGCGAGCTCGCCGGCCGCCGCGGTCTCCCGGTACCAGCGCCCCGCGAGCTCCTCGACGTCGTCGCCGGGGGTGCCGGCGGCCAGCGCGGCGGTGATCTCCTTGGCCGCGCGCTGGGTGAGCGCCGAACGGCCGGCGAGCACCTCGGCGAACCGTCGCACCTCGCCGGCGAGGTCGCCCGCGGGCAGCAGCCGGTCGACCAGGCCGGTGCGCAGGGCGGTCTCGGCGTCGACGAGCTCGCCGGAGTAGAGCAGGTAGCGGGTGGTGGCCGGCCCGACCAGCTGCACGAGCTGGCGGGTCGACGTCGGGGTGAAGACGATCCCCACCTTCGCCGGGGTGACGCCGAAGACGCCGGTCGGGTCGGTGAACCGCAGGTCGCAGCAGGTGGCCAGCTCCACGCCGCCGCCGATGCAGTGGCCCCGGACCATCGCGATCGTCGGCTTGGGGAAGTCGCGCAGCGCCGCCTGGGCGGCGAGGTTGTCGCGGCGCAGCCGGGCCATCGGGTCCTCGGCGTCGGGGCCGCCGAGCAGGTCGGCGATGTCGGCGCCGGCGCAGAAGCTCGGGCCGGCGCCGGTGACCACGAGGACCCGCACGTCGGGGTCCCCGGCCAGGCCGGCGAGCACGCCGGGCAGCGCCGCCCACATGGCCGCCGTCATGGCGTTGCGCTTGTCCGGGCGGTCGATGGTGAGGACGGCGACGGCGCCGTCCCGGGTCACCCGCAGGTGCTCGGTCACCGGGTCATCCCAGGTCGTCGGTGGCGAAGGTGTCGCACTGCGCGGGGTCCCCGGTCTGGTAGCCGGTGAGGAACCAGCGCTGCCGCTGCTCGGACGAGCCGTGCGTGAAGGTGTCCTGGTCGACCCTGCCGCCGCCGAGGTTCTCCTGGATGAAGTCGTCGCCGATGCGGCCCGCGGTGTCCAGCGCCGCGTCGATGTCGGCCTGTGTGATCTCGGTGATCAGCGGGGCGCCGGACTCGTCGGGCACCGTCGTCGCGTGGTTGGCCCACGCACCGGCGTAGCAGTCGGCCTGCAGCTCCAGCCGCACGGTGCCGCTGGTCGGCCCGGTCTCGCCCGGCGTCACCTGCTGGTTGGTGCCGAGCAGGTTCTGCACGTGGTGGCCGTACTCGTGGGCGAGCACGTAGGCGTTCGGGAACGCGCCGCCCTCGGCGCCGAACTGGCTGCGCAGCGTGTCGAAGAAGGTCAGGTCGATGTACACGAGCCGGTCGGCCGGGCAGTAGAAGGGGCCCGACCCGCTGGTGGCGCCGCCGCACTGGGTGCTGACCTGGTCGGAGAAGAAGACCGTGTCGGTGGGGGCGTAGCCGTCGAGGGCCTGCGACCAGTAGTCCTGGATCGAGTCGATGTCGGCGACGACGGCGCACTCGACGGAGGTGTTGGCGTCGCCGCTGTCGTCGCAGGACTGCTCGAGCGCGCTGTTGTCGGCCGTCTCGCCCGGTCCGAGCCCGCCGGACAGCGCGCCGAGCCCACCGCCGCCGGTGCCGCCTCCGCCGCCCCCGCCGAGGACCTGGAACAGCACCAGGACCAGGATGCCGACCAGGCCGAGCCCGCCGCCGCCGACCGCGACGCCGCGACCGCCGAACCCGCCGCCGCCTCCGCGGCCCCGCCGGTCCTGGATCGACGACGTGTCGAGGTCGCCGCCCTCCCTGTACCGCATCGCCCTGTGCCTCCCCGGTTCCGCGTGCCGTCCGACCGTGCCACCGGTGCCCGCCGGTCGCACCCCGGCGCGGGGGCGTCAGCGGCGCCGGCGGGTGCCGAACAGGCCGCGGGTGAGCTCGCGGCCCAGCGCCGAGGCGGCCGAGCGCGCGAAGCTCCGGAAGACCGGGGAGGCCATGACGTCGGCGAGCAGCCCGCCGTCGGCGGCCGGCTCCGCCTCCCGGCGGGGCGCGCGCTCCCGGCGCGGCGCCGGCTCCCGGCGTGGTTCCCGCTGCCGGGCCGGGGCCTCCGGCGGGGCCGGCGGCGGCGCCAGCCGCGCGGCCAGCAGCTCCTTCGCCGACTCCCGGTCGACGGCGGTCCCGTAGCGCGCCTGCAGCGGCGAGGCGGCCACCGCGGCGGCCATCACGTCGGGCGCCACGGTGCCCATGGAGGCCCGCGGCGCGCGCAGCACCGTGCGCGCCAGGGGAGTGGGCGCCCCGCGCTCGGAGAGCACCGTCACCGCCGCCTCGCCGGTGCCGAGCGAGGTGAGCAGCTCGGCGACGTCGGCGTAGACGTCGCTGCGCGGGAACGTCCGCACGGTCTTCCTGAGCGCGTCGGCGTCCTCCGGCGTGAAGGCGCGCAGCGCGTGCTGCACGCGGTTGCCGAGCTGGCCGAGGACGTCGGAGGGGACGTCGGTGGGCTGCTGGGTGACGAAGAAGACGCCGACGCCCTTGGAGCGGATGAGCCGCACCGTCTGGGTGACCGCCGTCAGGAACGCCTTGCTCGCGCCGCTGAAGAGAAGGTGCGCCTCGTCGAGGAAGAACACCACCCTCGGCTTCTCCAGGTCGCCGACCTCCGGCAGCTCCTCGAACAGCTCGGCCAGCAGCCACATGAGGAACGTGGAGAACAGCGCCGGCCGGTCGGCGACGGCGGGCAGCTCGACGGCGCTGACGACCCCGCGGCCGTCGGGCGCGGTGCGGATCAGGTCGGCGGGGTCGAAGGCGGGCTCGCCGAAGAAGACGTCGCCGCCGAGGTCCTCCAGCGCCACGAGCTCGCGCAGCACCACGCCGGCCGTCGCCTTCGACAGCCCGCCGAGGCCCGCGAGCTCCGCCCTGCCCTCCGGCCGGGTGAGCCAGGTGAGCAGCGCCCGCAGGTCGGCGAGGTCGAGCAGCGGCAGGCCGGCCTCGTCGGCGTGGTGGAAGACCAGGCCGAGCGAGCTCTCCTGCGTGGCGTTGAGGCCGAGCACCTTCGCCAGCAGCGTCGGCCCGAAGTCGCTGACGGTGGCGCGCACCGGGACGCCGGTGCCGAGCCCGCCGAGCGCCAGGTACTCGACGGGGAACGCGGACGGCGTCCACGGGTCGCCGGTCTCGGCCGCCCGGCGGGTGACCCGCTCGCCCGCCACCCCGGGCTCGGCCAGGCCGGCGAGGTCGCCCTTGAGGTCGGCGAGGACGACCGGGACGCCCACGGCCGACAGCTGCTCGGCCATGAGCTGCAGCGTCCGGGTCTTGCCGGTGCCGGTGGCCCCGGCGATCAGGCCGTGCCGGTTGAGCGACGACAGCGGCAGCCGGACCTGCGCGCCCGGGTGGGTGCGGCCGCCGGCGGAGACGGCGCCCAGGTCGAGCGCGGCCCCCTCGGCGGCGTAGCCGGCGGCGATCCGGGCCGCCGCGGCGGCGTCGTCGTCCGGGGGAGGTGTGCTGGTCTCGCTCACGCGGGCGACGGTAGCGACGGTCGGCCTCAGGCGCGCTCGGCCGGCTCCGCCCCGGTGCGCGGCGCGGCCTGCGGCTCGTCGCGCAGGAACAGGTACCAGTACGACGTCCCGACGAAGACGACCGCGCCCACGAGGTTGCCGGCGCCGGCCAGCAGCCAGTTGACGACGGTGTCGCCCCAGGTGGCGCCCTCGACGCCGGCGAACACCGCGGCGGGCAGGAAGAACATGTTGGCGACGACGTGGTCGAAGCCCATCGCGACGAAGGCCATGACCGGGAAGAAGACCGCGAGGATCTTGCCCGAGACGCTGGTGGCGGCCAGCGACATCCACACCGCCAGGCACACCAGCCAGTTGCAGCCGACGCCGCGCAGGAAGGTCTCCCACGCGGTGTGGTGGGTCTTGCCGTCGGCGATCTCGGCCAGCCGGGCGAAGGTCAGCCCCGCGTTGCCGGTGCTGTCCGGGTCGCCGATCACCCCGGTGGAGACGGCGAGGAAGTACGCGACGAACAGGGCGCCGAGCAGGTTGCCCAGCAGCACCAGGGTGAGGTTGCGGACGACGTCGCCGAGGCCGAGCTTGCCGTTCATCGCGCCGAGCGGGACCAGCATCATGTTGCCGGTGGCCAGGTCGGACCCGGCGATCAGCACCAGGACCAGGCCGAGGGTGAAGGCCGCGCCCATGAACAGGGTCGGCAGCGTGCCCCACGTCCCGGCGTCCAGGCCGGAGGAGACGGTGATCGCCACCAGCGCGCCGAAGGAGATGTAGGCGCCGGCGAGGAAGGCGCTGACCAGCACCCGGTCCCACGTCCGGTGCACCTTCTTGGCACCGGTGGCGCTCGCGACGCGGGCGATCTCGGCGGGTTCCCTGGCGGCCATCGCGCCTCCCCGGGGCTCGGCGACGAGCCGCACGCTAGTGGAACGGGACCGTCCGTGCCGCCCGGAGGGCGGGCCGGTACCGCCGGGGACCTAGGGTCAGGGCGTCCACCGAGCCGGGAGGGGTCCATGGCGTTCTCGAACCGGGTGCGCAGCGCGTTGACGACGACGGTGCTCGCCACCGCCGCCACCGGGTTCCTCGCCGGCTGCGGCAGCGACGACGAGGAGGAGCAGGTCGCCTACTGCACCGACGAGAACGGCGAGATCGTCGACGAGGACTACTGCGACGACGACTACCGCGGCGGCGGTGGCGGGCTCTTCTTCCTCTACCTCGGCGGCTTCCGCCCGGGCCTGCCCGTCGGCACCGTGCTGCCCTCCGGCGGCACCCGTGTCGACCCGCGCGACACCGCCGCCCGCCAGCGCTACGGCCTGCCCGGAACCGGGTCGGTGGCCAGCGGCACGCGGGTGACCGGCGGCATCGGCTCCGGCACCGGCGGCACCGGCAGCTCGGGGTCCTGAGCCGGTGCGCCGCGTCGAGGCCGGCGTCGTCCGGCCCGGCTGGGAGGCCGAGATCGAGTCCTCCGGCCTGGTCTACAACCGCACCACGACGCCCGGCGGCGACGTGCGCAGCTACTGGCGCGAGGGTCCGTACTACGACTTCACCTCCGACGAGGTCGCCCGTCTCGAGGGGTGGGTGTCCCAGCTGTTCGAGATGTGCGTGGCCGCGGGCGACCACGTCGTCGAGAACGACCTGTTCGACCGGATGGGCATCCCGCTGATCGCCCGCTCGGGCATCCGGGCCACCTGGGAGGGCGAGCCGCCGAGCGTCTACGGCCGCTTCGACCTGCGCTACGACGGCTCGGGTCCGCCGAAGCTGCTGGAGTTCAACGCCGACACCCCGACCGGGCTGGTCGAGGCGGCGGTCGCGCAGTGGAACTGGCACCTGTTCACCGGCCAGGGCCGCGACCAGTGGAACGCGCTGCACGAGAAGCTCGTCGCCGCGTGGCAGCGCAACCTCACCCGCTGGGAGCGGCGCACCGGCGTGCGCCCGCGGGTGCACCTGGCGTGGTCCACCAGCGACGTCTCCGGCGAGGACCGGATGACCGTCGCCTACCTGATGGACACCGTCGTGCAGGCCGGCTACGAGGCCGTCGAGGTCGTCGTCGAGGACATCGCGCTGGACTCCGGCGACGGCCGCTTCTACGACCCCGCGGGCCGCCACCTCGACGTCGTCTTCAAGCTCTACCCCTGGGAGTGGCTGGTCGACGACGAGTTCGGCGCCGCCGTCCTCGCCGACGCCGCCCGGCCGGGCGGCACCACCTGGGTCGAGCCGGTCTACAAGATGCTGTGGAGCACCAAGGCGCTGCTGCCGGTGCTGTGGCGGCTCTTCGGCGGCGACCCGGTGCTCTCGCAGCTGCTGCTGCCGGCCTACTTCGCCGACGAGATGCCCTCGAGCTGGCGGGACTACGTGCGCAAGCCGCTGTGGGGCCGGGAGGGCGCCAACGTGGAGATCGTGCGCGACGGGCGGGTCGTCACCTCGCTGCCCGGGCGGTACGGCACCGAGGGCTTCGTCGTCCAGGAGTTCGCGCCGCTGCCCGACTTCGCCGGCGTCGACGGCCCGCACCACCCCGTGCTCGGCGCCTGGGTGGTCGACGGCGAGCCCGCGGGCCTCGGCATCCGCGAGAGCGACGGGCTGATCACCGACAACCTGAGCTTCTTCGTCCCGCACACCGTCGACGCCCGCTGAGCCGGCGTGCCGCCCGCGCGGTCCCGACCTACGGTCGGGGCATGCCGCTGGAGGGTGAGTACGAGCCGAGTCCGCAGCAGTGGGTCCGCGACCAGGTGGAGCGCTACGAGGCCACCGGCGGGCGCGAGGCCAACACGCTGCGCGACACCGGCCTGCCGGTCGTCGTCTTCACGACCCGCGGGGCGAGCACCGGGAAGGTCCGCAAGCAGCCGCTCATGCGCGTCGAGCAGGACGGCGTCTACGCGATGGTCGGCTCGCAGGGCGGGGCGCCGAAGGACCCGGCGTGGGTGGCCAACCTGCGCAAGCACCCCGACCAGGTGACCGTGCAGGACGGCCCCGAGCCGTGGGACGGCGTCGCCCGGGAGATCACCGGGGAGGAGAAGGCGCAGTGGTGGGAGCGCGCCGTGGCCGCCTACCCGCCCTACGCCGAGTACCAGCAGAAGACCGACCGGGTCATCCCCGTCTTCCTCGTCGAGCGGAGGCCGTGATCCGAGGTCAGGCAAGGCTGCCCTAAGTTGTCTCCCGGTGCCGGACGGTCCGGCGCCGGGAGGAGGGGCGACGGTGCTCTGGGGACGGACGGCGCGCGGACGCGTGGCCGGTGCGGTGGCGGCGGTGGCGGTGCTCGCCGGGTGCGGGTCGACCGAGGCGGGAGCCGAGGGGGCCGCGGAGGCCCCGGCGTCGGCGGACACCCGCACCGTGGCGCACGCCGCGGGCACGACCGAGGTCACCGGCTCGCCCGAGCGGGTCGTCGTCCTGGACACCGGTGAGCTCGACGCCGTCCTGGCGCTCGGTGTCACGCCGGTCGGGGCCGTGCGCACCGACGTGAGCGACGAGCTGCCCGGCTTCGTGTCCGAGGCCGGCGTCGACCCCGCCGACATCGCCGCCGTGGGCACGATCGCCGAGCCCGACCTCGAGGCGATCGCCGCGCTGGAGCCGGACCTGATCCTGTCCAACTCCGTGCGGCACGCCGACCTCTACGACCAGCTCGCGCAGGTCGCCCCCACGGTGTTCGCCGAGGCGATCGGGGAGAGCTGGCAGGAGAACCTGCTGCTCGCCGGCGAGGCGCTCGACCGCGAGGAGCAGGCGCGGGACCTGCTGGAGGAGTTCGCCGCCCGCGCCGAGGAGGTCGGCGGCCGCTACGGCGACCCGGCGCAGACCGAGGTCAGCGTCGCCCGCTTCCTCGACGGGACGCTCATCCGCCTCTACGGCGAGGGGTCCTTCATCGGGTCGGTGCTCGCCGAGGTCGGCTTCGCCCGGCCGGAGCTGCAGCGCACGTCGGAGACCTTCGTCGAGGTCTCGCCGGAGCAGGTGACCTCCGCCGACGGCGACCTGCTCTTCTACGGCGCCTACGGGGCCGACGGCGCGACGGCGGCCGAGCAGGTCACCGCCGGGCCGCTGTGGGCGTCGATCCCGGCGGTCGCCGAGGACCGCGCGGTGGCCGTCGACGACGACCGGTGGTTCCTCGGCCTCGGCCCGCTGGGCGCCGGGCTGGTGCTCGACGACCTCGAGGAGCTGGCGCCTCAGCTGGCCGGCTGACCGGCGGCGAGCCGGCGGGCGAGCTCCGCGGCCAGGGGGTCGTCGCCGCGGGCGCGGGCGCCGAGCAGCGCCCAGCCGAGGTCGGCCACCGCGCGGGCGCGGTGCACCCCCGCGGTGACGGCGGGGGTGGGCAGCAACTCGGCGCGGGCGCCGGCCGACACCTCGGCCAGGTGGTCGAGGGCGGCGTGCAGCCGGCGGTCGTCGGCCGCGGCGCCCGCGGCGGCGACCTCGCGCACCGCCGCGGGCAGCCGCCGGCTCGACGCGCGGGGGAGCAGCGCGAGGCCCGCGGCCAGCGCGGCGACGACGCCCACGCCGGTCTCGGCCAGCCGCTCGGCCACCAGCCCGCCGGCCGTCGTCGCCGGGTTGCCCAGGTGCACCAGCAGCAGCGCCAGCGGGGTGATGAACGAGACGGCGAGCACGTACTGCGCCGCGACGAGCAGCTCCACCGCCAGCTGCAGCAGCGCGGCCAGCGCGATCGCCGCGGGCAGCGGCAGGTCGAGTGCCACGAGCGCGCCGGCCAGCAGCACGCCGACCGCGGTGCCCAGCGCCCGCTGCAGCCCGCGTGCGCGCGTCGCCCGGGCGTCGGTGCCCAGCTGCACGCCCACCGCCGTGGTGACCGCCCAGTACGGGCTCCCCAGGCCGAGGGCGACGGCGGCGAGCCCGGCCGCGGCGCCACCCGCGCCCAGGCGCAGCGCGGTCGCGGCGGCGGGCACGTGCCACCAGCGGGCGGGCGCGGGGGCCGGCGGCGCGGACGGGCCGGCACCGGGTGCGGCGGGGGCGGTGTCGGGGGCGGCGGTGGGGGCGGCCGGCAGGGCGGCCAGGAACCGCGCCTCGACGTCGTCGAGCCGCCGGCGCAGGTCCGCGCGGCCGCGCCGGCTGCCCCCGCGCACGGCGACGTCGGCCAGCCGCACGGCGCGGGCCGCGCCGGCCGGACTGCCACCCACCGCGGCCTCGGCCGCCTCCAGCGCGCGGCGCTCCGGGCCGGTCGGGTCCCACAGCCACGGCAGCATGCAGCCGGCCCAGGCCAGCGCCGCGCCGGCCGCGGCGGCCAGCACGTGCGGCCCGGTCCCGCCCGGGGCGGTGCCCAGCGCGCTGGACCCGCCGGCGACGAGCACCACGCCGAGCGGGCCGGGCGGGCCCACCCGCCAGACGACGCCCGCCGCGGCCGCCGCGGCCGCGAGCGCCGCGCAGCCCAGGACCAGCGCGACCGGGTGCCCGGCGGTCAGGGCGCCGAGCGCGCTGCTCGCGACCAGCACCGCGCCGACGGCGGAGACCACGCCGGCGCGGCGGCGGTACGGGAGGGCGTGCCCGTAGACGGCGGTGAACGACGCGAGCGCCGCGGCCGAGCCCAGGTCGACGCGGCCCAGCGCGGCCCCCGTGCCCAGCGCGACGGCCAGGCACACCGCGGCGGTGACGCCGCGCCGCCCGCCGGCCCGCCACAGCGCGCGCGGCGCCGGCACCGGCGGGCCGAGCAGCGGGCGGACGACGGACACGGCACCCATCGTTCCCGGAACCGGGCCCGCGCCCGGCGTGGCGCGGACGTGATCTCCGTCAGAACCCGGCGACGGCGTGCGGCGTGTACGGCTCCTCGAGGCGGGCGACCTCGTCGTCGGTGAGGCGCAGGTCCACGGCAGCGAGGGCGTCGTCGAGGTGCCCCGCCCTCGTCACCCCGACGATCGGCGCGGTCACCACCGGCTTGGCCAGCAGCCAGGCCAGCGCCACCTGGGCGCGGGGGACGCCGCGTCCGGCGGCCACGTCGGCCACCCGCTCGACGACCGCGCGGTCGCTGCGCTCGTCGTAGAGGCGCCCCCCGAACGCGTCGTTCTCCGAGCGGTGGGTCGTCTCGTCCCAGTCGCGGGCGAGCCGGCCGCGGGCCAGCGGGCTCCACGGGATCACGCCCATGCCCTGGTCGGCGCACAGCGGGAGCATCTCCCGCTCCTCCTCGCGGTTGAGCAGGTTGTAGTGGTCCTGCATCGACACGAAGCGGTGCCAGCCGTGCTCGCCGGCGGTGTGCAGGGCCTTGCCGAACTGCCAGGCCCACATGCTGCTCGCGCCGAGGTACCGCACCTTGCCGCTGCGGACGGCCGAGTCCAGCGCCTCCAGCGTCTCCTCGATCGGCGTGGCCGGGTCCCAGCGGTGGATCTGGTAGAGGTCGACGTGGTCGACCTGCAGCCGGCGCAGGCTGGCCTCGAGCTCCCGCAGGATGGCGACCCGGGACAGCCCGCCACCGTTCGGCCCCGGGCGCATCCGGCCGTGCACCTTGGTGGCCAGGACGACGTCGTCGCGGGTGGTGAACTCCCGGATCGCCTTCCCGGTGATCTCCTCGCTGGAGCCGCCCGAGTAGACGTTGGCGGTGTCGAGGAAGGTGACGCCGGCCTCCAGCGCCGACCGGATCAGCGGCATCGCCTCGTCCTCGGGCAGGCTCCACGGCGTCATCCCGCGCCCGGGCTCCCCAAAGCTCATCATCCCGAGGCAGATCCGGGAGACCTCGAGACCGGTGGCGCCCAGGCGGGTGTACTCCATGGCCCCACCCTCCACCGGCGGCGCGAGGGCCGCCTCCCGGCCTCAGGGCAGGGCGGCGGCGAGCTCCGGCACGCGTTCCGCGACGCCGTCGGGGAAGGCGGTGAACGGCTCGGCGGTGACTCCCCGCCTCGCGCCCGTGCCGGTCCACCGCCAGGTGCCCACCGCCGTCCCGCCGACGACGACGGTGGGCCGGAAGACGCCGTTGCCCCCGGGGACGATCCGGTCGGCGTGCTCCGCGGGCACGGTGCAGGTGCGGTCGGCGTAGCCGAGCACCATCTCGTCGAAGCCGGGCAGCAGGTGCAGGCCCTCGGCCTCCGCCCGGCAGGCGGCCAGCCGGTCGGGCACCTCCGGGTCGAGGTACAGCTCGGTGCCGTCGACGTCGACCGCCGCCAGCCGGTCGCGCACCGCCGCCAGCCCGGCGCGGGCGTCGCGCACGGTGGTGCCGGCCCAGCGGACCAGGTCGGCGACACCCGCGGGGCCGTGCCCGGTGAAGTAGCGCAGCGCGAGCTCGGCCAGGGCCTCCTCCCGGCCGGGCCGCCGGGGCGCGGACACCCACTCGTCGAGCAGCACGAACGCCTGGTCACCGGCCTCCAGCGGGCCGAGGACGAGGGTCCCGGTCTGCGCGAGGAACCACAGCGAGTGGTAGCCCCGCTGCCCGGTGACGTCGCAGCCGCCGTCGGCGAGGGCGGCCAGCAGCTCCCTGCGCCCGAGCCGGCGCCCGCCGGAGAGCGCGGCGACCGCCACCCCGCGGGCGCGCTCGAGGTCGTCGAGGGTCAGGCCCACGACCTCCCGCCGCCTCGCCGCGCCGGCGAGCACGCGGGGACCGAGCAGGTCGAGCATCCACGGCAGGTCCTCGGCGGGCGTGAGGTGCAGGGTGCTGCGCATCGGCCAGGAGCGGACGACGGCGCCGCCGGCCAGCGCCGCCTCGACGCCGGCCCGCGAGCGGTCCGCGGTGCGCAGCGCCACCGACGTCAGCGCGCCGGGCAGCTCCTGCCCCTGCAGGGCGAGCAGCCCGCGGACGGCGGCCGCGGCGTCGGGGAACGGCGGGCCGGTCACCCGCTGGGCGACCAGCCGCAGCAGCGCGACCTCGCGGGGCGGGACCGTCGGCGTCGGCATGCGCCGGATGCTGCCAGCCGGGGACGACGGCCGGCCCGCGGTCAGTCCTCGGCGCCGCGGGGGATGCCGAGGGTGGCCAGCAGGTCCTCGTGCAGCTGCATCCAGACGGTGTGGCAGGACTCCACGCCGACGCCGGCCACGAACTGCCACTGCCCGCCGTCGACCCGCGCCAGCGCCGAGGTGTAGCGGGCGGCGTAGCCGTCGAAGCGCTGCAGGCGCCCGGCCAGCGCGGCCGTGGCCGCGGTGAGCTCGCGGCCGAGCGTGCCGAGGGCGCGCAGCACGCGCTCGTCCCAGCGCCGGTCGGTGTGGTCGTTGGCGGCCAGGGGGTCGGTGCGGGTGGGCCGCACCTGCCAGTCGGTGCACACCCGGCCGAAGCGGGCGTTGAGCGGCAGGAAGTCGGCGTACGCGGCGGTGGCGACGTCGCGGGCGCCGACCCGGTCGAGCTCGGCGGCCATCCGCCGCTCGTCCTCGGCCCGGCCCTCGGCGGTGACGAACCACCCGGAGGTCCCGTCGAACGCGGCGGTGCCCACCCAGCCACGGGCGCCGTACGCGAGGAGGTGGTCCTCGACGTCGCCGGGGTCGAGGCCGTAGTGGGCGGCGATGCGGTCGGTGGGGGCGAACCCCAGGACACGCGGTGCGTGCAGGACGAGGTCGTCGACGGCGGAGACGGCGGCGAGCACGGGGCGATCCTCCGTCAGCGGCGCAGGTGCAGGTAGACCATGTCCTCGGCGTCGGGCTCGGCGGTGCGCGGGGTGAACCCGGCGGCGGCCGCGGCGCGCAGGCTGGCGGTGTTGTCCGGCTCGATGCCGAGGACGAACTGCTCGACGTCGGCGGTGCCGGGATCGGCGACCAGCGCGCGCAGCGTGGCCGCGCCGACGCCCTGCCCGCGGCGGGACGGCGCGACGACGTAGGCCGCGCCCATCGTCCGGCGCCCGTCGGTCTCCAGCACCCGCTCGGCGACCGGGTCCCAGGTCGTCCAGCGGTCGTAGACGTCGCCGCCGACCTGGGCGACGAGCACGCCGTCGTCGTCGAGGGCGACGAAGGCGCACGAGCGCAGCACCCGCCGCCCGCGGAACTCCTCGGTCCACCGGGTGCCGCGCACGGCGAGCTCGCGGGTGGGCCACTCGCGCCCGCCCAGCCGCCGCCGCGTCTCGGGGTCGTCGAACCACGGCTGCACGGCGAGCAGGTGCTCCGGTTCGAAGGGGACCAGCGAGACGGTGCGCACCCGCCCACCCTGGCCCCGGCCCGGCCGGCGCGCACACCGCTGCGACACTCGCCCCCGTGCAGGCAGCGGACTGGGACGCGCGCTACGCCGAGCGGCAGCAGTGGTCGGGCGAGCCGAACCCGCTGGTGGCGGAGCTGGTGGGGGACCTGCCGCCCGGGAACGCCGTCGACGTCGCGGCGGGGGAGAGCCGGCACGCCCTGTGGATGGCGCGGCTGGGCTGGCGGGCCACCGCGGTCGACTTCTCCGCCACCGGGCTGGCCCGCGGGCGGGCGCAGCCGGGCGCCGGCGCCGTCACGTGGGTGACCGCCGACGCCACCGCGTGGGACGCGCCGCCGTCGTCGCAGGACCTCGTGCTCGTCGCCTACCTGCACCTGCCCGACCCGGACATGACGGGACTGCTGACCCGGGCCGTGGGCTGGCTGCGGCCGGGCGGGTGGTTCCTGCTCCTCGGCCACGACGCCCGGAACCCCACCGAGGGCGTCGGCGGGCCGCAGGACCCGGCGATCCTGCACAGCCCCGCCCGCCTGGGGCCGGTGGCCGCGCTGCTCGACGTCGAGCGCCTCGGGACGGTGCCGCGCGCGACGCCGTCGGGCACGGCGCTGGACACCCTCCTCTGGGGCCGGCGGCCGGTAGCGTCGCCGGCGTGATGGGCATGGGCGGGGCCGGCGGCCCGGACGCCGAGCGGCGACGGCGGCTGGTGGCCGCGGTCGTCGTCCTCGCGATGGTGCTGACCGCGGGCGCCACCGTGCTCTCCCTCGTCCTGGACTGAGGAGGCCGCCGTGGGCGACCCGATCGAGGAGTGGTTCGCCGCGGCCGGTCCGCGCGAGGCCGAGCTGCGCCGGGTCGACGCGCTGGTCCGCGAGGCCGCATCCGGACTCGACCGGCAGCTGGTCCCGGTCGGCGCGGGGCAGGTGCTGGGCTACGGGCTGATGCCCTACCGGCCGAGGTCGGCGCGGGAGACGACGCAGTGGCCGCTGGTGTCGCTGGCCGCGCAGAAGCGGCACCTGTCGCTCTACGTCTGCGCCGTCGTCGACGGGACGTACCTGCCCGAGGCGCGCGCGGAGCGGCTGGGCCGGGCGTCCTGCGGGAAGAGCTGCGTGCGGTTCACCTCCCTCGACCGCGTCGACGCCGGCGAGCTCGCGGCGCTGGTCCGCGACGCCGCCGCGGCCACCGCCGACGGGACCAACGCGTACTTCGCGACCTGATCACACCGGGCCCTTGGTCCCTGGTGCCGTGCCCGGCCGACGGCGACGCTGCTGGCGGTACCGAGACCGGATCGGACGACAGGGGCCGCGCCGCATGACGATCGACGACCTCGCGCAGGACGCCTCCGTGGAGGAGGCCGTCGCCCGCCTGGTGGCGGAGTTCCGGATGCGGCCCCAGGTCGTCGGCACCGTCGTCGCCTCCTGCCGGCGCGACCTCAGCGGCGTCCCGGCCACCGCGCTGCCCGAGCTGGTCGAGCGGCTGGCCCGCACCCGGCTGGAGTCGGTGGGCGCACCGGCTTGACCTCACGTGCACGTGAGGTCGTCCCCTCTCGTGCATGCGAGCGATCCGACTGCACGCCTTCGGCGGCCCCGACCGCCTGGTCCTCGACGAGCTGCCCGACCTGACGCCCGGCCCCGGTGAGGTCCGGATCGGTCGAGGCGGCCGGCGTCCACCTGGTCGACACGGTCCTGCGCCGCGGCGACCCCCGGTCCGGTCTCGCTGCCGCTGCCGCGGCTGCCGACCGTGCCCGGGCGCGAGGTCGCCGGCGTCGTGGACGCGCTCGGCCCCGGCGCGGACCCCGCCTGGCTCGGCCGCCGCGTCGTCGCCCACCTCGGCCCGGTGCCCGGTGGCTACGCCGAGCAGGCCGTCGTCGCCGTCGACGGGCAGCTGTTCGAGGTGCCGGCGCACGTCCCCGCCGCCGACGCCGTCGCCGCCGTGGGCACCGGCCGCACCGCGCTGGGCGTGCTGGAGCTCGAGCCGCCGGCGGCCGACGACGTCGTGCTCGTGCCGTCGGCCGCGGGCGGGCTCGGCTGGCTGCTGGTGCAGGCCGCCCGCGAGCGCGGCGCGACGGTCGTGGCGGCGGCGCGGGGGGAGGCCCGCACGGCGCGGCTCGCCGGACTGGGCGCCGACCTCGTCGTCGACTACGGCCGGCCCGGCTGGGGCGACCGGGTCCGCGACACCGTCGGCGGGATCACGGTCGTCTACGACGGCGTGGGCGGCGACGTCGGCCGGGCCGGGATGGAGCTGCTGCGCCCCGGCGGGCGACTGGTGCTGTTCGGGTGGTCCTCGGCCGCCCCGACGAGGTTCGACACCGGCGACGTCGTCCGGCTCGGGATCACCGCCGGCTGGTCGCTCGGGCCCCGGATGACCGCACTGCCCGGCGGGATCCCCGGGCTGGCCCGCCGCGCCCTGGACCGGGTGGCGTCCGGCGCCTGGCGGCCGCTGGTCACCACGTACCCGCTGGCGGAGGCGGCCCGGGCGCACCGTGACCTGGAACGGCGGCGGGCGCCGGGCAAGGTCGTGCTGCGGGCCGGGACAAACGGCTTGTCCGGCCCGGGAGACTGACCGGGTGGGATCGGTCGACGTGAGCGGGGTCCGGCACACGCTGCCCGACGGCCGCGTGCTGCTGGACGACGTCTCCTTCCGGATCGGCGACGGCGCCCGCGCGGCGCTGGTCGGCGAGAACGGGGCGGGGAAGACGACGCTGCTCCGGATCATCGCCGGGGACCTGGTGCCCGAGGCGGGCGCGGTCGCGCGCAGCGGCGGCCTCGGCGTCATGCGGCAGTTCATCGGCTCGGTGCGCGACGACACGACCGTCCAGCGGTTCCTCGTCGACCTGTCGGGCCCCGCGGTGCGCGCCGCGTGGGACGCCGTCGAGGCGGCCGAGCTGGCGCTCATGGAGACCGACGACGAGGCCGCCCAGCTCGCCTACGCGGACGCGCTCGGCCAGTGGGGCGACGCCGGCGGCTACGAGGCCGAGGTCACCTGGGACACCGTGACGGTCGCGGCGCTCGGCGTCCCCTACGACCGCTGCAAGTACCGCGAGCTGTCGACGCTGTCGGGCGGGGAGCAGAAGCGGCTGGCGCTGGAGTCGCTGCTGCGCGGGCCGGAGCAGGTGCTGCTGCTCGACGAGCCGGACAACTACCTCGACGTGCCGGGCAAGCGGTGGCTGGAGGAGCGGCTGCTCGAGACCCGGAAGACCGTGCTGTTCGTCAGCCACGACCGCGAGCTGCTCGCCCGCGTGGCCGACCGGGTGGTCACCGTCGAGGGCCGGACGGCGTGGGTGCACGGCGGCGGGTGGGCCTCCTACCCCGAGGCCCGCGAGGCGCGGCACGAGCGGATGGCCGAGCTGCGCCGGCGCTGGGAGGAGGAGCACGACCGCCTCGTCGAGCTGGTCCGCACGCTGCAGCAGCAGGCGGCCAACTCCCCGGACATGGCCTCGCGCTACCGGGCGATGCAGACCCGGCTGGCCCGCTTCGAGGAGGCCGGGCCGCCGCCGGACCGGCCGCCGCAGCAGAAGGTGGCGATGCGGCTGCGCGGCGGGCGCACCGGCGTCCGCGCGGTCACCGCCGAGCAGCTGGAGCTGTCGGGCCTCATGCGGCCCTTCGACCTCGAGCTCTTCTACGGCGACCGGGTGGGCGTGCTCGGCGCGAACGGGGCCGGCAAGTCGCACTTCCTGCGGCTGCTCGCCGGGCAGGAGGTCGCGCACACCGGCTCGTGGCGGCTCGGCGCCCGCGTCGTCCCCGGCTTCTTCGCCCAGACGCACGCCCACCCGGAGTGGCTGGACCGGACGCCGGTGGACCTGCTGTGGCACGGCGAGCCGGGACGGCCGGGCGTCGACCGCGGGCGGGCGATGGCCGTGCTGCGGCGGTACGGGCTCACCGACTCCGCCGACCAGCCGTTCCGCACGCTGTCCGGCGGGCAGCAGGCGCGGCTGCAGGTGCTGATGCTGGAGCTCTCGGGCGCCACGCTGCTGCTGCTCGACGAGCCGACCGACAACCTCGACGTGCTGTCGGCGGAGTCGCTGGAGGAGGCGCTGGCCGCCTTCGACGGCACGGTCCTGGCGGTCACCCACGACCGCTGGTTCGCCCGCTCCTTCGACCGCTTCCTCGTCTTCGGCGGCGACGGCCGGGTGTACGAGTCGGACGAGCCGGTGTTCGACGAGCAGCGCGTCGCCCGCGCCCGCTGAGCCGTCAGGCCCGCTTGACTGTCAGGCGGGCCTGACGGACGCTGGGTCATGGACGTCGACGACCTCGAACGCCGGCACACCCTCGCCACCGCCGTCATCCGCTTCGACGAGCTGCGCTCCCGCGACTCGCTGGCCGATCCCGACGACCCCACCGGCCCGCGTCCGCTGAGCCGCGACGAGGCGCTGGAGCTGCTGGCCCTCGGCGAGGTGATCGCGCGGCGCGCGGGTCAGGGCCGCCAGCTCACCGTCCGGACGGCGCGTTCCACCGGCGCCTCGTGGGCGCAGATCGGCCGGGCGCTCGGCGCCACACGGCAGTCGGCCTGGGAGGCTCACCGGCGCTGGATCGACACCCAGGTCGACCACCCGGAGGGCTCCGGCGGGCTCACCGAGGAGGAGGCCGCGGAGGCCCGGGCGCTGCTGGCCAACGACGCCGACTGAGGGGGAGCTCGAGTCGATCATCGGACGTGTGCACGGCCGGCCGGCGTGTCCTGCCGTGTCGCGTGCACGCATCCGATGATCACCGTGCGAGGAGGCCGTGCCGCTCAGCCGAACGCCCGCCCCTCTCCGCGGTAGGTCGCGACGGCGCCGGCCGGCCGCCCGCCGGCCACCGTGTGCAGCTCGCCGACGTGCTCGCACACCCCCCCGGCCTTGGCGTGCCGGAACCACACCCGGTCGCCGATCCCGAGCCCGGCGGCGCCGGGACCGCGCAGCGGCGTCTGCACCTCGCCGGCGCCCTCGGTGCCGAGCAGCCGCAGCCCCGCCGGGTGCACCGGCCGCGGCGACCGGTCGGGGCCGGGCGGGCCCGACGCGATCCAGCCGCCGGCCGCCACCGTGACGACCCCGGGCGCCGGGCGGCGGGTGACCGCGAGCGCGAACCACAGCGCGGGCCGCCCGCGGAAGGCGCGGTACCCGTCGAACAGGGTCGGCTGGTAGAGCCCCGACCCGGCGGCCACCTCGGTCACCGACGGGTCGGCCGCAGTCCGCTCCAGGCTCCCGGTGCCCCCGCCGTTGACGAACCCGAGCGGCGCGACGGCGGACACGGCGGCCACCGCCGCGGCCCGGCGCCCGGCCAGCTCGCGCACCGACAGGGCCTGCACCCCGCGCACCGCGAGCCCGCGCAGGGGCCGGCCGGGCGGGGCGTCGGGCACCCCGGCCACCTGCGCCTCGTAGGCCATGAGCCCGGCCAGCACGAAGCCGGGCCGCCCGTGCACCGCCCGTGCCAGCGCCGCGGCACCCGCCGGGTCGTGCACCGGCGAGCGCCGCACGCCCACGTGCACGCGCCCGCCGCCGGCGCGCAGCGAGGCGTCGAGGTCCAGGCAGATCCGCACCGGCGGCCGCCGGCCGGGCGGGGCCACCGCGTCGACGGCGTCGAGGTGCTCGGGCGAGTCGGCCATCAGCGTCACCCGCGACGCGAGCACCGGGTCGGCCACCAGCCGGCGCAGCGCCGCCCGGTCCACCGACGGGTAGCCCACGACGACGTCGTCGCTCACCGGGTCGTCGCCGCCGGCCAGCCACAGCGCCTCGGCCAGCGAGTACGCCAGCACCCCCGCGAAGCCCGGCCGGGCGAGCACCCGCCGCAGCACCGCACGGCTGCGCACCGACTTGCTCGCCACGCGCACCGGCCACCCGCCCGCCCGGCGGACCAGGTCGTCGGCGTTGGCGTCGAGCGCGTCGAGGTCGAGCACGGCGAACGGCGGGTCGAGGTCCGCGGTCAGGTCGTCGAGGCGGTCGGGGGTCACGGCAGCGCAGCCTCCCGGGGGGCGCGCGCCGGGGCAAGCAGGGGGGCGAGCGCCGGGGCGAGCACGGGGGTCCTCGACGCACCGCCCCGCGACGGCCACACTGCCGCGGACACCGAGGAGGCCGCGTGGCGGACAGCTGGCGCAACTGGGCGGGCAACCAGCGGGCGGGCGGCCTCACCGTCGTCTCCCCGCCCGATGCCGGCGGGATCGCCGACGCGGTGCGCGCCGCAGCCGCCGCGGGCCGCCGGGTCACCGCGCTGGGCAGCGGGCACTCCTTCAGCGGCATCGGCCGCCCCGAGGACGTGGCGCTCCGCCTCGACCGGCACGCCGGGCTGGTCGACGTCGACGACGCGGGCCTGGCCACCGTCCGCGCCGGCACGCCGCTGCACCGGCTGAACGCGGAGCTGGCCGCCCGCGGCTGGGCGCTGACGAACCTCGGCGACATCGACCGGCAGACCGTCGCGGGCGCGCTGTCCACCGGCACGCACGGCACCGGCGCCCGCTTCGGCGGCCTGGCCACCCAGGTGCGGGCGCTCGACCTCGTCACCGCCGACGGCGAGGTGCTGCGCTGCTCGCCCGGCGAGCACCCCGACGTCTTCTCCGCCGCCCGCGTCGGCCTCGGCGCGCTCGGCGTGCTGTCGACCGTGACCCTGCAGGCGGTGCCGGCGTTCGCGCTGCGGGCCGACGAGGGGCCGGCCCGGCTGCCCGACCTCCTCGAGCGCTTCGACGAGGTCATGACCGCCACCGACCACGTCGAGTTCTACTGGTTCCCGCACACCGACCGGTGCCTGCTCAAGCGCAACACCCGGGTGCCGCTGGACGGGCTCGCGCCGCTGTCCCGCGCGCGGGCGCTGTGGGACGACGAGGTGCTCGCCAACGCCGGGCTCGCCGCCGTCGTCGCCGCGGGCCGGCGGGTGCCCGCGCTGGTGCCGCCGCTGGCCCGCTTCTCCGCCCGGGCGCTCGGCGCGCGCACCTGGACCGACGCCGCGCACCGGGTGTTCGTCTCCCGCCGCCGGGTCCGGTTCCGCGAGATGGAGTACGCCGTGCCGCGGGCCGCGGCGCCCGAGGTGCTCGGCGAGCTGCGGCGGGTGGTCGACGCCGGGCCGCACCGGGTCGCCTTCCCGGTGGAGGTGCGGGTGGCCGCCGCCGACGACGTCCCGCTGTCGACGGCGTCGGGGCGCGACACCGCCTACGTGGCCGTGCACGTGCCCGCCCGCACCGAGCCCGGCGCGTACTTCCGCGCGTTCGAGGCGATCGCCGGGGCGGCCGGCGGGCGGCCGCACTGGGGCAAGGAGCACGGCCTCGACGCCGCCGCCCTGGCCGGCCGCTACCCGCGGTTCGGCGAGTTCACCGCCCTGCGGACGCGGCTCGACCCGGCCGGGGTGTTCGCCAACGCCCACCTCGACCGGGTGCTGGGCCCGGTCGGGGCGGGCGTCGGGCAGGCCTGATCAGGTCCGCGGCTCACAGGTCGACGTCGGGCTCCCCGCTGCCGCCGATCCGGTCGAGCTCCTCGAGCTCGGCGGGCCCGAGCACCCGCATCGCCGCCTGCAGGTTCTCCTCCAGGTGGGCCACCGACGAGGTGCCGGGGATCAGCAGGATGTTGGGGGAGCGGGCCAGCAGCCACGCGAGCGCCACCTGCATCGGCGTGGTCTCCAGCCGCCGCGCCACCGTCTCCAGCGCCGCCGACTGCAGCGGGCTGAACCCGCCGAGCGGGAAGAACGGCACGTAGGCCACGTCCTCGCGGGCCAGCGCGTCGAGCATCGGGTCGTCGTCGCGGTGCACGAGGTTGTAGTGGTTCTGCACGCACACGACCGGGGCGATGGCGCGGGCCTCGGCGAACTGCTGCGTCGTCACGTTGGAGACGCCGAGGTGCCGGACGAGCCCCTCCTGCTGCATCTCCGCGAGCGCGCCGAACGGCTCGGCGAGCGAGCGCTCCACGGGCGCGGCGAAGCCGGGCATCCGCAGGTTGACCACGTCGAGCGCCTCGACGCCGAGGTGCTCGAGGTTGTCGTGCACCGCCTGCCGGAGCTCCTCGGGGGAGAGGGCCTCGGGCCACTCGCCCTCCGGCGTCCGCCGGGCGCCGACCTTGGTGACGATCGTCAGCTGCTCCGGATAGGGGTGCAGCGCCTCGCGGATGACCTCGTTGGTCACGTGCGGGCCGTAGTAGTCGCTGGTGTCGATGTGGTCCACGCCCAGCTCGACGGCCCGGCGCAGGACGGCGACGGCGGCGTCGCGGTCGGCGGGCGGGCCCATCACGTGCGGCCCGGCGAGCTGCATGGCGCCGTAGCCGAGCCGGTTGACCGTGCGGTCCCCGAGCGCGAACTGTCCTGACCTCTCGGCGGTGGTCGTCGTCATGACGGCCCTCCTACCCGTCGCACGCGATCCAGTCGCACGTCTCAGGCGGCGTCTCGGGTCGTGGCGTCGAGCTCGCGCGACACCGTGTCGCGCCAGCGGCGGACGTCGGTGTCGACCACCGCGTCCTCGCGGCGGCCGGCGCGGCGGGCGACCAGCGCGAGCGCGGCGCCGGCGAGCGCGAGGCCCGCGCCCACCCACATCGGCGCGGTGTAGCCGAGGCCGCGGGAGAGGACCAGCGCGCCCAGCGCCGCGCCGATGGCGTTGGCCAGGTTGAACGCCGCCTGGTTGGCCGCGGACACCAGGCTGCCGCCGGGCACCCGCGCGGCCTCGATGACGCCGTTCTGCACGACCGGGCCCATCGCGAAGGCGACCAGGCCGAAGAGCACCAGCAGGACGACGGCGGCCGCAGGGACGCGGGCGACCAGCGCGAACACGACCAGCAGGACCGCGGTGACCAGCAGGCCGGCGACGACGAGGGAGAAGCCGAAGCGGTCGCCGAGCCGCCCGCCGGCCAGCGTGCCGACCGTCGTCCCGACGCCGAACAGGGCCAGCACCGGCGTCACCCACGCCTCGGGCAGCCCGGCGAGGTCGGTGAGGATCGGGCTGACGTAGCTGTAGACGCAGAACAGCGCGGCGAACCCGACCATCGTCAGGCCCAGCACCAGCCAGACCTGCCGGCGGCGGAACGCGGCCAGCTCGCTGCGCAGGTCGCTGCGCTCCCCGGCGCCGGCCGGCAGCCAGGCGAGCAGCCCGGCGATGGTGACCAGCCCGATGACGGCGATGCCGCCGAGCACCAGCCGCCAGCTCAGCTGCTGGGCGACCAGGGTGCCCAGCGGGACGCCGGCGACGTTGGCCAGCGTCAGCCCGACCATCATCAGCGAGATCGCCCGGGTCGCCCGCTCCGGCGCCACGAGCCGCCGGGCGGCCACCGCCCCGACGCCGAAGAACGACCCGTGCGCCAGCGCGGTGAGCACCCGGGCGGCGACGAGCGTCTCGTAGGTCGGGGCCACCGCCGACAGGGCGTTGCCGGCGACGAAGACCAGCATCAGCGCGACCAGCGTCTGGCGGGGGGAGAAGCGCACGCCGAGCGCGGTCAGGGTCGGCGCTCCGAGCACCACGCCGATCGCGTAGGCGGAGATGAGCAGGCCGACCGCCGACACCGACACCCCGAGGTCCGCGGCGATCTCGGGCAGCATGCCCATGACCACGAACTCGGTGGTACCGATGCCGAAGGCGCCGATGGCGAGCGCGAGCAGACCGCGGGGCACGGGGGACTCCAGGCAGGACGACGGCGGACGGGGGCGGTGCGGACGTCGTCGTCCGGGTGGTTGCCCTAGCCAACGGCAAGGCACCGGCCGCGCGGGACATGCCCCGCGCGGCCGGTGGGTGTGCTCACAGTGCGGGTCAGGGCTGCAGCAGCACCTTGACCGCGCCGTCCTTCTTCTCCCGGAAGTCCGCGTAGGCCTGGGGGGCCTGCTCCAGCGGCACGCGGTGGGTGGCGAAGTCGTCGACGCCCAGCGGGTCGCCGTCGGCCAGCAGCGGGAGGATGTCGGGGACCCACCGCCACACGTTGGCCTGCCCCATGCGCAGCTGCACCTGCTTGTCGAACATGCGCATGAGCGGCACCGGGTCGGTGGCCCCGCCGTAGACGCCCGACAGCGACACGGTGCCGCCGCGGCGCACCGCCTCGATCGCGGTGTTGAAGGCGGCCAGCCGGTCGATGCCGGCGACCTTCATCACCTGCGCCATGAGCGCGTCGGGCAGGATCGCCGTCGCCTTCTGGGCCAGCTGCGCGCCGGTCGAGCCGTGCGCCTCCATGCCGACCGCGTCGATGACGGCGTCGGCCCCGCGGCCGTCGGTCTTCTCGCGGATCTCACCGACCACGTCGTCCTGGTCGGTGGAGGAGATGACCTCGGTGCCGCGGGCGGTCGCCCGGGCGATCCGCTCGGGGACGACGTCGGAGGCGACGACGCGGAAGCCCAGGTGGGAGGCGATGCGGGTGCACATGTCGCCGATCGGGCCGAGCCCGAGCACGAGCAGCGTCCCGCCGGGCGGCGTCGCGGCGTACTGGACGGCCTGCCAGGAGGTGGGCAGCACGTCGGAGAGGTAGACGAACCGGTCGTCCGGGGGGCCGTCCGGGACCTTGATCGGCAGCGTGTTGCCGAACGGCACCCGCAGGTACTCGGCCTGCCCGCCCGGGACCTGCCCGTAGAGCTTCGTGTAGCCGAACAGCGAGGCGCCGAAGCCCTGCTCGCGGTTCTGCGTGGTCTCGCACTGCGACTGCAGGCCCTGCGAGCACATCCAGCAGGTGCCGCAGGAGATGTTGAAGGGGACGACCACCCGGTCGCCGGGCTTCACGGCGGTCACCGCGGAGCCCACCTCGCGGACGATCCCCATGGGCTCGTGGCCCATGACGTCGCCCTTCGACATGAACGGGGCCATCACCTCGATGAGGTGGAGGTCGGACCCGCAGATGCCGCTCGAGGTGATCTCGACGACGACGTCGGTGTCCTCCTCGATCCTCGGATCGGGGACGGTGTCCACCTGTACGTCGGCACGTCCGTGCCAGGTGACTGCGCGCACGAGTCTGCTCCTCGGGTCGTCGAGCGGGGTCTCGGAGGGCCTCCTGCCCGCTGTGGGCCTGATCGCCCCTGGTTCAACGCTCAACCGGCGTGTTCGTCACCGACCGTGACGCGGGCTCGACGGGGCGTCGAATGACAACCGTGCAGCTCTGTGGCGCGGGCCACACATCCGGCCCTGCATACCCACCTCGGCAGATCACGAACCGGTCACGACGTGTTTACATGGGCCCCGCCCGCTCCCCCGGGCACCGCAGTACGTCCCTGTCCCCGACGGAAGTCAGGTGCATGACCGAGCTCCACCCCGACCGCCTCCTCGACGGAGGGAAGGCCCCGCAGCACGGCGAGGCCGGCCCCCTCCGGAAGGCCGCGGCGGCGACGTCGGACCGACGTCGCTCCCCGGCCGGAGCGGCCGCCCGCACGGCCCCGCAGCGACGTCAGGGGGAGACGTCGCCGACCGGAGAGCCCCGTCCGGGATCCCGTCCCGCCCGCCGTCCGAGCCCGCGCCCGCGGCCCACGCCGCACCCCCGCTCGGCACCCGCCGCCCTCGAGGTCCGCGCCGTCGTCGTCGACGCATGTGACGAGGCGCCCACCGAGGCGCCCGCCGACGTCGTCGAGGAGGTCCTCGCGGCCGAGCCGGTGACCGGCGTCGCCGAGGCCGCGGGGTTGGCCGAGGCGGCCGGCGCCCGGGCCCTCGAGGCCGTGGCCGCCGCGCCGCTCGAGGTGCCCGCGGCCGAGGCCGAGGTCGCGGACGACGACGTGTCCCCGGACGCGGAGGTCGACGACCGGCCCGACCGGGCTCCCGTCACCGTCGTCGCGGGCCACGGCCGGCACCGCGAGCGCGGCCTGCGCCTCCCGCGCCGCCGCCCGGCGTTCTACCTCGCCGCGGCCCTCGTCGGCGCGGTCGGCGTCGCCACGTTCTCCGTCGGCGACCGGGTCGCCCAGGCCGACGACCCCGGGGCGACCAGCACCTCGGTGAGCGTCGCGCAGGAGCTCGGCATCGACGGCGGGGAGCTCTCGGCGGCCGCCGAGCAGGCCACCCTCCGCTCCGACGCGGTGCTGCTCGGCGCGGTCACCGCCAGCCGGACCGCCCGCGAGGCCGAGCAGGCCACCGCCGCCCAGGTGCAGGCCGACGCCGACCGCGCCGCCGCCGAGGCCGCCGCCGAGGCCGCCCGGCCCAAGGCGGTCATGCCGATCGACGGCGCCCGGCTCACCAGCACGTTCGGCGCCCGCTGGGGCACGCTGCACGCCGGCATCGACCTGGCGGCCCCCATGCTGACGCCCGAGTACGCCGCCGCCGACGGGGTCGTCCTCGAGGCGGGCCCGGCCAGCGGCTACGGCAACGTGGTCTACATCCAGCACGAGAACGGTGACGTGACCGTCTACGGGCACATGGAGGAGGTCCTCGTGCAGCCCGGGCAGGTGGTCCGCGCCGGGGACACCATCGCCCTGCTCGGCAACCGCGGTCAGTCGACCGGCCCGCACCTGCACTTCGAGGTGCACGTCGGCGGCATCGACGGCCAGAAGGTCGACCCGATCCCGTGGCTACGGGAGCGCGGCGTCGTCGTCTAGGTCGCCGTCCGGGTCGCCGGCCCCCTCCCCGCACGTCGGGCAGGGGGCCGCGCCGTCCCCGGAGGACACTGGTGGGGTCGGTGGGCCGATGGGAGCCGGACACGCGCACGACCACGGCACCGCCGCGGGGGCCTCCCGCGGCCGGCCGGCGGTCGTGCTGGGTCTCACGCCAGCGGTGCTGGCGGCCGAGGTCGTCGGGTCGGTGGTGTCGGGCTCGCTGGCACTGCTCGCCGACGCCGGCCACATGGCCACCGACGCGCTCGGCGTGGGCCTCGCCCTCGGCGCGGTCACGCTGGCGCAGCGGCCCGCGCGCGGCCGGCGCACGTTCGGCCGGCAGCGGGTGGAGATCCTCGCCGCGGTGGCCGACGGGCTGCTGCTCGCCGGGGTCGCGGTGTTCGTCGTGGTCGAGGCGGTCCGCCGGATCGGCGACCCGCCGGAGATCGACTCCGGCGTGGTGCTCGTCGTCGGCGGCCGGAGGCCTGGCCGCCGACCCCGTGGGGCTGGCGCTGCTGCACCGGGGCCGGGGCACCTCGCCGGCCGTCCGCGGCGCGCACCTGGAGGTGCTCGGTGACGCGCTCGGCTCGGTCGCCGTCCTCGTCGCCGGCGCCGTCGTCGCGCTCACCGGGTGGACGCCGGCCGACACCGTCGCCGCGCTCGTCGTGGGCTGCCTGGTCCTGCCGCGGGCGTGGTCGCTGCTGCGGGAGTCGCTCGACGTGCTGCTCGAGGCCGCCCCGCGCGACGTCGACCTCGACGAGGTGCGCGCCCACCTGCTCGGCGTCGAGGGCGTCATCGGCGTCCACGACCTGCACGCCTGGACCATCACCTCGGGGCTGCCGGTGCTGTCCGCGCACGTCGTCGTCACCGACGAGGCGCTCGCCGAGGGCCACGGCGGGCGGATCCTCGACTCGCTGGGCACCTGCCTGGGCGCCCACCTCGACGTCGACCACTGCACCTCCCAGCTGGAGGCCGAGGCGCACGCCGGTCACGTGGCGCCCGTCCACGACTGGTCGAGTGGCACAGTGGGGGAGCGCGACCGATCGGACCGGAGGTACTGGTGGAGCACGGGCACCACTCGGGCATGTGGGTGCCCGGCGAGCCACCCACGTGGGGACGGATGTTCCTGCCGCACCTCGACGCCTGGTCGGTGCTGCCGGTGCTCGCCCTGCTCGGCATCGCCGCCTACGCGGTCGGCGTGGTCCGGGTGCGCCGCTCGGGCGTGGCCTGGCCGTGGTGGCGCGCGGCGGCGTGGGTCGCGGGCTGCCTGTCGCTGTTCGCCGTCACCGGGACCTGGCTGAACGGCTACAGCATGGTGCTGTTCAGCGTGCACATGGCCCAGCACATGGTGCTGTCCATGGTGGCGCCGCTGCTGCTGCTCCTCGGCCGGCCGGTGACCCTCGCCCTGCGCGCGCTGCCGCGTGGGCGGGGCGTGGCCGGGGTGCCGCGGGCGCTGCTGCTCGACGCCCTGCACAGCCGGGTGGCGCGGTTCGTCTCGCACCCGCTGTTCACGCTGCCGCTGTTCCTGGTCAGCCTCTACGGCGTCTACTTCACGCCCGTGTTCGACGCCCTCATGGGCGACCCGGTCGGGCACCAGTTCATGCTCGCCCACTTCACCGTGACCGGGCTGCTGTTCTTCGGGCCGATCCTCGCCCAGGACCCGTGGCCCCGGCAGGTCGGCCACGCCGGGCGGATGCTCGAGCTGCTGATCCCGATGCCGCTGCACGCCTTCTTCGGCGTCGCGATCATGATGTCGACGTCGCTGGTGGTGCGGACCTTCGCCGAGCCGCCGGCCGGCTGGGGCGTCGACCCCCTCGCCGACCAGAACACGGCCGGCAGCATCGCCTGGTCCTTCGGCGAGCTGCCGACCGTGTTCGTGCTGGCCGTGGTGCTGTTCAGCTGGATGGGGTCGGAGGAGCGCCGCGGCCGCCGGATCGACCGGGCCGCCGTGCGCACCGACGACGCGGAGCTCGAGGCCTACAACGCCCGGCTCCGCGCGATGGCCGCCCGCTCCGGGAGCTGAGCGGGCGGCCGCGCGGCGCCTGTCCGGGCCTCAGCCGACGTGGACGGGCGCGTCCCCGGCGGGCAGGTCGTCCTTGGTCGCCTTGATGAGCAGCGCCGCGGCGACGGCGCCGAGCACCAGCAGCGCGGCGGCCCAGGTGAAGGCGGTCGTATAGCCCTCCACCTGCGCCTGCAGCGCGACGGCCGCGGGGTCCTGCGGCGTCGGCGAGGCCAGCACGTCGGCCGAGTAGGCGCTGATCGCGCCGACCGACAGCGAGGCCAGGACGGCGGTGCCGATCGAGGCGCCCACCTGCTGCGTGGCGTTGAGCATCGCGCTCGCGGCCCCGGCGTCGTGCTCGCCGGCACCCACCAGCGCGAGGTTCGACAGCGGCACGAAGGTGAAGCCAAGACCCAGGCCCAGCAGCAGCTGGCCCGGGAACGCCAGGGCCCAGAAGCCGCTGTCGACGCCGAGGAACGACATGGTGAACAGCCCTGCCGCGGCCAGCAGCCCGCCGAGCACCATGAGCGGCTTCGGGCCGACCCGCGGCACCAGGGCGCTCGCCGCGCCGGCCGAGATGAACACGCCCAGCGTGGTGGGCAGCGAGGCGGCGCCCGCGACGACGGGCTCGTAGCCGAGCACCTGCTGGAAGTACAGGCTCAGGAAGAAGAACGCCCCGATCAGCCCGGCGCCGACCAGCGTCGAGGTGAGGTAGGCGCCGCCGCGGTTGCGGTCGAGGACGATGCGCATCGGCAGCAGCGGGTTGCGGGTGCGCAGCTCCAGCAGCACGAACAGCGCCACCAGCACCAGCCCGCCCACGATGAACACCCACGCGAGGCCGTCGGTCCAGCCGCTGGCCGGCGTCACGAAGTCCCGGCCGCCCTGCGCGGCGATCTGGCCGTTGGCGGCCTGCGCCTCGCCGGCGTTGGTCTGCGACGCCTCGGCGACCCGGGTGAAGCCGTAGACGATCGCGGCGAGGCCGAGGGTGATGAGCACCGCCCCGGGGATGTCGTACTTCGTGTCCCCGGGCGCCTTGCTCTCCGGCACGATCGGGATGGCCAGGACGACGGCGAGCAGCGCCACCGGCAGGTTGACCCAGAAGCACCAGCGCCAGTCGGCGTACTCGGTGAGGACGCCGCCGAGCAGCAGGCCGACGGCCGAGCCGCCGCCGGCGATCGCGCCGTAGACGCCGAAGGCCTTGGCCCGCTCCTTCGGGTCGGTGAACAGGACGGTCAGCAGGGCCAGCGACGCGGGCGCGAGCAGCGCGCCGAAGACGCCCTGCAGCGCGCGGGCGGCAAAGAGCATGCCCTCGTTCTGGGCGATGCCGCCGAGGGCCGAGGCGATGGCGAAGCCCGCGGCGCCGACCAGGTAGGTGCGCTTGCGGCCCCAGAAGTCGGCGATGCGGCCGCCGAGGAGCAGGAAGCCGCCGAAGGTGAGGGTGTAGGCCGTGACGATCCACTGCTGCGTGGCCGCGCTGATGCCCAGGTCGGCCGACACGGCGGGCAGCGCGATGTTGACGATCGTGGCGTCGAGGATGACCAGCAGGACGGTCATCGCGATGACGCCCAGCGCCAGCCAGCGCTTCTCGTAGGGCTCCGACGCCGGGGTGACCGGCTCTGCGGAGGGGGACGACGGGTGGGTCATGGAGGTCCTCGGGGACTCGTGCGGGGAGCGGCCGAGGTCATCGGCCGCGAGGCAAACTAACCCCCTGCGACCATGTCGTCGTGGCCGTTTCGCTGGTGGTGACCGCCGACACGCACCTGCCCAAGCGTGCGCGTGACCTACCTCATTCCCTCTGGGCCGCCATCGACGCCGCCGACCTCGTGGTGCACGCCGGCGACTGGGTCGACGTGGCCCTGCTCGACCTCCTCGAGGCCCGCTCCCGCCGGCTGCTGGCCGTGCACGGCAACAACGACCACGGCCCGCTGCGCGAGCGGCTGCCGGAGGTCGCCCGCGCCGAGGTGGAGGGGCTGCGGATCGCCGTCGTCCACGAGACCGGGGCCGCCACGGGGCGCGAGCGCCGCTGCGCCGCGCGGTTCCCGGACACCGACGTCCTGTTCTTCGGCCACAGCCACATCCCGTGGGACACCGTGGCGCCGAGCGGGGGGATGCCGTCGGGCCTCCGGCTGGTCAACCCCGGCTCGCCCACCGACCGCCGCCGCCAGCCGCACGGCACCTTCGTGACCGCGGTCGCCGACGCCGGCGCGCTGACCGGGGTCACGTTCCACCCCGTCCCGCGGTGACGGCGCCGGCCGCCGAGCCCGCCGCCGCCCCGCCCCGCGCCCGCTGGCGCCACCTCGGCGTCGGCCTCACCGGGCTGGTCGCCGCCTGCGCGGCGCAGAACGGCCTGCCCTTCCTCACCGTCGCGCTGCGCGCCGAGGGACTGACGCTGCCGCAGGTCGGCCTGCTCGTCAGCGCCCCGACCGCGGGGCTGGTCTGCACCCTGCTCCTCTGGGGAGCGCTGGCCGACCGGTACGGCGAGCGGCTCGTGCTCAGCGCCGGCCTGGCCGTGGCCGCCGGCGCGCTCACGGGCGCGGCCCTGGCCGACGGCGCCCTCGCCACCGGCCTCTGGCTGCTGGTGGCCGGCGGCGGCAGCGCCTCGGTGCACGCCGCCAGTGGCCGCCTCGTGCTCGGCTGGTTCCCGCCCGAGCAGCGTGGCCTGGCGATGGGCATCCGCCAGGCCGGGCAGCCGCTGGGCGTGGGCCTGGCCGGGCTGCTGCTGCCGCGGCTGGCCGGCGACGGTCCCGGCGGTGCCTTCGCCCTGCTCGCGGCGGGCTGCGCGGCGACGGCGGTGCTCGTCGGCGTGCTGGTGCGCGACCCCGCCCGCCCGCCGCGCGCCCCCGGTGCCCCGCGGCCCGCCTCGCCCTACCGCGGCCCGATGCTGTGGCGGGTGCACGCGGCGAGCACCCTGCTCGTGGTGCCGCAGTTCGCCGTCGCGGGGCTCGCCTTCGACTGGCTGGTGCGCGACGGCGGCTGGAGCGCGGCCGGCGCCGGCACGCTGCTGGCCGCCTCGCAGGCCGGCGGGGTGGCCGCGCGGCTGGGCGCGGGCACGTGGTCCGACCGCGTGGGCAGCCGGCTCGGGCCGCTGCGCCGGGTGGCCGCGGCGGTCGCCGTCGTCGTGGGGGTGCTCGCCGTCGTCGCCGCGCTCACCCCCGGCGTCCTCGGCCCCGTGGTCGCGGCCGGGGCGGTGGCCGTCGCCGCGGTCGCCGCGGTCAGCCCCAACGGCGTGGCCTTCACCTCGGTGGCCGAGCAGGCCGGCAGCGCCTGGGCCGGGCGGGCGCTCGGCGCGCACAACACCGTGCAGAACCTGGCGGCGGCGCTGACCGTCCCGGCCGCGGCGCTGCTCGTCGACGGCGGGCCCGGCTACTGGGCGGCCTTCGCGGTCGGCGCGGCCGCCGCGCTCGCCGCCGTCGCCGTGGTCCCCGGGCGGGCCGCCGAGGCCCCGCCCCCGCCCGCACTGCCCGCGACGGCGGCGGCCCGGTGAGCCGCCGGTCCTGGCCGCCGCGCGCGGTGGGGCTGCTGGCCTGCCCCGTGTGCGGCGCGCCGCTGGCGGCCCTGCCCGCCGACACCGGCCTGCGCTGCCCGGCCGGCCACTCCTTCGACCGCGCCCGGCAGGGCCACGTCACGCTGCTGCCGCCGGGGCACACGCCGCCGTCGGGCGACAGCGCCGGGATGGTCGCCGACCGGGCGGAGGTGCTCGCCGCGGGCACCTACGCCGGGCTGACCGCCGCGCTCGCCACCGCGGTGGCGGCGGGGGAGGGGCCGGTCGGGTCCGTGCTCGACCTGGGCGGCGGCACGGGCCACCACCTCGCGGGCGTGCTCGACGCGCTGCCGGAGGCGGTCGGCGTGGTGCTCGACTCCTCGCGGTACGCCGCGCGCCGGGCGGCCGGGATCTCGCCGCGCGCGATGGCCGTCGTCGCCGACACCTGGGCGCGGCTGCCGGTTCGCGACGGCGCGGTCGACCGGGCGATGGTCGTCTTCGCGCCGCGCAACGGCCCGGAGACGGCGCGGGTGCTGCGCCCCGGCGGGCGGCTGGTGGTGGCCACCCCGGCACCCGACCACCTCGCCGAGCTGGTGGGCCCGCTCGGGCTGCTGCGCGTCGACCCGGACAAGGCGGCGCGCCTGTCGGGATCGCTGGAGCCGCACCTGCGGCCCGCGGGCGCGGCGGCGCACCGGGAGGAGCTGGAGCTCGACTCCCGCGCGGTGGCCGCCGTCGTCGGCATGGGGCCGCACGCCCGCCACCTCGCGCCGGGGGAGCTCGCCGGGCGGCTGGCGGGGCTGCCGCCGCGGGTCCGGGTGACCCTCGCCGTCGACGTCACCACCTGGACCGCCTGACCAGACCGTCTGACCCCGGACGCGCCGGAGGGGCCCGGCCGACGTGGCCGGGCCCCTCCGGCGCGATCGGATCAGGCCCCGCAGGGGGCCGTCACCGGGTCAGACGCGCGTGCCGCGGGCCCGTCCGCGCGTGGCGAAGACGTAGACCAGGAGCACCACGATGGCGCCGATGATCGAGCCGATGATCCCGGCGGTGCCGATCTCGAAGCCGCGTCCGCTGAGCAGGCTGCCGAGCAGGTTGCCGACGAACGAGCCGATGACGCCGAGGACGATCGTCATCCCGACGCTCATGGACTGCTTGCCGGGGACGACGGCGCGGGCGATGAAGCCGGCGATGGCGCCGACCACGATCAGCACGATGATGTTCCAGAGGATCTCCACGGTGGACCTCCCGAGCAGGTGGCCTTGGTGGCCGGGGCCTGGGATCTCCAGAGCCGGACGTTCTTGTTCCCGGCCTGAGCAGGGCGGAAACCATCGTGATCATGATGTGACCCTGCGTCGCGCCGGAGGGGTGCCGCGGGCGGCGGCGCGCCTGCCCGGGCGGGCCGGACGTGTCCCGCCGAGTCGGTCTAAGCTGCGGCCGTGACGATCGCGCCTGCACCGATCGTGAGCCGGCCCAGCCCGGCTCGCGAGGTCCAGCGGGGTGCGCGGCTCTCGAACCTGCTGCGGACCACGGACCACAAGACCATCGGCCTGATGTACATGGCCACCTCGTTCGCCTGGTTCATCGTGGGTGGCTTCATGGCCATGCTGATCCGCGGTGAGCTCGGCCAGCCCGGGCTGCAGTTCCTCTCGCCCGAGCAGTACAACCAGCTCGTCACGATGCACGGCACGATCATGCTGCTGATGTTCGCGACGCCGCTGTTCTTCGCGTTCTCGAACCTGATCATGCCGCTGCAGATCGGTGCCCCCGACGTCGCGTTCCCGCGGCTGAACGCCTTCTCCTACTGGCTGTTCCTCTTCGGTGGCCTGATCCTCATCTCCGGCTTCTTCACGCCGGGCGGCGCGGCCGACTTCGGCTGGTACGCCTACACCCCGCTGTCCGACGTGGTCCACAGCCCGGGTGCCGGCGCGAACCTGTGGATCGTGGGTCTGGCCGTCTCGGGTCTGGGCACCATCCTCGGCGCGGTCAACTTCACCGCCACGATCGTCTGCCTGCGGGCGCCGGGCATGACCCTGTTCCGGATGCCGATCTTCACCTGGAACACGCTGGTCACCAGCCTGCTGGTGCTGCTGGCCTTCCCGATCCTCACCGCCGCGCTGCTCGCGCTGCTGGCCGACCGCCAGCTCGGTGCACTCGTCTTCTCCGACGAGAACGGCGGCGCGATGCTGTGGCAGCACCTCTTCTGGTTCTTCGGCCACCCCGAGGTCTACATCATCGCCCTGCCGTTCTTCGGCATCATCACCGAGGTCATCCCGGTGTTCAGCCGCAAGCCGCTGTTCGGCTACAAGGGCATGGTCGGCGCGACGCTGCTCATCGGTGGCCTGTCGCTGACGGTGTGGGCGCACCACATGTACGCCACCGGCGCGGTCCTGCTGCCGTTCTTCGCGTTCCTGACCTACCTGATCGCGGTCCCCACCGGCATCAAGTTCTTCAACTGGATCGGCACCATGTGGCGCGGCCAGCTGACGTTCGAGACGCCGATGCTGTTCTCGATCGGCTTCCTCGTCACCTTCCTCCTCGGTGGCCTGACCGGCGTCCTGCTGGCCAGCCCGCCGCTGGACTGGCACGTCAACGACAGCTACTTCGTCGTCGCCCACTTCCACTACGTCGTCTTCGGCACCGTGGTGTTCGCCGCCTACGCGGGCATCTACTTCTGGTTCCCGAAGATGTCCGGCCGGATGATGGACGAGCGGCTGGGCAAGCTGCACTTCTGGCTGACGTTCATCGGCTTCCACGCCACGTTCCTGGTCCAGCACTGGCTGGGCACCCAGGGCATGCCGCGCCGGTACGTCGACTACCTGCCCACCGACGGCTTCACGACGCTGCACGTCATCTCGACGATCGGCTCGTTCGTCCTCGGCGCCTCGACCATCCCGTTCTTCTACAACGTGGCCAAGTCGTGGAAGTACGGCCGGCTCGCGCTGCGCGACGACCCGTGGGGCCACGGCAACTCGCTCGAGTGGGCCACCTCCTCGCCGCCGCCGCGGCACAACTTCACCGAGATCCCGCGGATCCGGTCGGAGCGCCCGGCGTTCGAGGCGCACTACCCGCACCTCATCGAGCGGCTGCACGCCGAGGCGCACGTCGGCAAGCGGCACGAGCCCTACGGCGGGGTCAGCGAGCTCGCCAACGGCACCGGCCCGCGTCAGGGTCCGAACGACCCCGACCCGTTCTGATCCGCCCGGCCGTTCGCTGACGGCCACCGCGATCGCACGTCACGACGCCCCGTCGGCTCCGGCCGGCGGGGCGTCGGCGTTCCGCGGGACCACCGCCCAGGCTCCGGAGCGGGGTGCGGCACGATGACCGCCGTGCCGCTCGACCCCACGCCCCGCGTCCGGCCGGACAGCCCCAGCGACGGACCGCGCGCGCTGCTCACGGTCACCGGCGCCGACCGGCCCGGGGTCACCGCCCGCCTGTTCGGCGCGCTGGCCGGGGACGCCGGCGTGCCGCCGCTCGAGGTGGTCGACGTCGAGCAGGTCGTCGTGCACGGGCACCTCGTGCTCGGCGTCGTCGTCGGGGCGCTGCCCGCGGACGGGCCGGTCGACGAGGACGCCTTCCTGACCGCGCTCGCCACGCTGGCCGACGGCGTCGAGGCCGCCACCGGCGTGCGGGTCGCGGTCGAGTCGGCGTCGGACCGGCGGGCCGCGGTGTCCGGCCGCGCCCACCACGTGACCCTGCTCGGCCGCCCGGTGCCGCCGTCGGCCGTCGCGGGCGCCGCCACCGCCATCGCCGGCGTGGGGGGCAACATCGACGCGATCCGGCGGCTGTCGGACCACCCCGTCACGGCCCTCGAGCTGACCGTCTCCGGCGCCGAGGCCACCGCGCTGCGCACCGCGCTCGCCGCCGTCGCCACCGCGACCGGCGCCGACCTCGCCGTCGAGCCCGTGGGCCTGGCCCGGCGCAGCAAGCGGCTGATCGTCCTCGACGTCGACTCCACGCTCGTGCGCGGCGAGGTCATCGACGAGCTGGCCGCCCGCGCCGGGCGGGCCGCCGAGGTCGCGCGCATCACCGCCGCCGCCATGAACGGCGAGCTCGACTTCGCCGAGTCGCTGCGCGCCCGCGTGGCCACGCTGGCCGGCCTGCCGGTCGAGGTGCTCGACGAGGTCCGCGAGCACCTCGAGCTGACCCCCGGTGCCCGCACCCTCATCCGCACGCTGCAGCGGCACGGCTTCCGCTGCGGCATCGTGAGCGGCGGCTTCACCCAGATCACCGACCCGCTGGCCGCCTCGCTCGGCCTGGACTTCGCCGCGGCCAACACCCTCGCGGTGGCCGACGGGCGCCTCACCGGCGGCCTCGTCGGGGAGATCGTCGACCGCGCCGGCAAGGCCCGCGCGCTGGCCCGCTTCGCCGGCGAGCACGGCATCCCGCTGGAGCAGACCGTGGCCGTCGGCGACGGCGCCAACGACCTCGACATGCTCAACGCCGCGGGCCTCGGCATCGCCTTCAACGCCAAGCCGGTGGTGCGCGAGCAGGCGCACACCGCGCTCAACCAGCCCTACCTCGACGCCGTCCTGCAGGTCCTCGGCTTCACGAGGGACGAGGTGCTGGAGAGTCTGTGATCTGTACTCTCCGTCGGCCTACCGGCCTCCACCGCGGCCAGGTGCCGTTCCCAGCCTGAGCTGAGCCCCGTCACGTCGTCCCGGTCGGGATCCTCCGGCCCCGCGACCGGTCCGCCGTCCTCCGCAGGGGCGGCTCACCTCCCTGGTGACCCGCCTCAGGGGCGGTGCACGCTCCCCTCGAGCTCGACGCCGGCGGTGCGGAGCTGGTCGAGGGCCGCCGCGGTCGACCCCTCGGCGACGCCGGCCGTCAGGTGCAGCAGCACGCGGGTGGCGAAGCCCTCCGCGACGGCGTCGAGCGCGGTGGCCCGCACGCAGTGGTCGGTGGCGATGCCGACGACGTCGACGGCGTCCACGCCGTGCCCGCGCAGCCAGTCGGCGAGCGGCACCCCGTCGGCGCTTCCCTCGAAGCCGGAGTAGGCGGCGGCGTACTCGCCCTTGTCGAAGACCGCCTCGATCGGCTCGCGGTCCAGCGCCGGGTGCAGCTCCACCCCGCCGGTGCCGACGACGCAGTGCGCCGGCCACGTCTCCAGGTAGTCCGGCTGCTCGGCGAAGTGGCCGCCCGGGTCGACGTGGTGGTCGCGGGTGGCGACGACGTGGTCGTAGCCGCCGGCGCGCACGTGGGCGGTCACCGCCTCCGCCACCGCCGCGCCGCCGGCCACCGCCAGGCTGCCCCCCTCGCAGAAGTCGTTCTGCACGTCCACGACCACCAGTGCGCGCGTCACCGCCGGACCTCCCTCATGCCGCCACCCTCGTGCCGCCACCCTCACGCCGTTGCCGTCTCCAGGGCCGGTTCCCCGCGGGACAGCGCCCATGCCTCGGCCGGCAGCGCCTCCCGCACCCGCCGGTGGTGCTCCGCGGCCGCGGCGAGCGCCTCCGCGGGCGAGGCCGGGGACACCACCTCGCCGCCGCGCACGAGCGGCACCACGAGCGAGCGGTCGCCGTCGCGCGGCTCGACCGGCCCGGCGGTCACCAGCTCGGCGACGGCGGTGCCGTCGGCGTCGTGCCGGCGGACGGCGGACTTGCGCCCGCCCGTGGAGTTCTTGCCCTCCGAGCGCTTGGCCACCGGCACGCCGTCGCGCTCGACCAGCTTGTAGACCATCCCGGCCGTCGGGGCGCCGGAGCCGGTGACCAGCGAGGTGCCGACGCCGTAGCCGTCGACCGGCGCGGCCATCAGCCCCGAGATGGCGAACTCGTCGAGGTCGCTGGTCACGATGATCTTCGTCCCCGCGGCGCCGAGCTCGTCGAGCTGGCGGCGGGCGGCGGTGGCCAGGGTGGGCAGGTCGCCGGAGTCCAGCCGGATCGCGCCGAGCCCCGGCCCGGCCACCTCGACGGCGGTGCGGATGCCCTGCACGACGTCGTAGGTGTCCACCAGCAGCGTGGTGCCGACGCCGAGGGTGTCGACCTGCGCGCGGAAGGCGGCGGCCTCGTCGTCGTGCAGGAGCGTGAAGGCGTGCGCGCTGGTGCCCGTCGTCGGGACGCCGTAGCGCCGGCCGGCCTCCAGGTTGGAGCTGGCCACGAAGCCGACCAGGTGCGCGGCCCGGGCGGCGGCGACGGCGGCCTGCTCGTGGGTGCGCCGCGAGCCCATCTCGATGCACGGCCGCTCGCAGGCCGCGCCGACCATCCGGGCGGCCGCGGAGGCGATCGCGCTGTCGTGGTTGAGCACCGACAGCACCAGGGTCTCCAGCAGCACGCCCTGGGCGAAGGGCGCGCGCACGGTGAGCACGGGGGAGTGGGGGAAGAAGAACTCGCCCTCGGCGTAGCCGTCGACGTCGCCGGTGAACCGGAAGTCGGCCAGCCAGTCCAGCAGCCGGGCGTCGGTCAGGCCCTGCTCGCGCAGGGTGGCCAGCTCCTCGTCGCCGAAGCGGAAGGCCGGCAGCTGCTCCAGCAGCCGGCCGGTGCCGGCCACGACGCCGTAGCGGCGGCCGTGCGGCAGCCGGCGGGAGAAGACCTCGAAGACGCAGTCGCGGTCGGCGGTGCCGTCGGCGAGCGCGGCGGCGACCATCGTCAGCTCGTACCGGTCGGTGAGGAGCGCGGGACCCGTCGGCATGATCCCGACCCTAGGTCGGCCGCCGGGGGCGCACCCGCGGGGACCGGGGAGGCCGCCGTCCTAGAGTGGTCGCGTGGCCGGACCGCTCGCGCCGACACGGACGCCCGATCCCACGGTGGAGGAGGTCGAGGACCTCGACCGCCCGTGGGTGACCATCGTCTGGAACGACCCCGTCAACCTCATGACCTACGTGACGCACGTGCTGCGGGAGCTGTTCGGCTACGACGAGCCGACGGCGACCACGCTCATGCTGCAGGTGCACAACGACGGCAAGGCCGTGGTCAGCTCCGGCCCGCGCGAGCGGATGGAGCACGACACCAGCCGGCTGCACGCCTACGGCCTGTGGGCCACCTACCAGAAGGACGCATGAGGCCGTTCCGCCGCAGGGGCAGCGACGTCGTCGCCCGCCTCGAGCCCGCCGAGTCCGGGGTGCTCGGGATGCTGCTCGACCAGCTCGAGCAGCTGCTGACCGCCGACCCCGACGACGTCGACGGCGACCCGGTGCTGGCCCGCCTGTTCCCGGCCGGGCACCGCAGCGACCCCGCGCTGGCCGCCGACTACCGCGAGCTCACCGAGACGGCGCTGCGCGGCGGCAAGACCGACGACCTCGCCGCCGTCCGGGCCTCGCTGCCCGCAGGCGGGGGAGAGGTGCGCCTGGACCCCGACCAGGCCGGCGCCTGGCTGCGCACCACCAACGACCTGCGGCTCGCGCTCGGCGAGCGGATCGGGATCACCGAGGAGACCGAGCCGCCGGAGGACCCGGCCGGCGAGGAGGGCCAGCAGCTGTCCGTCTACTACTGGCTCACCGGGCTGCAGGGGTCGCTGGTCGACGCGGTCGCCGCCGCACGCGACGCCCGAAGGTGAGCAGCACCAGCGCCGCGAGCAGCAGGTCCAGCACGAAGAAGACCGGCACCAGGCTCGGCAGCTCGAGGTCGCGCACCACCGCACCGACGGCGGAGACGAGCACGACGGCCGACAGCGCCAGCACGAGCAGCAGCGTCAGGGAGCGGACGGCGACCAGCAGCGCCAGCGACACCCGGTCGGCGGTGACGTCGCTGCTGTAGTGCCCGCTCCGGCGGGTCAGCCCGCGCAGGCCGAGCCACAGGGCGGGGAGCGCGACGGCGAGCACCCCCGCCACCATGAACAGCTCGACCGCCACGGGTCCGCACCGTATCCGGTGGGCATCGGCGCGGTGTCCGGCCCCGGTCGGGCGACCGTCGTCCCGGTGCCGGGAGGGCGCCACCTAGACTGGGCCCGTGCTGCGCATCGACCGCGCGACCTACGACGCCATCGTGGCCCACGCCCGGGAGGACCACCCGGACGAGGCCTGTGGCGTCGTCGCCGGTCCCGAGGGCAGCGACCGTCCCGAGCGGTTCATCCCGATGCTCAACGCCGCCCGGTCGCCGACGTTCTACGAGTTCGACTCGGCCGACCTGCTGCGCCTGTACCGGGAGATGGACGACCGGGACGAGGAGCCGGTGGTGATCTACCACTCGCACACCGCCACCGAGGCGCACCCGTCGCGCACCGACGTCAGCTACGCCTCCGAGCCGAACGCGCACTACGTGCTCGTCTCCACGCGGGAGCACGGGAACCGCACCGGGCTCGAGGGCGACGAGGTCGAGTTCCGCAGCTTCCGGATCGTCGACGGCGAGGTGAACGAGGAGGACGTCGAGGTCGTCGAGTCCTACCTGTTCGGCCACTCGCCGACCACCGTCGTCTACGACTGAGCGGCGACCGGCCCGTCGCTGTGCCGCGGGGCACGGAATCCCCCGCGGCGGACCGGCGTTCCCCCTGGCAAGCCACGCCCCCGAGGCGTCCCCGCACGTCCCCACCCTCCCGAGGAGAACCGCACGCCATGGCCATCGAGGTCCGGATCCCGACCATCCTGCGCACCCACACCGGCGGCAACAAGACCGTCGAGGGCAGCGGGGACACCCTGGCCGCGCTCGTCGACGACCTCGACGCCAAGCACCCCGGCATCAAGGGCCGCCTGGTGACCGAGGAGGGCAAGCTGCACCGCTTCGTGAACGTCTACGTCAACGACGAGGACGTGCGCTTCACCGGCGCGCTCGACACCGCCGTCAAGGACGGCGACCAGGTGACGATCCTCCCGGCGGTCGCCGGCGGCTGCTGACGCCGCCCACCCCGACCCGCCCCTCCTCCCGGAAGAGCTCCGCATGGCCCGCTTCGCCTCCCTCGTCGACTCGCTCGGCGGCACCCCGCTGGTCGGGCTGCCCAACCTGTCGCCGACGTCCGACGTGCGGCTGTGGGCCAAGCTCGAGGACCACAACCCGACCGGGTCGATCAAGGACCGGGCCGCCATCTCGATGATCGAGGCGGCGGAGAAGGCGGGAGAGCTCCGGCCCGGCGACACCATCCTCGAGCCGACCAGCGGGAACACCGGGATCTCGCTGGCGATGGTGGCCCGGCAGCGCGGTTACAAGCTCATCTGCGTGATGCCGGAGAACACCTCGGTGGAGCGCCGGCAGCTGCTGCAGATGTACGGCGCGCAGATCATCAGCTCGCCGGCCGCGGGCGGCTCCAACCAGGCCGTGGCCATGGCCAAGGAGCTGGCCGCCGAGCACGACGACTGGGTGATGCTCTACCAGTACGGCAACCCGGCCAACGCCGAGGCGCACTACACCGGCACCGGGCCGGAGATCCTCGCCGACCTGCCGTCGATCACCCACTTCGTCGCGGGGCTGGGAACCACCGGCACGCTCATGGGCTGCTCGCGCTACTTCCGCGAGCACAAGCCCGGCGTCCAGGTGATCGCCGCCGAGCCGCGCTACGGCGAGCTCGTCTACGGGCTGCGCAACATCGACGAGGGGTTCATCCCCGAGCTCTACGACCCCGAGCTGCTCGACTCGCGCTTCTCCGTCGGCCCCGACGACGCCATCCACCGCACCCGGCAGCTCGTCGAGCGCGAGGGGATCTTCGCCGGCATCTCGACCGGCGCGATCCTACACGCCGCGCTCGGCGTCGCCGACCGCGAGGTGGCCGCGGGCCGCCGGGCCGACATCGTGTTCATCGTCTGCGACGGCGGGTGGAAGTACCTGTCCACCGGCGCCTACGCGGGCACCCTGGAGGAGGCCACCTCCGCGCTCGAGGGCCAGCTCTGGGCGTGAGCGTCGCGCTGCCCGCCCGCGGACTGCTCTTCGACAACGACGGGGTCCTGGTCGACTCCGACGACGCCGTCACGACGTCGTGGTCGCGCTGGGCGCTCGAGCAGGGCCTCGACCCGGTCGCGGTCATGGCCGTGGTGCACGGCCGCCGCGCCGCCGACACCGTCGCCGACCTGGTCGCCGCCGACCGGCGGGACGCCGCTACCGCGTTGATCGACCGCTACGAGCTCGAGGACGCCCACACGGTCCCGGCCGTCGCCGGCGCCGCCGAGCTGCTGGCAGCCCTGCCGCCGGCCGTGTGGGCCGTGGTCACCTCCGGCACCCCCGACCTGGCCGGCGCCCGGCTGCGCGCGGCGGGTCTGCCGCTGCCCGGCGCGATGGTGACCGGCCGCGACGTGCGCACCGGCAAGCCCGACCCCGAGGGGTACCTGCTCGGCGCCCGCCTGCTCGGGGTGCCGCCGGGGGAGACCGTCGTCGTCGAGGACAGCCCGGCCGGGATCGCCGCCAGCCGCGCCGCCGGGGCGCGCGTGCTCGGCATCGGCGAGCGGGCGCTCGCCACCGGCGAGGCGGACGTCGTCGTCGCCGACCTGTCCGGCGTCACCTGGGCCGACGGCGTCCTGACCGTCCCGGCCGACGCCGTCCTGCACGCCCGCTGAGCGCGGTCGTTAGCCTGACGCCGTGAGGCTCACGGTCGTCGGCTGCTCCGGCAGCGGCCCCGGGCCGACCTCGGCGGCCTCCTGCTACCTCGTCGAGCACGACGGGTTCCGGGTGCTGCTCGACCTCGGCAACGGCGCGTTCGGCGCCCTGCAGGCGCTGGCGGACCCGGACACGATCGACGCCGTCTACCTCACCCACCTGCACGCCGACCACTGCCTGGACGTCGCGCCGATGGTCGTGTGGCACCGCTGGTCCGGCCGCTCCTCGCGCCGCCGGGTGCCGCTCATCGCGCCCGCCGGCGCCGACCGGCGCCTGGCGCAGGCCCACGACGCCGACGGCGCCCCGCTGACCGACGTCTTCGACTTCGCCGTCACCCCGGTCTCCGCCGTCCTCGGGCCGTTCGAGGTGCGGACGGCGCGCACCGCGCATCCCGCCGAGTGCCACGCCATCCGGCTGACCGCGCACGGGTCCTCGCTGGTCTACACCGGCGACACCGGGCCGAGCGCGGCGGTGGTCGACCTCGCGCGGGATGCCGACGTGCTGCTCGCCGAGGCGGCCCACCCCGAGCGCGACGACCTGCCGCCGGACCTGCACCTGACCGGCCGGCAGGCCGGCGAGGCGGCGGCCGCCGCCGGGGTGCGCCGGCTCCTGGTGACGCACGTGCCGGCCTGGGTCGACCCGGCCGCGCAGCTCGCCGCGGCGCAGGCGGTGTTCCCCGCCGCCGAGCTGGCCCGGCCGGGCGCCACCTACCTCGTCTGAGCGCTTGCCCGCCGCGCGCCCGGCGGGCACGGTGGCCCGGTGGCCGACGAGGAGCGCGACGGGGTCCGGCTGACCAGCCTCGATCAGCCCCTCGGTGACGGGCTGGAGGTGACCAAGGGCGACCTGGTCGACCACCTGGACCGCTTCGCCGACCGGATCGTGCCGCAGCTGGCCGGGCGGCCGCTGTCGATCAAGCGGGTGCGGCCGGGCCAGGAGCCGTTCATGCAGCGCAACGTGGCCAAGGGGGCCCCGGACTGGGTGCGCACCGTGCCGGTCTGGTCCTCCGGTGCGCACCGCGAGGTGCACCAGGTGCTCTGCGACGACCGCCGCACGCTGCTGTGGCTGGCCAACCAGCGCGCCGTGGAGTTCCACGTCCCCTTCTTCCAGGCGGGTGCGGAGACCGCGCCGACCGGCATCGTGCTCGACCTCGACCCGCCGGAGGGCGCGGACTTCGACGTCGTGGTGGCCGCCGCCGGCCTGGTGCGCGAGGCGCTCGCGGCGGCGGGCCTGGCCGGGGCGGTGAAGACCAGCGGGTCCAAGGGCGTGCACGTCGTGGTGCCGGTGCGCGGCGTCGGGCCCGAGGACGCGGCGGCCGCGACCCGCGCGCTGGCCGCCCGGGCCGCCGCCCTCGACCCGGACGTCGCGACGACCGCCTACATCAGGGAGGACCGGCACGGCCGCGTCTTCCTCGACTCCACGCGCTCGGGCTCCTCGACGATCGTGGCCGCCTACAGCCCGCGGATCCGCCCCGGCCTGCCGGTGTCGGCGCCGGTGTCGTGGGAGGACCTGGCCGCCGTCCGGCCCGGCGACGTCACGGTGACGACGGCGCCCGGCCTCCTGGGCGACGGCGACCCGTGGACGGCGCTGCTGCCCGACCCGCAGGAACTGCCGGCGGACCTGCTCACGGAGGGCCGCACCATCCCGGTCGCCCGGGTCCAGGCGATGCACGAGGGCAAGCGACGGGCCCGGGCGAAGCGGCAGGCGGGGGAGGGGGCGGCGGGGGACTGAGGCACCGACGATCCGGGCACCGACGTTCTGGGCACCGCCGTCCACAGGGGCGCCCGCCGTCCACGACCGGGGGAACGACCGGCCGTCCTGTCGGTGCCCGGACGCAGGCTCTCCGGCATGACGTCCGACCCGCAGACCACCGCCTGGCTCGACCAGGAGGACGCCCACCTCGCCGCCGTGATCCGCCGCTCCCGCTTCGCCGTGCAGTACGTGGGCCCCGGCGACCAGCCGGGCGAGCCGGCCTTCGGCTACACGATCGGCCTGTTCGGGCTGGGCTCCCCGGAGCTGGTCGTCGTCGGGCTCGGCGCCACCACCACGCACGCGCTGCTCGACGCGGTCGCCGGCGAGGTCGTCCTCGGCCGGTCCCTGGTGCCGGGCGAGCTCCTCGACGAGCCCGCCGTGCGGGGTGGCCTGGTGGTGGAGGAGTGCCCGAACCCCGGGGAGGTCCTCTTCGGCGCGAACCGCTGGTACCGCCGCCCGCCCGAGTACTCCGTGCCCGCCCTGCAGCTGACGTGGTCCTCCCCGCCCGGCTCGTTCCCGTGGGACCCGGGCTGGGACGGCGGTCGGTACGGTCAGCCGCGGCCCGGGACCTGGACGGCCTGATGCCGCCAGCCGGGCGAAGACGCAGGTGAGAACGCGACACGCCCGGGGTGGAACATCCCGGAGAAATGTTCCAGCGACCCCTTCCGCCGGACGGACCGGCCCGTTACGTTTCGGTCACGCAGAGGCGTGACGCAGACCACACGGAGTGGGCCCGGCGCCGACGCGGTCCGTCCCCTCCCGCGGTGGGTGCTGCGTGCCCGCGGTTCCTCGAAAGGACCTCCGTGCGAATCCGACGTCTCCTGACGGGCGCTGTCGCGGCGACCGTCACCGCCCTGGCGACCGTGGTCGCCGGCGCCTCCCCGGCCAGCGCCGACGAGTCCTGGTGGCGCGGGCCGGCGCCCACGCAGGCGAGCATCTCCGCGTCCACCGGGCCCTTCGCCAGCACGTCGACCACCGTCTCGGACTTCTCCACCCCGGGCTTCGGCGCGGCGACGATCTACTACCCGACGACCACCACGCAGGGGACCTTCGGTGGCGTCGCGATCTCGCCGGGCTACACCGCCGGCCGGGAGACCGTCGCCTGGCTCGGCCCGCGGCTGGCCTCGCAGGGCTTCGTCGTCATCGTCTTCGACACCAACTCCCGCTACGACCAGCCCTCCGCGCGCGGTGACCAGCTGCTGGCCGCGCTGGACTACCTGACCCGCTCGAGCTCGGTGCGCGCACGGGTCGACGCCAACCGCCTGGCCGTCGTCGGCCACTCCATGGGCGGTGGCGGCACGCTCGAGGCGGCCAAGGACCGGCCGACGCTGCGGGCCGCCGTCCCGCTGACCGGCTGGAACACCGACAAGACCTGGCCCGAGGTGCGCACGCCCACCCTGGTCATCGGCGCCGAGAACGACAGCGTCGCGCCGGTCAGCAGCCACTCGATCCCGTTCTACAACTCGCTGACCAACGCGCCCGAGCGGGCCTACCTCGAGCTCAACGGCGCCAGCCACTTCGCGCCCAACAGCCCGAACACGGTGATCGCGGCCAACACGATCGCCTGGCTCAAGCGGTTCGTCGACACAGACACCCGGTACTCGCAGTTCATCTGCCCCGGCCCGTCGGTCTCGGCGTTCGGGGACGTCTCCGACTACCGGAACACCTGCCCGGTCTGACCCGGCCGCGCACCGCCCCCGGGGCGGCCACCGTCCTCCGACGGTGGCCGCCCCTCCCGCGTCCGGGGGAGGGGCGGCCGTGCGCCGTGTCCCCGCCGCTCGCCCGGCCCCTAGGCTCGGACCGTGATCGCGCCGAGGGAAGAGGTCGTCCACCGGGCGGCGCGCACCCTCCTGGCGGGCGAGCGCCTGGACACCACGACGCTCGCCGCGCAGCTCGGCATCTCCCGCGTGACGCTCTTCCGGCGCGTCGGCAACCGCGACGCCATCCTCGGCGAGGCCATGTGGTGGCTCGCCGAGCGCACCCTGCGCCGCGCGACCGAGGCCCACGACGCCCGCCCCCGGGGCGCCGAGCCCCCCGGCCGGCTGCGCAGCCTGGCGATCGCCGAGGACTTCCGCCACGTGCTCGGCACCGCGCCGTCGCTGCGCCGGTTCATCGACGACGAGCCGACCACCGCGCTGCGGGTGCTCACCGACCCCCGCGGCCGCGTGCAGCCCCGGCTCGCCGAGGCCTACACCGCGCTGTTCGAGCGCGACGTCGAGGAGCGGGGGCTGACGCCGGAGATCGCGCTGCCGCTGCTCTCCTACGCCGTGGTGCGTCTGGGCGAGTCGTTCCTCTACTCCGACGTCATGGTCTCCCGCGACCCCGACCTCAAAGCGGCCACCACCGTCATCGACGCGCTGGTGACCGGCGTGCTCGGGGTGCGCGACTGAGCCGGGACGACCGGCTCAGCCCAGCCCGAGGTCGCGGCGCAGCTTCGCGACGTGCCCGGTGGCCTTGACGTTGTACGCCGCCCGCTCGATCCGGCCCTCGGCGTCGACGACGAAGGTGGAGCGGATCACGCCCTGCACCTCCTTGCCGTACAGCTTCTTCGTGCCGAACGCGCCGTAGGCGGCGAGCACCGTCTTGTCCGGGTCGGAGACCAGCGTGATGCCCAGGCCCTCCTGCTCCCGGAAGCGGGCCAGCTTCTCCGGCGGGTCGGGCGAGATGCCGATGATGTCCAGCCCCGCCTCGGCCAGGTCGCCGGCCGCCGCGGTGAAGTCGACCGCCTGCGTGGTGCAGCCGGGGGTCAGCGCCGCCGGGTAGCAGTAGACGATCACCCGCCGGCCGCGGCGGTCGGCGAGGGAGACCGGGGTGCCGTCGGCGTCGGGCAGCGTGAAGTCCGGCGCCGGGTCACCGGGCGCCAGGCGGACGGGTGCGGGCGCGGTCTCGCTCATGACCGGCATCCTGCCGTGCCCTGCCGACGCCGCGGGGGGAGGGGCGCGTCAGCCCCGCAGGAACGACAGCCGCACCTGCCGTTGCGGGTTGTCGCGGTTGGGGTCGACCAGGCAGATGCGCTGCCAGGTGCCCAGCTGCAGCCGCCCGCCGAGCACCGGCACCGTGGCGTGCGGCGGCACGAACGCCGGCAGCACGTGGTCGCGGCCGTGGCCGGCGCTGCCGTGCCGGTGCCGCCAGCGGTCGTCCCGGGGGAGCAGCTCGTCGAGCTGGGCGAGCAGGTCGTCGTCGCTGCCCGACCCGGTCTCGATGATCGCCAGCCCCGCCGTCGCGTGCGGCACGAAGACCTGCAGCAGCCCGTCGCCCTCCCCGCGCACGAACTCCTCGCACTCCCCGGTCAGGTCCACCACCGTGGGCACCCCGCCGGTCCGGACCGTCCGCAGCTCCGATCGCACCGGGCGATCCTGGCATCTCGCCCGGCGGGCGGCCGGGCGGCCGGGCGGCCGCCTCGTCGCGGGACCCTCCGGGCCCCCCTCCTCGACGGCACTACTGTCGGGGCCCGTGACCCGCCCCGACGGCCGCGCGGCCGACCAGCTCCGCCCGGTCAAGATCACCCGCAACTGGCTCGACCACGCCGAGGGCTCGGTGCTCGTCGAGTTCGGCCGCACCCGCGTGCTGTGCGCGGCCAGCGTCACCGAGGGCGTCCCGCGCTGGCGCAAGGGCTCGGGCCTGGGCTGGGTCACCGCCGAGTACGCCATGCTCCCGCGCGCCACCCACACCCGCGGCGACCGCGAGTCGGTGCGCGGCAAGATCGGCGGCCGCACCCACGAGATCAGCCGGCTCATCGGCCGCTCGCTGCGCGCCGCCGTCGACCTCGGCGCCCTGGGCGAGAACAGCATCGCCCTCGACTGCGACGTCCTGCAGGCCGACGGCGGCACCCGGACGGCGGCCATCACCGGCGCCTACGTGGCCCTCGCCGACGCCGTCACCTGGCTCGGCGACCGGAAGAAGCTCGCCGGGAAGAAGGCGCCGCTCGTGCAGTCGGTGGCGGCGGTCAGCGTCGGGGTGGTCGACGGCGAGCCCCGGCTCGACCTCGCCTACGAGGAGGACGTCCGCGCCGGCACCGACATGAACGTCGTCTGCACCGGCGAGGGCGGCTTCGTCGAGGTGCAGGGCACCGCCGAGGGCGCGGTGTTCGACCGGCCCACCCTCGACCGGCTGCTCGACCTCGCCGTCGCCGGCTGCGCCGAGCTCACCCGGATCCAGCAGGAGGCCCTGCAGCGATGACCACCCGCCTGCTCCTCGCCACGCGCAACGCCGGCAAGCTCGCCGAGCTGCAGCGGCTGCTCGCCGACGCCGTCCCCGGCGTCGAGGTGGTCGGCCTGCGCGACGTCCCCGAGTACCCGGAGGCGCCCGAGACCGGCGCGACCTTCGCGGAGAACGCCCTGCTCAAGGCCCGCGAGGCCGTCCGGTACACCGGGCTGCCGGCCGTCGCCGACGACTCGGGGATCGCCGTCGACGCCCTCAACGGCATGCCCGGCGTGCTCTCGGCGCGCTGGTCGGGCCGGCACGGCGACGACGCCGCGAACACCGCGCTGCTGCTCGGCCAGCTCGGCGACGTCCCCGACGAGCGGCGCGGCGCGGCGTTCGTCTGCGCGGCCGCGCTGGTCACCCCCGACGGCGCCGAGGCGGTGCTGGAGCGGCAGTGGCGCGGGCGGGTGGTGCGCGAGCCGCGCGGCACCCACGGCTTCGGCTACGACCCCGTCTTCGTGCCCGACGGCCTCGAGCTCACCTCGGCCGAGCTCGAGCCCGCGGAGAAGGACGCCCGCAGCCACCGCGGCCAGGCCTTCGCCGCGCTGGTGCCGGAGGTCGCCCGGGTGCTGCGCGCGGGCTGAGCGCCGTCAGGGGCGACGGCGGGGACGACGGCGGGGCGCGATGAGTCCCGGGCGCCGCGGGGGTCTGCACAGGGACCCCCGAGGAGGAGCCGTGACCACGATCGTCCCGCGCACCGACGTCGACGTCCGCTACGGCGAGCCCGGCGCGTCCGCCCGCCCCTGGGAGGAGGCCGAGGACGCGCTGCGCCGCGCGCAGATCACCTGGATCTCCACCGTCCGGCCCGACGGCCGCCCGCACGTCACCCCGCTGCTGACCGTCTGGCGCGACGGCGCCCTGCACTTCTGCACCGGCGCGCACGAGCGCAAGGCCCGCAACCTCGAGACCAACCCGGCCGTGGTGCTCACGGTGAGCAGCCCGGCCGGCGGCGGCCTCGACGTCGTCGTCGAGGGGGTGGCCGAGCGGGTCGCCGACGACGACCGGCTGCGCGGGCTGGCCGCCGCGTGGGAGGCCGACCACGGCCCGGAGTGGCGCTTCGAGGTGGCCGACGGCGCGTTCGTCGACCCCCACGGCGGCGCGTTCGTGTTCCGGGTCGCGCCGGTGACGGTGTTCGGCTTCGCACGTTCCCCGGCCAGTCAGACCCGGTGGCGTTTCGGCCCGGCCTGATCCGGCACCCCGCCGCGTAGGGTGCCGCCCGCGGCGGGCACGGGCACCCGCGGGGGAGGAGCGGCGTGCGCGTGGACCGGCGGGCGTGGATCGGCGGGCTGCGGCCGGGGCCGGTGGGCTACCGCCGGTCGGAGGTGCTCCGCGGCGGGCTCGGCGCGCTGCTCGGCATCGGGCTGGCGGGGCTGAGCGCGTCGCTGGTCCCGGGCGGTCCGGCCGGGCTGCCGTGGATCGTCGCGCCGATGGGCGCCACCGCCGTCCTGCTCTTCGCCGCGCCCGCCAGCCCGCTGGCCCAGCCGTGGCCGGTGCTCATGGGGAACACGCTGTCCACGCTGGTCGGGGTCGCCGCCGGCAAGTTGCTCGACGACGTCACGCTGGCCGCCGCGGTCGCCGTCGGGGTGGCCATCCCGCTGATGATGGTGCTGCGCTGCGTGCACCCGCCGGGCGGCGCCTGCGCGTTGTTCGCCGCCGTCGGCACGTCCGCGGTTGCCGACCACGGGTGGCTGTTCGCGCTGTGGCCGGTCGGCGTCGACACGGTCGTGCTGCTCGCCGTCGCCGCCGTCGTCAACAACCTCACCGGCCGGCCCTACCCGCACGTGCCCGAGCCGCCGGCGCCGGCCCCGGGGACGGACGCGCCGCCCACCGAGCGGGTCGGGCTGCGGGCCGAGGACGTGCGGGCGGCCATGCAGCGGCTGGACCGGGGCCTCGACGTCCTGCCCGGGGACGTGCTGGCGCTGGTCCGCGACGCCGAGGCGCACGCGCTGGACCGCCGGCTCGGGCAGCTGCGCGTCGGCGCGCTGATGGCCCGGGACGTGCGCACGGTGCAGCCGCAGGAGACCCTCTACCGCGCCCGGATGCTGATGAACCAGCACGCGGTGAAGGCGCTGCCGGTGGTGGACGCGGAGAGCCACGTGGTCGGCATCGTGACGGTGTACGACCTGTTCAACCTCGACGTCGTGGCGCTGACGCCGGTGTCGCAGGTGATGAGCAGCCCGGTGACGACCGTCGGCGAGGACACCCCGGTCTCCGAGCTCGTCGCGCTCATGGCCGACCGCGGGCTGCGGCACCTGCCCGTCGTCGACGGGACGGGCCGGCTCGCCGGGATCGTCACCCGGTCCGAGCTGGTCGCGGTGCTGCACCGGGCGCTCGTCGGCTCCTGAGCGCCCCGGCGGGTCAGCCGGTGGGCCCGCCGGTCGTGCCGGCCCCCGTCCGCGGCGCCTGGGTGGTGGGTTCCGCCGGCGCGGTCTCCCCGGCGTCGTCGCCGGACCCGGTCTCCTCGGACCCCTCGCTGCCGCTCTCCGTCGCCGGGGTGCTCTCCTCCGGCTCCTCCGTCGGCGTGCCGGTCTCCTCGGCGTCGCCGGCAGGCGTCTCGTCCGCGGGGGTCCCGTCGGCCGGCGTCGTGCTCGCCGGGGCCTCCGTCGTCCCCTCGGCGGGGCCGCCGCTCTCCGCCGGGTCGTCGCTGGTGTCGCGCGAGGAGGAGGCGTTGGACAGCTCACCGATGGTGGTCGAGGACGAGGACGTCTCCGTGCCGCCGACCAGCGCGGACACCGGCTGCTGGCTGACCAGCTCGATGCCGGTGACGACCACCATCGCGGTGACGAAGACGGCCGCGGCGTACGCCCCCACGCGCACCCACCGGGGGCGCTGCCGCGGGGCGGGGGCGCGGCGAGGGTCGAGGGAGGCGGGCAGCTCCCGGGTGGCCGTCGTGTCGGCGGGGTCCGCCACGGGGGCGGGCCGGTGCACGCGCGCCTTCCGGAGCCGCTCGCCCGTGGTGGTGAGCGAGGCGCTGTAGAGCGCCGACCCCACGGTGCTCACGATGCTGGCCAGCGCCGCGCCGATGACGGTGCCGGCGACGCCGAAGAAGGACAGCACCACCGCGGAGGAGACCGCGGCGAGCGCACCGGCGGCCACCTGCACGGGGCTGAGCTGGAGGCGGGCCGGCTTCTCGTCGGCCTTCTCGTCGGGCGTCTCGTCGGCAGGGCCGGGACGGGGAACGTTCTCGCTGCGCGGGGAGGTCATGGGCTCCGACGGGTCGTGTCCGGAGGACGAGCGTGCGGGGAAGAGGGACCGGCCCGGCGGACCTCGCTGTACGACCGGGCGGTCCTCCCGACCGTACGACGGCTCGCGGCCGTCTGCAGCGGCCCCGGGCCCGACCTCAGCGTGCCGACCTGCAGAAAGACAGGTGTGTCACGTCCGGCCGCGTGGGCAGTCAGGGGCGGTGCGGATCGACGTGACGGCGGTGCGCGAGCTGCGCTTCGACGACGGCACCCCGGTGACCGCGGCCTCGGGGATCGCCCCGCTCGGCGACGGCTGGCTGGTCGTGCAGGACGACGCGACGTCGGCCGCCTGGCAGCGCCCCGGCGGGGTCGGGCCGGTGCGGCTGTTCCCGCCGGTCGAAGGCTCCGACCGCTTCTCCGAGGCGGCCGGGACGAAGGCGCTCAAGCCCGACCTCGAGGTCGCCTGCCCGGTGGAGGCCGGCGGGGAGCCCGGCGTGCTGCTGCTCGGCTCCGGCTCGGCCGCGCGGCGCACGCGGGGCGCGCTGGTCACCCTCGACGGCGGACGGCCGGTGGTCCGCACCGCCGACCTCGCCCCGCTGTACGACGCCGTCGCCGCGCGCCTCGGCGTGCCGGCGGGGCAGCTGAACCTGGAGGGGGCGAGCCGGACGGGCGACGTGCTGCGCTGGTACCAGCGCGGCAACCTCGCCGCCGGGGTGCGCAACGCCGCCGTCGAGGTGCCGCTCGCGCCGCTGGTGGCGGTGCTGCAGGGGCGCGCCGGCGCGGAGGCCGTGCCGCTCGGCCGGGTGCACGTCCTCGACCTCGGGGAGGTGGCCGGCGTGGGGCTGGCGGTCACCGACGCCGTCGCCCTGCCCGACGGCCGCGAGCTGCTGTCGGCCGCGGCGGAGGACACTCCCAACGCGGTCGACGACGGCCCGGTGGTGGCCACCGCGCTCGTGCTCGCCGACGCCGGCCGCGTGGTCGACGTCGCGCCGGTGCCGGAGGTCGGGGGCCGCGTGGCCAAGGTCGAGGGCCTGGCGCTGCGCGGTACCGACGGGGACGCCGTCCACCTGCTCGCCGTGGTCGACGCCGACGACCCGGACCTGCCGTCGCCCCAGGTGGAGCTGACCGTCTCGCCGGGCTGAGCCGGCCGGGTGCGGGAGGCGGGAGTCGAACCCGCACGCCCGAGGGCACCAGATCCTAAGTCTGGCGTGGCTGCCGTTACACCACTCCCGCGTGGCCGCCGAGTCTAGGCAGGATCGCCCGGCCGGGTGCCCGTGATCGCCGGAACGGGCCGGTCGGCGCGGCGTCTGGCAGGCTGTCGCCGTGCCTCGCGACCCTCGAGAGATCCAGCTGGAGATCGACGCCGCCCGCGAGTCGCTGGCGGCCACCCTGGACCAGCTGGCCTTCCGCGGCAGCCCCACGCGCCTGAAGGCCCAGGGGCAGGCCGCCGTCGTGCGGTTCCTGCAGTCGCCGGCCGGCAAGGCGGCCATCGGCGGCCTCGGGCTGCTGACGTCGCTGGTCGTCGCCCAGAAGGTGCGGCAGCGCAGGCGCGCGGAGCGGACGGTCACGCGCCGCACGCGCTGAGCCGGTGCGCACCCCACGGCGCGACCCGGTCGGTCCCGGGCAGGAGTCGGTCTGGGACTACCCGCGCCCGCCCTCGGCGGAGGTCACGCCGCGCCGGGTCGTCGTTGAGCTCGGCGGGCGGGTCGTCGCGGACACCACCCGCGCGGTGCGGGTCTGCGAGACCAGCCACCCGCCGGTCTACTACGTGCCCCGCGACGACGTCGCCCCGGGCGTGCTGGAGCGCGCGCGGGGGTCGTCGTGGTGCGAGTGGAAGGGCGCGGCCACCTACTGGGACGCCGTCGTCGACGGGCGGCGGTACCCCGCCGTCGCCTGGTCCTACGAGCAGCCCACCGCCGGCTACGAGCACCTGCGCGGCGCGCTGGCGTTCTACCCGAGCCGGGTGGAGCGGGCCACGGTCGACGGCCAGCAGGTGCGCGCCCAGGCCGGCGACTTCTACGGCGGCTGGATCACCGGAGAGGTCGTCGGGCCGTTCAAGGGCGAGCCGGGCACCCTCGGCTGGTGAGCCTCAGGCGCTGCGGCGGACGGCCGGCAGCACGAGCGTGTCGAGGACCGCGTCGGCGTAGGCGTGGTCGATCGGCTCGCGGGTGACCAGCCAGCGCTGCACCAGCAGCGCGGTGCTCGCCTCGGCCGGGATCGACTGCGGCATCTCCGGCCCCACCTCGCCGCGGGCCTGGGCGCGGGCCCACATGTCGGCGTAGGCGCGGCGCCACACCGCCAGCGGGCCCTCGCGGTAGGCCTCGATGAGGGCCGGCTCGTGCTGCATCGCCGCGAGCAACGAGCGGGTGGCCGCGCCGACCGGGCTGGCCATCATCTCGACCATCCGGTGCACCAGCTGGCGCAGGTCGCCCTCGAGCGAGCCGGTGTCGGCGTCGACCGTCCAGGACCGGTTGAGGTCGGAGACGGTGTCGACGACGAGTTCCTGCTTGGTGCGCCAGCGGCGGTAGATCGTGGCCTTGCCGACGCCGGCCTCCGCGGCGACGGCGTCCATCGTCAGCGCCCCGTAGCCGACGTCGCCGAGCAGCCGCAGGATCGCGGCGCGGATGACGTCGTCGCGGCTGGGGTCGCGGGGGCGCCCTCCGCGTCCGGTGCGTGCCGGCGGCTCGGTGATCAGTGCGGCGGCCATGGGGGGACACTAGGGCCTCCGGGCTCCCGCGCGGTCGCCCCGCGGCGCGACGGCGTCCCGGATCTGGTGCGTCCGGTGCGCCTGGTCGCGGGGGGACGCACCGTCGGTCATCCTGCAGCGCGTGTCGAGTCCGGTGTCCACGGTGCTGCCCCCGGCCCGGCGGCGCGAGACGTGGGACCTCCCGGAGGCCGCCACCCGGGTGCTGCTGGCCAGCCCGGCCGAGCACGTGCTGCCCGCCGTGGCCGCCGTCGCGCGGGCGGTCGGCCTGTCGGTGTTCTCCGCGCCGGGCGTGCTCGACCTCTCCGACGAGCGCGACGGCCTGCGGGTGGAGCTGTTCTTCGACCGGATCTCGCGGGAGCTGACCGGGGCCGAGGCGGAGTCCGTGCGCGTGGCCACCGACCCGGCGAACGAGTACACGGCGCTCGTGCGGGGCCTGCTGACCGCGCCCACGCTGGCGCAGGAGCTCGCCCGGCGCGGGGTCACCGCGGAGGTCGGCGTGCTGGCCGAGGCGGAGCTGTGGTCGGCCTACCAGCCGATCGTCGACCTCGCCGACCGGTCCGTCGTCGCCCACGAGGCGCTGCTGCGCGCCGACTCCGACGGCCGGGCCGTCGACGGCGGGGACCTGTTCTTCGTCGCCGACTCCGCCGGCTGGCTGCCGCGGCTGGACCGGGTGGGCCGCGAGTGCGCGATCGCGGGCGCGGCGGGGTGGCTCGGGAGCGCCGACCTGTTCGTCAACACCCAGCCGACGTCGGTGCTCCAGCCCGGCGCCGACCTCGCCAGCACCGTCGAGGCGCTGCAGGCCGCGGGGATCGCCCCGGGGCAGCTCGTGCTCGAGGTGGGGGAGCGGGCCGCCGTCGCCGACCGCGGCCACCTGCTCGCCGTCCTCGAGGCCTTCCGGGAGCGCGGCTGGCGGGTGGCCCTCGACGAGGTGGCCGCCGGCTGGTCGAGCGCCTCGCTGCTCGACGTCGTCCGGCCCGAGGTGGTCAAGCTCGGCCGGGCGCTCGTGTCGGCGCTGCCCGACGACGGCGCCCGCACGGTGGTGCGCACGGTCGCGGCGCACGCCCACGCGCTGGGTGCCGTGGTGGTGGCCGAGGGCGTGGAGACCGAGCAGGCGGCCGACGAGGTCGCGGCGCTGGGCGCCGACCTGGGTCAGGGCTGGCTGTTCGGCCGGCCCGCCGCGCCGGAGCCGGCCGGGGAGGTCAGCCCAGTCCCCACCCCGTGAGCACCGGGCGCGCGTGCTCGTGGCCGAGGACGCCGTAGGCGCCGGCGGGGAGGGCGAACAGGGAGCCGGCGGCGGGCTCGAGGCCCAGCCAGCGCGCGGTGAGCACGCGCAGCACGTGACCGTGCGCGACCAGGGCGACGTCGCCGTCGTCGAGGCGCGCGCGGGCGCGGGCGAGCACCCGGTCCACCCGCTCGCCGACCTGCTCGAGGGTCTCGCCGGGGGTGTCGCCCGCGACGACCGGGTCGCGCCAGACCGACCACTCGCGGCCGAGCTGCTCGCTGATCTCGGCGGTGGTGCGGCCCTCGTAGCCGCCGTAGTCGAGCTCGACGAGGTCGTCGTCGACGCCGGTGGCGGTCAGCCCGGCCAGCTCCGCGGTGCGCCGGGCCCGCTGCCGCGGGCTGGTCCACACCTCGACGATCGTGCGGCGCGCCAGCGCCGGGGCCAGCGAGCGGGCCCGCTCCTCGCCCTCGGGCAGCAGCGGCAGGTCGGTCACGCCGGTGTGCTGGCCGCTCTTGCTCCACTCGGTCGCGCCGTGCCGCAGCACCAGGATCTCGCCCACGCCGCCCATCGAACACGCCCCGGGGAACACCTGCGCGGGCTGGTGTGCTGGCACCGGGCATGACCACTGCTCAGCTCAGCGACACCTTCGCCCTCGGCGGCGACCTGACCGTCCACCGTCTCGGCTACGGCGCCATGCAGCTGCCCGGCCCGGGCGTCTGGGGCGAGCCGGCCGACCGGGACGGCGCGCTGCGCGTCGTGCGCGCCGCGGTCGAGCAGGGCGTCGACCTCATCGACACCGCCGACTCCTACGGGCCCTTCGTCAGCGAGCAGGTCATCGCCGAGGCGCTGCACCCGTACCCGGAGGGCCTGGTCATCGCGACCAAGGCCGGCCTGACCCGGCAGGGTCCCGGCATCTGGACGCCGGTGGGCCGCCCGGCCTACCTCAAGCAGCAGGTGGAGCTCTCGCTGCGGCACCTGCGGGTGGAGCGCATCGACCTCATCCAGCTGCACCGCATCGACTCCCAGGTGCCGCTGGGCGACCAGCTCGGTGCCTTCAAGGAGCTGCAGGACGAGGGCAAGGTCCGCCACATCGGCGTCTCCGAGGTCTCGGTGGACCAGCTGCGCGACGCCCGCGACATCGTCGACGTCGTCAGCGTCCAGAACCTCTACAACCTCACGAACCGGCAGTCGCAGGACGTCCTCGACTACGCCACGGAGAACGGCATCGCGTTCATCCCGTGGTTCCCGATCGCGACGGGCGACCTCGCCGCGCCGCACAGCCCGGTGGCCGACATCGCCCGCGAGCTGGACGCCACCCCCGCGCAGGTGGCGCTGGCCTGGCTGCTGCAGAAGTCGCCGGTGGTGCTGCCCATCCCGGGCACCAAGTCGGTCGACCACCTGACGGAGAACATGGGCGCCGCCGGTCTCTCGCTCTCCGACGAGGACATGGCGCGCCTGGACGCCCTGGCCTGAGGCGCCCTGACCTGAGACGCCCTGGCCGGGGGCGTCCCGGCCGGCGGCGTCCTGGCCGGGGGCGTCCCGGCCAGGGGCTCAGCGCCGCCGGTCGAGGACGAACGGGACGGTCGGCGGGAGGGGCGCCTCGCGCCCGTGCAGGGGGTTGGGCTCCGGGTGCCGGCGCTGCGCCGGCACCCGGCGGTCCGGCCGCGGCGGCACGGGGTCCTGCCCGCTGAGCGGGCCGTCGAGCTCGAGCCGCGCGCCGAGCCCGGCGTCGGCGACCTGGCGGCGGACCGCCGCGGGCGCGCCCACCACCCGGAGGCGGCGGCCGGCCGCGGCGAGGGTGTCGCTGAAGCGGGCCAGCGCCTGCAGGCCGGTGCCGTCGCCGAAGCGGGCGCCGGCGACGTCGACGACGACGCTGCCGGTGCCGCGGCCGGCGGCGTCGGTCAGGGCGGCGACCAGGCGGTCGAGGGTCGACCGCCCGGCGTCTCCGGTGAGGCGGACGACCACCTGGGCGGGAGCAGGGACGAGTGCGACGGAGAGGTGCACGGGGACTCCGGGGGACAGCGGGCGCCGCTGGGTTCGGGCACCGGGGACGAACGTAGTGCGCGCAGCCGCAGCTCACAACGGGGAGTGCTCGGTCGGTAGCTGAACGTCCAGGCCTCGGGCGTGGGGAACATCCGGCGTCCGTGTTACATCTCCCACGTCCTCCCCGGTCGTCCGCAGGGCCTCCGGACGGCACCATGGGGGCGTGGACGCCGAGGACTTCACGCAGATCAGGGACGCGGTGCGCCAGCTCGTGCGGGAGGTGGTGGTCCCCCGCGAGGAGGAGATCGACCTCCACGACCGCATCCCCGAGGAGCTGCGCGGCGCCGCCGCCGACATGGGCCTGTTCGGCTACGCGCTGCCCGAGGAGTACGGCGGCCTCGGCGTCTCGATGAGCGAGGACGTGGAGCTCGCGTTCGAGTTCGGCTACACGACGCCGGCGTTCCGTTCCCTGTTCGGCACCAACAACGGCATCGCCGGGCAGGTGATCGCGCGCTTCGGCAGCGAGGAGCAGAAGAAGGCCTACCTGCCCCGGCTGGCGGCCGGTGAGCTGATCGGCTCGTTCGCGCTCACCGAGGCCGAGGCGGGCTCTGACCCGGCCGGCCTGCGCACCGCCGCCCGCCGCGACGGCGAGGGCTGGGTGGTCAACGGGGCCAAGCGCTACATCACCAACGCGCCGCTGGCCGACCTGTTCGTCGTCTTCGCCCGGACCGACCCGGAGGAGAAGGGCGGCCGGGGGATCTCCAGCTTCGTCGTCGACGCGAAGGCGCCCGGCGTCACGCTCGGGCCCAAGGACGTGAAGATGGGCCAGTCGGGGGCGTGGACCTCCGAGGTGTTCTTCGACGACGTGCACGTGCCGGCCGACGCGCTGGTGGGCGAGGAGGGGCGCGGCTACTCGAAGGCGCTCACCGTGCTCTCCCGCGGGCGGCTGCACATCGCGGCGTTGTGCGTGGGGATGGCGCAGCGGGTGCTCGACGAGTCGGTGGCCTACGCCGCGACGGCGAAGCAGGGCGGTGCCCCGATCGGCCGGTTCCAGCTGGTGCAGGCGCTGATCGCGGACATGCACGCGGAGACGGTGGCCGGCCGGGCGATGGTGCGCGAGGTGGCCGCGCGGTACGACTCCGGCGAGGACACCTCGATCGGGCCGTCGTCGGCGAAGTTGTGGTGCAGCGAGATGGTGGGCCGGGCCACCGACCGCGCCGTCCAGGTGCACGGCGGGCTGGGCTACCTGCGGACGACGCCGGTGGAGCGCTTCTACCGCGACGCCCGCCTCTACCGGCTCTACGAGGGCACCAGCGAGGTGCAGCGGGTGATCGTCGGCAGCGGGCTGCTGCGCGCGGCCGGCATGCCGCGTGGCTGAGCCGCTCACGCCGGAGGGGCGCGCCGCCCGGCGGGCTGCGGTCGGCGAGCTGGGTGACGCGCTGCGCGAGCTGGTCGACGCCGCCGTGCGGACCGAGGTGCCCGACGCCGAGCTCGAGGCCGCGGCGGCCGCCGCGCGGGAGCTGGCCGCGCGGCTGCGCACCGCGGGTCGCGGCCTGCACGACATCGCCCGCGTCGACGACCCGGAGACGGGGGAGCGCTGGTACAGCCCGGTGTACGGGCCGGGCAGCCCGGTGGCGCCGCCGCTCGTCGCCACCGACAGCCCCGACGGGCGGGCGACCGGCCGGGTCACCGCGGGCAAGCCGCACGAGGGGCCGCCCGGGCTGGTGCACGGCGGGGTGGTGGCCACGCTGCTCGATCACGTGCTCGCCCGCGCCCTGCGCGCGGCCGGGCGGGGTGGGCTGACGGCCACGCTGACCGTCCGCTACCGGCGGCCGGTGCACCTGGGCGTCCCGCTGCTGCTCACCGCGGAGATGGGGGAGACCGTCGGCCGGCGGACGACGGCGCACGCCCGGCTGGTGGCCGAGGACAGTCCCGAGGTGGTGCTCGCCGAGGCGGAGGGCCTGTTCGTGGCGCTGCGCGCCGAGCAGGCCGCGGACGTGTTCGCCGCCACCGGCCGGTCGGTGGGCGCCTGGACCAGCCGGAGCTGACGGTTCCCCGTCGCCCTCAGTAGGGCGGGGGCTCCGTGCTCGCGGTGAGGCCGCTGGGGGTGGTGACGGTAAGGGTGCCGTGGGGCTGCAGGTCGTGGTGCCAGCCGGGTGCCTGGTGCTTGCCGCGGTGGTGGCCGGTGCAGAAGCCGGTGAGGTTGGCTGCGGTGGTGGCGCCGAGCGGCCAGGGGGTGGCGTGGTCGAGCTCGCCGCGCTTGGGCACGGGGCGGCGGCAGCCGGGGAAGCGGCAGCGGCGGTCGCGGGCGCGGACGTGCCGGTCGAGGGCGGCGGCCGGCCGGTAGCCGTCGGTCTCGCTGGGTGCGTGCAGGCCGGTGCCGGCGCGGGTGGCGCGGCGCAGCTCCGGTAGGTCGGTGAGGGTGAGCAGGGCGCCGGTGAGGGCGTGGGTGACGGCGATCCGCGGCCTGTCGGCGAGCCCGCCGCCGGCGGTGCGGCCGAGCAGGTCGGCCAGGTCGAGCCGGGTGTCATCGGTGGCCGCGGTGAGTGCGGTGACCGCGTCGGCCGCTGAGGTGACGCGGCCGGCCGGGCTGTCCTCCCAGGCGCCCTCGTCACTCGCGTCGGCGCGCTCGGCGGTGGCCACCAGGCGGCGGGCACGCCCGATCGCCTGATCGGCGTCGAGCAGCGCGGCGCCGGCGTCGTTCACGGCGTCATCGGCGCGGGCCCACCAGCCGTCGGGTTCGGGTGGGCCGGGGCGGTCGGGCGGCGGGTCCGGGTCGTGGTCGGCCCGGTCCTCGGGGTGGTCGGCGTGGTCGTCGGGATCGAGGTCGTCCCGGGGTGGTGACCATCCGGGCGGTGGCTGCCCGGCCACGCGGGCGTCCTCTTCGGCGGCCCACCGGATGAGCACCTGTTCGGGGATCGGATCGTCCCAGCCGTCGGGGAGGGTCTCGGCGGTGCGGGCGTCCTCCTCGGCGGCCCATCGCTCGAGGACCTCTGCCGGGATGGGCTCGTCCCAGCCGTCGGCGAGGGTCTCGGCGGTCGCGTCTGCGGGGACATCCGGCACCGTGTCCTCGGGGTCGCCGGCCGCCGGGTGCTCGACAGCGGTGTCCTCGGTCGCGGTGTCCTCGGTCGCGGTGTCCTCGGTCGCGGTGTCCTCGGTCGCGGTGTCCTCGGTCGCGGTGTCCTCGGTCGCGGTGTCCTCGGGCACGGCATCCTCGGCGGGTGCCGCGGCATCCTCAGCGGCGGTGATGCGGGCGCCGGTGAGGGCGGAGAGGAGCGCGCGGACGACCTCGGCGGGGACGACCTGGCCGTCGATCTCGCACGGCTGGTCACCACCGAGCAGCGCACCGACCGGTGCCACGACGGTGAGCACCACCTGCACCGGGGACAGGCCGTTCTCGCCGGGCCGCAGCACCAGGTCGAGCAGGGCGTCGGCCATCTTCTGCCCGCGGGTGCGCCCGTCGTCGGGCAGCGCGTCGGCGTACGCGCCGAGCGCCGCCAGCAGGGCCGCCGCCTCGGGCGTCGTGAGCAGCGCGGAGACGACCGCCATGCCGTCGCAGGAGTCGGGCCGGCAGGACAGCCCGCGGCGCGTGATGGCGCGGGCGAGATCCTCGGCCGCGGAGCGGGCCTTGCGCTTGAGCACCTCGCGCCGCGCCTTGTCCCGCAGCTGCGCCGGCGTGCACACCGCGCCGCGGCGGGTGGCCCAGGCGAGCAGGTCCCGCTCCAATTTCGCGCGGACCGTGTCGTCAGCGACGGGGGCGACGTGGTCGAGCATCGCGGTGACGTGCCCGCCGTGGACGGCACCGGACTCCAGCGCATCGAGTGTCGCCGGTAGCCGGTGCACCAGGGTGAGGGAGGTGGTCAGCAGGGACTCGGCCGCGGTCGCGGTCAACGACAGGGCGATCGACAGCTCCTGGGTGGCCCACTCGCTCACCGACCGCAGCAGCTCCGGCCGCACCGCCCACCGGTCCGCCGCCATCGCCCCGCGCGTGCCCTGCGGCCGGTCCACCGACGCGGGACGGGAGAGCGCGAACGCCGCCACCGCTCGGTACCGCAGCGCCGACCGCCGCGACACCTCCCGGTCACACGCCTGCACCAGCCCCAGCGGCCCGGACGCCCACCCCACGGCAGGCGCCCCGGCGGGAGCGGGCAGGACCGTCGTCACGACTTCGATCATAGGTTCGAACGGAGGCGTGCTCAACCCCTGTGGACAGGCGAGAACCGCTGGTCAGCGGCGCGCCGGCACCTCAGTCGGGGCGGCGGTTCGGCACGTTGCGCGGGTCTCCGGCCGGGTCGTGCTCGCGGCCGCCGGAGGCGCTCAGCAGCGGCCCGGGGCCGCCGTCGCCCCGGGCGAGCGCGGTGACGAACTGGCGCAGCACGTCGTCGCCGCGGTGGGCCGGCTGCCAGCCCAGCTGCGTGCGGGCGCGCGCGGTCTCCAGCACCGGCGACTGCAGGCCGAGGTCGAGCCAGCCCGGCTCCGTGGGCGTCAGGTGCGCGCGGAAGGCCGCCGTCAGCCCGGCACGCAGCACCGCGGCCGGCACGGGGATCCGCGTGGTCCCGAGCGCGCGGGCCAGGCCGTCGGCGTCGAGCGCCGGGTCGGCGGAGAGGTTGAACGGGCCGGGCGCGCGCCGGTCGAGCATGCGGGTGATCGCGTCGGCGACGTCGTCGGCGTGCACGAGCCCCACCCGCAGCGACGGCAGGGGGAGCGGCAACACCGACGCCACCTGCGCGGGCACCAGGCGCGCGGCGCCGAACAGCAGCGGGCCGAGGAAGTAGCGGCCGATCTCGCTGGCCGCCTCGGGCTGCAGCACCAGGGTGGGGCGGACGACGGTGAGCGTGACGTCCTGCTTGCGGCCCACCACCTCGCGCACCACGCGCTCGGCCTCGGACTTCTGCCGGCTGTACTGCGACGACGGGATGCCGGTGACCGGCCAGTCCTCGGTCACCGGCCGGGCGCCCCCGCCCGCGGCGTACGCGCCCAGCGACGACATGTGCACGACGTGCTGCACCCCCGCCGCGACGGCGGACCGCATCACCCGCCGGGTGCCGTCGACGTTCGCCTTGTGCAGCTCGTCGCTCTTCCGCCCGGGCTGCAGCGCCCACGCCAGGTGCACGACGGCGTCGACGTCCTCGAGCAGGTTGGTGAGCGCCTGCTCGCTCGCGGTCTCGCCCAGGTCGGCGTGGTACCAGGTCACCGACGAGTAGGGCTCGGTGTCCGGCGGCTGCCGGCGGGCCAGGCCGCGGACCTCCGCCACCCCGCTGCCCGGTGCGGTCAGCCGGCGCAGCAGCGCGGTGCCGACGTTGCCGCTGGCGCCGGTGACCGCGACGCGCAGGCCCTTCAGGTGTGCCTGGGGGAGCTCAGCCATGAACCGCCGCTACCCGGTGCGCGACGCGGCAACCGGTGACCGGGACCGCAGCCCCAGCGACACGAGCCCGGTGAGCAGCGCGGCGACGGCGGCGCCCAGGAAGCCGGCCGACAGCCCCGCGGCGTCGGCCAGCCGGGCCAGGCCGAGGGAGCCGCCGAGCGCCCCGATCTGCAGCGCGAACGACGACGCCGACAGCGCCGTGGCCCGCCGCCCCGCGCCCACGCGCCCGTGGAGCACCGACTTCCACAGCGGCCAGGCGGCGGCGTTGCCCACGTAGAACACGGCGAACAGGGCGGTCAGGGCGACCGGTCCGGCCAGGGGCACCGCCGCGATCGCGAGCGCCCCCACCGCGGCCAGCCCGGCCGCGGCCGCGGGACCGGAGCCCCGGGCCAGCCGGCGCGCGGCCGGCGCGAGCAGCGCCCCGAGCCCGGCGGCCGCGAACGACACGGCCATGACCACGCCGAACAGCGTGGCCCCGGACGCGCCGCTGCCGGTCAGCTCCGCGGCGTAGAGCGGGCCGAGCAGCTCCAGCGTGGACAGCACCGCGCCGACCAGCAGCGAGACCGCGAGCACCCGCCGCAGGAGCCGGTCGCGGGCGACCAGCCGGGCGGTGTCCCGGACGACGGCGGGCACGGCCCGCACGCCGGCCCCCGCGTCCGCCAGGCGCCGGCGCGGGGTCCCGGGCGGGTCGACGACGAGCAGCGCCACCGCGATCGCGGACACGGCCGTGAGCACCGCCGCGGCGAGCACCGGCAGGACGAGGGCGTCGTCGCCGGCCCGGCCGGACAGCAGGGGCAGCAGGCCCCCGACGACGGCGCCGAGGCACAGGCCCGCGCCGTCGGCCGCGCCGGCGCGGGACAGGCCCGGCGCGACGTCGGCGTCCGGGTCGGCGGCGCGGACCGTGTCGACGTACCAGGCCTCCAGTGGGCCGGAGTCCAGCGCCCGCCCGACGCCGCGCAGCGCCTCCGCGACCGCGAACGCGACCACGCTGTCCGCGAACCCGAGGGCGACCAGGCCGGCGGTGCTGAACACGGCGGAGGCGACCAGCACCGGCCGGGTGCCGAGGGAGTCGGCGAGGCCTCCGGTCGGCAGCTCCAGCACCAGGACGACGACGGAGTAGACGGCGATCACGACGCCGACGTCGGCCGGCGACAACCCGCGCGAGGCGGCCAGCAGCACGGTGACCGGCGCGCTCAGCCCCACCGGCAGCCAGCGCAGGGCGGTGAGCCCGACGAACCGCCGGCCGGCCGAGCGGACCGTCAGCGGCGCGCTCATCCCGGGTCCTCGGACAGCGGGAAGAGGTCGACCAGCACGTGCACGAGCGGCCGGCCGGGTTCCTCGCGGGTCGCCCGCCAGCGCTCGAGGACGCCGTTGAGCTCCTCGGTCAGCTCGGCGGCGGCCTCGGGGGAGAGGCGCAGCGCCCAGTCGTTGAGCGAGACGGCGCCGCGCCAGGCCGGCTCGAGCGCCTCGCGCTGCTCGGCGTGCGCGGCCAGCATCCGCCGCTGGCGGCCGAGCAGCTGGTGGGTGAGCTCCTCGAGGACCTCCCGGCCGCCGGGCCTGTCGACGAGGTCCTCGGTGCGCCAGCGGGTGCTGCGGTGGCGGGCGCGCCACCAGCGCTCCCGCGCGGTGCCCTCACCGGGCACCTCCTCGACCAGCCCGAAGCCGGCGAGCTGGCGCAGGTGGTAACTCGTCGTCCCGCTGCTCTCGCCCAGCCGCTGGCCGAGCCGCGACGCGGTGGACGGCCCCTCGGAGCGCAGCAGGGCGAGCAGGCCCGTGCGCAGGGGGTGGGCCAGCGCCCGCAGGGTGCGCGGGTCGCTGACGTCGACGGTGTCCTCGGGGGGCAGGTCGGGCACGCGCCGAGGCTACGGGTGCAGAGAACCCTTTGCAAAGAGTTCTCTGCACCCGGCCGCGTCAGCCGTCGGAGTCCTCGCCGTCGGTCGCGTCCTCGACCTCCTGCTCGGCGTCGTCGACGCCCTCCTCCACGTTCTGCTGCAAGTCGTCGTCGACGACGTCGGACCCGCACGCGGCGGTCGTGAACGACGCGGCGGCGACGGCGACGCCGGCCAGGGCGACGCGCCAGCGGCGGCGGGGGGTGGTGGCGGTGGACATCGAGGCCTCCTCGGCTCGGTCGGTCAGGACCCCCGGGGGTGCCCCGGGCGCCCCCCGCCCATGCGGGACCGGGCTCGTTGACAGCCCCGGTGCCGCGGGGAAGGCTCGCCGCGTGACGTCCCGGCCGCAGCCGGACCGCGGACTGCGGATGGGCACTCCCCAGGGGCGCTGGGTCCTCCTCACCACCGTGCTGGGGTCGAGCCTGGCGATGCTCGACGGCACCGTCGTCAACGTCGCGCTCGAGCGCATCGGTGCCGACCTGGACGCCTCGTTCACCGGCCTGCAGTGGACGGTCAACGCCTACACGCTCATTCTCGCCTCGCTCATCCTGCTCGGCGGCTCGCTCAGCGACCGGCTCGGCCGGCGGCGCGTGTTCGTCGTCGGTGTCGTCTGGTTCGCCGCGGCGTCGCTGCTGTGCGGCCTGGCCCCCGACGTCGGCACGCTCGTGGTCGCCCGCGCGCTGCAGGGCGTCGGGGGAGCGCTGCTGACCCCGGGCAGCCTGGCCATCATCTCGGCGTCCTTCGCACCGGAGGACCGCGCGGCGGCGGTCGGCGCGTGGTCGGGCCTGGGCGGGGTGGCCGGCGCCGTCGGGCCGTTCCTCGGCGGGTGGCTGGTCGAGTGGAGCTGGCGGGCGGTCTTCCTGGTCAACCTGCCGGTGGCGGTGCTCATCGTCGCGGTGGCGGCCAAGCACGTCCCCGAGACGCGCGACCCGGCCGCCGCCCCCGGCCTGGACTGGACCGGGACGGCGCTCGTCGTCGCGGGCCTCGGCGGGCTCACCTACGGGCTGACGACGGCCGACGGCGGCGGGCCCGGCGCGCTCGCCTGGATCGCCGCGGGTGTCCTCGCGCTCGCCGCCTTCGCGGTCGCCCAGCGCCGGTCGCGGCACCCGCTGGTGCCGCCGGTGCTCTTCCGCAGCCGGGTGTTCACCGCGACCAACGTCGTCACGCTGCTGGTGTACGCCGCGCTCGGGGTCGTCTTCGTGCTGCTGGTGCTGCACCTGCAGGTGGTCGCCGGGTTCAGCCCGCTGGTCGCCGGGACGGCGCTGCTGCCGGTCACCGCGCTGATGCTGCTGTTCTCCGCCCGGGTCGGCGCGCTCGCGCAGCGGATCGGCGCCCGGCCGCTGCTCACCGCCGGGCCGCTGGTCGCCGCGGCCGGCCTGCTGCTCCTGCTGCGGGTCGGCGAGGACGCCTCCTGGGTCGGCGACGTGCTGCCCGGCACGGTCCTCTTCGGCGCCGGCCTGACCCTGCTGGTCGCGCCGCTCACCGCCACCGTCCTCGACGCCGCCGAGGACCGCTACGCCGGCGTCGCCTCCGGCGTGAACAACGCCGTCGCCCGCGCCGCCGGGCTGCTCGCCGTCGCCGTGGTGCCGGTCGTCGCCGGCATCGGCGACGACTACACCGACCCGGACGCGTTCGCGGCGGGCTTCCGCACCGCCCTGTTCATCTGCGCGGGGCTGCTCGCCGCCGGGGCGCTGGTGGCCGCGGCGGCGGTCCGCCGGCCGCCCGAGCGCCCCTCCGGCGGCCGCCTGCCGGTCGAGGAGTGCCTGCACTGCGGGGTCGACGGGCCCCAGGTGCACCCCCGGATCCCGGCCGGCGGCGGCGCGGCCGCCGGCCCCCACCCCGTTCCCCTGGAGGAGTCGTGACCACGCCCGCCGAGTCCCCCGCGCCCGCCGCCCGGGCCCGCCCCGTCCTGCTCACCGTCGACGACGACCCCGGCGTCTCGCGCGCCGTCGCCCGCGACCTGCGCCGCCACTACGGCGAGCGGTTCCGCGTGGTGCGCGCGTCCTCCGGCGAGGAGGCGCTCGACGCGCTGCGCGAGCTGAAGCTGCGCGGCGACCGGGTGGCCGCCGTGCTCGCCGACTACCGGATGCCGGGCATGGACGGCATCGAGTTCCTGGAGCAGGCGATGGACCTGTTCCCCCGCGCGCGGCGGGCGCTGCTCACCGCCTACGCCGACACCGACGCCGCCATCCAGGCGATCAACGTCGTCGACGTCGACCACTACCTGCTCAAGCCGTGGGAGCCGCCGGAGGAGAAGCTCTACCCGGTCGTCGACGCGATGGTCGAGACCTGGGCGGCCAGCCCCGACGTCGCCGTCGAGGACGTCAAGCTGGTGGGCCACCACTGGTCGGCGCCGTCGTTCGCCGCGCGGGACTTCCTGGCCCGCACGCCGTGCCCTACCACTGGTACAGCGTCGAGGAGCCCGAGGGCCGGCGGCTGCTCGCCGCGGCCGGGGCCGCGCCGGAGGACGTGCCGCTCGTCGTGCCGCCGGGCGGGGACGCGCTGCTGGCGCCCACCGAGGCCGAGCTCGCCGCCGCGGTCGGGCTGACCGTCGAGCCGAGCACCGACTTCTTCGACCTCGTCGTCGTCGGCGGCGGCCCGGCCGGGCTCGGCGCCGCGGTCTACGGCGCCTCCGAGGGGCTGCGCACGGTGCTCGTGGAGCGCCAGGCCACCGGCGGGCAGGCCGGGCAGAGCAGCCGCATCGAGAACTACCTGGGCTTCCCCGACGGCGTCTCCGGCGGGCAGCTCGCCGACCGCGCCCGGCGGCAGGCGGCCAAGTCGGCGCCGAGGTGCTCACCGCCCGCAAGGTCACCGCGCTGGAGGCCCGCGGCCCGGCCCGGGTGGTCCACTTCGCCGACGGCGGCAGCATCGCCGCGCACGCCGTCGTCCTCGCCACCGGCGTCTCCTACCGGACGCTGCCGGCCAACGGCGCCGACTCCTTCACCGGCCGCGGCGTCTACTACGGCTCGGCGCTCACCGAGGCGGAGGCCTGCGCCGACCAGGACGTCTTCGTCGTCGGCGGGGCCAACTCGGCGGGCCAGTCGGCGGTGTTCTTCTCCCGCCACGCCCGCTGCGTCACCCTGCTCGTCCGCGGCCCGTCGCTGGAGGCGTCGATGTCGCACTACCTCATCCAGCAGCTGGCCGACCTGCCCAACGTCGTCGTCCGCACCGGCACCACCGTCACCGCCGTCCGCGGCGGGGACCACCTGGAGGAGATCGACCTCGTGGGTCCCGACGGCGCCGTGCACACCGCGAAGACCTCGCACCTGTTCGTCTTCATCGGCGCCGAGCCGCGCACCGACTGGCTCGACGGCGTCCTCGATCGCGACGACCACGGCTTCGTGCTCACCGGTCCCGAGCTGCTCGTCGACGGCGAGCGGCCACCGGGCTGGCGGCTGCAGCGCGACCCGTACTTCCTCGAGTCCGGCCTGCCCGGGGTGTTCGTCGCCGGCGACGTGCGCGCCCAGTCGGTGAAGCGGGTCGCCTCCGCCGTGGGCGAGGGCGCCATGGCCGTCACGCTGGTGCACCGGTACCTGGAGGAGCGGTGAGCGCGCCGACCCGCCTCGCGCCCGACGTGCGCGAGCTGTTCCTCTCCGGCGACCTCGACGCCGAGCAGCTGGCCTGGGTGGCCTCGACCGGCGACGTCGTCGACGTGGCCGCGGGCAGCGACGTCTGCACCGAGGGCGAGCCCGCCGAGTGCTTCTACGTGCTGCTGTCGGGCACGCTGCGGATGACCCGGCGGGTGGGCCGCGACGAGGTGGAGACCGCACGCACCGACCAGCGCGGCGTCTACGCCGGCGCGGTGCAGTTCTACCTGGGCGACCAGGTGCCGCAGGTCTACCCGTCGTCGGTTCGGGCGGTCACCGACTGCACGTTCCTGGCACTGCCGGCCGGGGAGTTCGCCGCCGTGTTCCGCCGCTGGTTCCCCATGGCGGTGCACCTGCTGCAGGGGCTGTTCCTCGGCAGCCGCAACACCGAGGAGCTCGTGGCGCAGCGGGAGCGGCTGCTGGCGCTGGGCAAGCTGACCGCCGGGCTCACCCACGAGCTCAACAACCCGGCGGCCGCGGCGTCGCGGGCCACCGCCTCGCTGCGCGAGCGGGTGGCCGGCATGCGGCACAAGCTCGCGCTGCTGGCCGACGGCCGCTTCGACGGCGAGCAGCTCCGGCGGCTGACCGAGCTGCAGGAGCGCTTCGTCGCCGGGATCGACGGCGCCGTGGAGCTCACCGCGCTGCAGCGCTCCGACCGCGAGGACGAGCTGTCGGACTGGCTCGACGACCACGACGTCGCCCGGCCCTGGGAGCTCGCGTCGGTGTTCGTGCCGGCCGGGCTCGGCCCCGCGGAGCTCGACCAGGTCGCCGGCGCCGTCGACGCGGACTTCCTCGAGCCCGCGCTGCGGTGGCTCGCCTACACGGTGGAGACCGAGCTGCTGCTGGCCGAGATCGTCGACAGCACCGCCCGGATCACCCACCTGGTCGGCGCGGCCAAGCAGTACTCGCAGCTGGACCGCACCCCGCACCAGCCCACCGACCTGCACGAGGGGCTCGACGCGACGCTGGTGATGCTCAGCGCCAAGACCGGCCCGGGCATCCGGGTGGTCAAGGAGTACGACCGGTCACTGCCGCCGGTGCCGGCCTTCGCCGCCGAGCTCAACCAGGTGTGGACCAACCTCATCGACAACGCGCTCGACGCGATGGCGGGGGAGGGCACGCTGACGCTGCGCACCGCGCTGGACGGGGAGTCCGCCGTCGTGGAGGTCGCCGACACCGGGCCGGGCATCCCCGAGGAGCTGCGGCGGCGGGTGTTCGAGCCGTTCTTCACCACCAAGCCGGTGGGCCAGGGCACCGGGCTCGGCCTCGACGTCGCCTGGCGGATCGTCACCACCCGGCACGGCGGCGTGCTCAAGGTGCGGTCGCGGCCGGGGGAGACGCGGTTCGTGGTGCGGCTGCCCCTGGCCGACGGACCGCCCGCCTGAGCGCTCAGGCGGCGGTGCGGGTGTGCGCCACCACGAGCTCGGCGGCGCGCTCGGCGGCCAGCTCGGGGATCCAGTGCGGCACGCCCTCGAGCACCTCGAGCCGGTAGGGGCCGGTGACGAACTCGCGCGTGCGCTCGGTTGCGGTGCGGCCGAGGAAGGGATCACCGGTGCTCCACACGTGGAGCACCGGCACGCCCACCCGGCCGACGGCGTCGCGGGCGGCCAGCGGCACCGCGCGGTACCAGGCCAGCGCGGCCGGCAGGGCGCCCGGCTCGCGCATCCGGTCGACGTAGCGGTCGACGGCGTCCGGCGGCAGGTCGCCGTTCTCCAGCACGCCGCGCAGCGCCGCGCCGTCGCGGGCCAGCAGCAGCCGCTCGGGCAGCACCGGCAGCTGGAAGGCGGCCATGTAGGACGAGCGCAGGCACTGGTCGCTGGAGAGCAGGGCCTTGGTGACGGCGCCCGGGTGCGGGGTGGACAGCGACGTCACCGTGCGGACGCGGGCGGGGTGCCAGGCGCCGAGCGCCCACGCGACCGCGCCGCCCCAGTCGTGCCCGACGACGTGCGCGCGCTCGATGCCGGCCGCGTCGAGCAGCGCGACGACGTCGCCGGCCACCGCGCGCAGCCGGTAGGGCGAGCGGCCGGAGGGGCGGGCGCCGGGGCTGTAGCCGCGCTGGTCGGGGGCGAGGGTGCGCAGCCCCGCGCCGTGCAGCAGCGGCGCCATCCGGTCGAAGGCGGAGGAGTCCTGAGGGAAGCCGTGCAGCAGGACGACCGGCTCGCCGTCGGGCGGGCCGCCGTCGCGGACGTCGAAGGTCAGGCCGTCGTTGCGGAACCGGTCCATGTCCCCCCGGTGCCCGGAGGGCCTGTGGCGGAACCCCCGGCGTCGGGGAGGATGGGCGGCGTGACGGTGACCGCGGCGGAGCTTATCGTGCTGGTCGACGACGACGGGGCGCCGATCGGCACCATGCCCAAGCCGCTGGTGCACCACGGCGAGACGCCGCTGCACCGCGCGTTCTCGGCCTACCTGTTCGCCGACGACGGCCGGCTGCTGGTCACCCGCCGCGCCGAGGACAAGCAGACCTTCCCCGGCATGTGGACCAACACCGTCTGCGGCCACCCCGGGCCCGGTGAGGACGACGCCGCCGCGATCGCCCGCCGCGCCGCGCAGGAGCTGGGCCTGCAGGTGGCCGACCTGCGCCCGGCGCTGCCCGGGTACCGCTACCGCGCGGAGTTCCGCGGCGTCGTGGAGAACGAGGTCTGCCCCGTCTACCTCGGCCGGTTCACCGGCACGCCCGACCCCGACCCGAGCGAGGTGGGGGAGTGGGAGCTGCTCGGGTGGGCCGACTTCCGCCGTCGCCAGGAGGACTCCGAGTTCGACGAGTGGTCGCCGTGGTGCCGGGAGCAGGCGCGCCTCATCGAGCAGGCCGGGCTGGTCCCGGCGGCGTAGCCGGCACCCCACGCAGAGTGCCCGGCGCGCGAGCGCCGCTGTGTCGCTGCCCGGGACGCGCCGCGGGGTGCTCCTAGCGTCCGCCGCGTGGACCGCCGGGGCTTCCTGTACCTCCTCGCCGCCGGGCTCACCGGCGCCGCCGTCGGGCGCGGCGCCGCCGGCCTCGACCTGGCCGCATCCGACCCCGCGCCCGCCCGGACACCGGCGCCCGCGACGCCGACCGGCCCGGGCGGCATCGTCGCGGCGCCCGCACCGGCGGGCGTGGTGCAGGAGCTGCCGGGGGACGGCCCGCAGCTGGCCCTGACCATCGACGACGGCAGCAACGGCGAGGTGGTCGCCGCGCTGGTCGCCCTGTGCCGCGACACCGGCACCCGGCTGACCTTCTTCCCCAACGGCAGCTACCGCACGTGGGGCGACAACGCCCGCGACCTGTGGCCGCTCATCGAGTCCGGCCAGGTCGCCTTCGGCAACCACACCTGGTCGCACCCCGACCTCACCACCGTGTCCGACGCCGAGGTCGCCGAGGAGCTGCGGCGCAACCAGGACTTCCTGCGGCGCACCCTCGGCGTGACCGCCACCCCGTTCTGGCGGCCGCCCTTCGGCTCGCACGACGAGCGTGTCGACGCCATCGCCGCCGACCTCGGCCACCCGACGACGGTCATGTGGAACGGCACCTTCGACGACGGCCGGGTGGTGTCCGCCGAGGGGCTCATGGCCGCCGCCGAGCAGTGGTTCACCGCGCGGGCGATCGTCGTCGGCCACGCCAACCAGCCCTCGCTCACCGCGGTGCTCGACCAGATGCTCGCGCTGGTCGGGAGCCGGCAGCTGGTGACCGTCACGCTCGCCGACGCCTGGGCCGCCCCCGCCTGACCCGCCGTCCGCGCGCAGGGGGCGTCCCGACCTGCGGGGCGCGCGGTCCTCGGCGAGAGTGGCGGGGACGGATCGTGATCACGGCCCCGCGCGGGCCGGAACGGAGGAACGGGTGGCAGGGGAGCTCAAGGGCCGCGTGGCGCTGGTCACCGGCGGGGCCAGCGGGCTGGGCCGGGCGACGTGCCTGTCGCTGGCCGAGGCCGGCGCGCACGTCGTCGTCGCCGACATCGACGCCGACGGCAGCGCGCGGACCCGCGACCTGGTGACCGACGCCGGCGGCAGCGCCGACGTCGTCGCGCTCGACGTGACCGACGACGCGGCCCGCCGCGCGGTCGTCGCGCAGCTCTTCGACCAGCACGGGGACGCCTTCGACCTGCTGGTCAACGTGGCCGGCATCGACCGCCCGGGCTACATCACCGACATCGACCTCGACGACTACCGCCGGGTCATGGCGGTCAACTGCGAGGGGCCGGTCTTCCTCACCAGCGAGTTCATGAAGCGGGTGCAGCACCTGCCCGAGGGCCGCATCGCCGACGTCGTGCACGTCGTGTCGCTGTCGGCGATCACCTCGGGCAGCGGCGCCATCGCCTACAACGGCTCCAAGGCCGGCTTCCTCAACGCCACCCGCTGCATCCAGCGCGAGCTGCGGGAGAAGGCCGTGCAGGCCGAGGACGGCAGCGAGCGGCCCTTCCCGGCGCGGGTCATGAGCGTCATCCCGGCCGCCATGGACACCCCGATGATGGAGCAGTGGGGCATCCCCGGGCACCTGATGATGCCGCCCGCGGCGGTGGCCGACGCCGTCCGCACGCTGGTCACCATGCACCCGGCGGCGTACGTGCCGGAGATGCAGATCGTGCCGCGGCTCGAGCCGAACTTCCCGCGCTGACCGGAGGGCGACCGTGACCGACCCCGACCTGCCCGACAGCGGCATGGCCTCCGGCTCCGACGCCGGGCAGCCGGGCGAGCGCCTCGGCACCGGCGACCTGCGCCCCGACGAGGAGCGCCTGCTCGCCGAGTTCACGCGCGGCGTCGACCGCGCCCCGCAGGACAACGACGCGGAGGTGCGGGCGGCCGAGGACGAGGCGCCGCTGCCGGCCGACGGCGGCGCGCAGGGCGACGGCCTGGAAGCCGGGTTCTCCGACCCGGCGTGACCGGGAGGGCCGGCCGGTGCGGGGAGACCCGCGCCGGCCGGCCCGTCAGCTCCGGAGGCGGACCGCCACGAGCGCGACGTCGTCCTCGGCGCCCTCCGGCACGAGCCGGGCGAGCACCGCGTCGCTGACCTCCTCGACGGAGGCGTCGCGCAGGTCGGCGAGGGCCACGCCGAGGCGGTCGATGCCGTCGTCGAAGCCCTCGTCGCGGCGCTCGACGAGCCCGTCGGTGTAGAGCAGCAGCGTCGAGCCGGCCTCGAGCCGCACCTCGGCGTCGACGCGGGGAGCCGCGGGGCTCACGCCCAGCAGGAGGCCGGGCCGGCCGCCGGTCAGCGTGACGGCGGTGCCGTCGGGGCCGGCGGTCACCGGGGGCAGGTGCCCGGCGCTCGACCAGCGCAGCGTCGCCGCGCCGCCGTCGTCGGACGGGGAGAGGCGGGCCACCAGCACGGTGGCCATCGCCCGGAGGTCGAGGCCCTCGATCGCGGCGTCGAGCCGGCCGAGGACCCGCGCCGGGCTGTCGCCGTTGTCGTAGGCGATGCCGCGCAGCAGCCCGCGCAACTGCGCCATGCACGCCGCGGCCTGCACGTCGTGGCCGACGACGTCGCCGATCACGAGCATGGTCGAGCCGTCGGGCTGGCCGAAGACGTCGTACCAGTCGCCCCCGACCTGGGCCTCGCGGGTGGCCGGCACGTAGCGCACCGCGACCTCGAGGCCGTCGGTGGTCGTCGGGTCGGACAGCAGGCTGCGCTGCAGCGTCTCCGCGGCCCGGACGATGCTGCGCGAGCGGGCGTAGAGCGCCTCGAGCAGGTGCCCGCGCAGCTGCAGGACCTCCCCGCGTTCCTGCGGCGTCCACGGCTGCGAGCGCTCGCGCACCGTCTCCCGCCAGCGGTCGAAGCTCTTGCGCGGGCTGAGCCGCACCTCGTCGCCCTCGCGCTCGGCGAGGGCCTTGTTGTGCGGGTCGCCGCCCCAGTCGACGTGCCGCACGGCCTCGCGGCGGTGCCACAGCACGTACTGGCCCTCGGGCAGCGGCAGGACCAGCACGCCGGCGACGACGTCGAGCGGGACGCCGAGGTGCGGGGCGTCCTGCTGCAGCGTGTCGGTGGCGACCAGCTCCTCGCCGCGCGCGGCCGCCCAGGACACGACGCGCTCCAGGACGTCGCCGGGCAGCGCCTCGCCCTTGGTCCCGCTGCTGCCCTGCAGGCACACCGTGACGCCGTCGGCGGGCAGGACGTCGAGGAGGCTCGTGCCGCCCAGCAGCGTGTCGGCGAGCGGGCGGTCCTCGTCGAGGGTGGCGGCGGTCAGCCACGCCATCGTCGAGCGCACCTGCAGTGCCCGGTGCACCTCGTCCTCGGCGGTGCGGTCGACCAGCCGCAACGACAGCGTCGAGCCGAGGAACTCCGCGGCCGCGCGGGTGGCGAACGGCGGCTGGTGGGGGCCGGCGTAGTGGTGGCAGGCGATGAGCCCCCACAGCCGGTCGTCCTGCAGCAGCGAGATCGACATCGAGGCGCGCACGCCCATGTTCTGCAGGTACTCGACGTGGATGGGGGAGACGCTGCGCAGCGTCGAGTAGGTCAGGTCCAGCGGCTGCCCGGTGGCCGGGTGCGCGACCGGCTGGATGCGGCTCGGCTCGTAGTCGACGTCGCTGATCAGCCGCAGCCAGTTCTTCTCGTACAGCGCCCGCGCCTGCGCCGGGATGTCGGAGGCGGGGTAGTGCAGGCCGAGGAAGGAGTTGAGGCCCTCGACCCTCGCCTCGGCCACGACCTCGCCGTTGTAGTCGGCGTCGTAGCGGTAGACCATCACGCGGTCGAAGCCGGTGAGGGCCCGGACGGCGCGGGCGGTGATGTCGTAGAGGTCCTGCAGGCTGCTCGCCCGGTTGAGCTCGGTGACCGTGCCGCGCACCGCCTGGTAGGTGTTCGGGAAGGAGAACGGCCGCGGCCCGCGGGCGGGCTCCAGCTCCACCACGAGGTTGGTGAGCGGCGGCTCGCCGTCGACCGGCTGGCCGTGGCCGTCGCGGGCGCCGCCGAGGACGGCGCGGTGCAGGATCGCGTCGACCGGGACGGGGTCGCCGTCGACGTCGAGGGTCACCTCGACCGGGTTGCGCTCGCGCAGGTCGCCGAAGGCGCTGGCCGAGCGGACGATCGCGTCGCTCGGCGCCACGCCGAGGACGTCGGCGAGCGGCCGGCCGAGCGCGTCGGACCAGACCACCCCGGTCAGCCCGGCGAGGTTCTCCGATGCCTGGACGACGACGAGGTCGGGCTCGCTGACCGCCAGCAGCACGCCGCGCGGCTGGACGCTGCCCGGCACGTGGATGGGCTCGCGGGCGCAGTTGTCGAGGTCGACCGGTTCGCCCGGGGCCAGCCAGGCGACGTCTGCCCCTGACGTGGCGTCGACGTCGGTCACGCGGGTGCCCCCTGCGGCCGGGCGGCGGGAGCGCACCAGCCGGCGAGGTCGGCGAAGGTCGAGCGGGCGGCGGCCACGACCCGGCCGGCGTCACCGCCGCCCTCCACGTGCGCGCGGGTGAACCGGCGGAAGGCCGCCCACATGGCGCCGGTGTCCTCGCCGTAGGGGCTGAACGCCCGCAGCCGGGGGCCGCCGGCGAGGCCGGGGAGCGAGGCCAGGTGCCGGTCGATGAACGTGCCGCCCAGCGTGGAGCCCTCGAGCACGTACATCCGGCCCAGCGCGGCGTCGGTGTCGGGGACGGCGGGCAGCGCAGGACGGTCGCCGTCGGCGGGGTCGGCGCCGAGCGCGGCGAGGTCGGCGGCGTAGACGCCGGCGCGGCGGCGGCGGTCCCACTGCAGGGCCGCGGCATCGGCGGGGTGGGCGGCGGCCCAGGCGTCGAGGCCCTCCTCGGCGGCGCGCCAGAAGGCGTGCAGCAGACCCAGGACGCCGGCCAGGCGGTCGGCGTCCAGGTCGTGGTCCATGAGCCCGAGCGTGGTCTCGACCTGCTCGTGCTCCACGGCGGTGGCCGTGCGGAGGTCCCGGAGGACGTCGCCGGCGCCGCCCGCGTCTCGAGGCAACGCCTCTCCTCCCGCAGCCATCAGCCACCCGAGGGTAGGCCAGGCCGCTGACGCCGTCGCGGCGAGACGGATGGGTTCCGCAACCACCCGGGTGGTTCCGGTCACCCTCCCCGCGGTCCGAGCACGAGGTCCGCCGCCCGCCGGAGCACCTCGGCCCGGCTGCGCCCCCGGTGGTCGGCGGCCAGGAGGTGCTCGCCGATCGCGACGCAGAAGGCCACCAGGCTGCGCGCCTCGACCTCGTCGGGGTCGCTGACGGTCGCGCCGATCACCTCGCGCAGCAGGTCCATGCGCCGGCCGTCGACCCGCCGCAGCCGTTCCGCGACGGCGGGGTCGCGCCGCGCCCAGTCGCGGACGGCGAGGTCGACCGGCAGCAGGCGGTCGCCGGAGAAGGTGAGCGCGCCGGCCCGGACGGCGCGGGCGCGCGGGTCGCCGCCCTCGCGGTCCACGCGGGCGAGGACGTCGTCGGTGGCCTCGCGCTCCCAGGCGTCGAGGACCGCCGTCAGCAGGGCCCCGCGGTCGGCGAAGTGGCCGTAGAAGCCGCCCTTGGTGACGCCGATCGCCTTCGCCAGCACCTCGACGCGGACGGCGTCGGGCCCGCCGGCGGCCAGCGCCCGCAGGCCCTCCTCGACCCAGCGCTCCCGCGGCGTCCGGACCGTGCCCACCCGACCTCCTGTACGCCACCGTATACAACCGCTACCGTCGTGCGTACGGAACCGTATACGAGAGGGAGGACCGGCATGGTCACCAGCACGGGTGTGGTCCGCGGCGCGCTCGCCGCCGACCGGGCGGGGAGTTCCCTGGATGCCGTCCACTACGCCGACCGGTGCACCCTGGCCACCGGCGTGGAGGCAGGCGCCGAGGAGTGGGCCCGGGCGCTGTTCGGCGACGTCCCGAGCCCGGCGGAGGTGCTCATCTGGCGCGTCCTGCTCGGCTTCCGCCTGGACCCGCGGCGCTCGCCGGACACCGTGGCGGGCTGGCGGGTGGGGGAGCGCGCCCCGGACCGGATCCGGCTGGAGACCGCGTCGGCGTCGCTGAGCGCCGAGATGGTCGTCCGGACCGCCGGGCGCCGGGTCACCTGGACGACGAGCCTGCGCTACGACCGCCCGTGGGGCCGGCTGCTGTGGCCGCCGCTGTCGGCCGTGCACCGCCGCCTGGTGCCCCGCGTGCTGGCCGCCGCCGAGCGCGAGCTCGCCCGGCGCTGAGCACCGGGGCGGCGGACCTCAGGGCAGCCGGGCCCGCCGCAGCGAGGCGTGGACCAGCAGGCGGGTGTCGCCGTCGGCGAGGTCGAGGCCGGTCAGGGCGGTGATCCGGGCCAGCCGGTAGTACAGCGTCTGCCGGTGGATGCCCAGCGCGGCCGACGTCCGCGCCACGCTGCCGGCGGTGTCGAGGTAGGCCTCGGCGGTGGCGGCCAGCGCCGGCTCGGCCAGTAGCGGCGCGACGGCGGGGTCGGGCGCCGCCATCGCCGCCGCGGTGCGCCAGCCGCCGAGCTCGGCCCAGGAGGCGACCGGCGCCAGCCGCGGCACGACGGCGGCCACCGCCGCGGCCGACCGGGCCTGCGCCCACCGCCCGGGCAGGTCCGCCACGGCGGTCGCGGGCTCGGCCACCCCGGCGCTGCTGCCGGCGGGCAGCCGCGCCAGCGCGGCGGCCGCGGCGGCGCCGGCCGGGCGCGGGTCGCCGGGGCGGGGGAGCCGGACGGCGACGGCGACCTCGTCGCCCACCACCGCCGCGCCCGCGGGCGGGCGCCAGCCGGCCGGCAGCGCGCCGCCGGCCGGGCGCAGCGCGACCAGCGCGACGCCGGCACCGTCGAACCGGGCGGCGAGGGCGGCTGCGGCCCGCTCGCGCCCGGCCGCGGTGCCGCCGAGCAGGGCGGCCAGCGCGGCGCCGTCGTCGTCCTCCTCCTGCCGGCGGGCCAGCAGCTCCCCGGCGCGGGCGGCCAGGGCCACCGCGGCGGCCAGCGCGGGGTCGCTCTCGTCGGCCGGGTCGGTCCGGCCGCCGTCGAGCAGCCACAGGTAGCCGAGGGTGCGGTCGGCGTGCCGGACCGGGAGCAGCAGCCGGGTGAGGATGCCGGCGTCCGGGTCGGCGGGGGTGCGCAGCGGCCCCCGTGCGCGGGTGATGCCGAGGTCCTCGAACCAGCGGCGGGTGGCCGGGGTGGAGCCGCGGCCGAGGATCGAGCGGGTGCGGACGGCGTCCATCGCGGGGACGTCCCCGTCCTCCAGCGGGTGCGCGGCGTAGGCGACCAGCGTGAAGTCGACGTCCTCGAGCGTCGCGGGGGCGGCGAGCAGCCGCGCCACCTCGTCCACCACGTCCTGCAGGTCGTCGCGCACCATACGACTGTATGAGACGGCGCCGTGCGTCTGTCCCTGGCAGGCGCGTCCCGGCATCCCTAGCGTCGGTCCCGACGACGGGGACGGAGGGATGCAGGTGCTGACGACGAAGACGGTCCTGCTGGGCGCCTCGCGGCGCCCGGCGCTGCGCCGGGCGCTGGTGGGGACGCCGGTGACGCGGCGGGTGGTCGAGCGGTTCGTGGCCGGCGAGACGCTGCCCGAGGCGCTCGCGGTGGTCCGCCGGCTGACCGGCGAGGGCATCGCGGTCACCCTCGACCACCTCGGCGAGGACGTGACCGAGCCCGAGGAGGCGCGCGCCTCCCGCGACGCCTACCTGGCGCTGCTCGAGGGCCTCGCGCCGCTGGGCCTCGGCCCGGACGCCGAGGTGTCGGTGAAGCTGTCGGCGTTCGGCCAGGCGCTGCCCGGCGGGCACGACCTCGCGCTGGACCTGGTGCGCCCGGTGGTGGAGGCGGCCGCCGCGATCGGCACCACCGTCACCCTCGACATGGAGGACTCCACGACGGTCGACTCGACCCTCGCCGTCCTCGCCGAGCTGCGCCGCGACCACCCGGGCACCGGCGCCGTCCTGCAGGCCGCGCTGCGCCGCACCGAGGACGACGTGCGGGCGCTGGCCACGCCGGGCTCGCGGGTGCGGCTGGTCAAGGGCGCCTACGACGAGCCGCCGTCGGCCGCCCACCAGGGCCGCCGCGACGTCGACGCCGCCTACGCCCGCTGCCTGGGCGTGCTCATGCGCGGCCCCGGGTACCCGATGGTCGGCAGCCACGACCCCGCGATGGTCGACCTCGCGCAGCGCCTGGCCGCCGAGTACGGCCGCACCGCGGACTCGTGGGAGGTGCAGATGCTCCACGGCATCCGCACCGACGAGCAGCAGCGGCTGGCGGCCTCGGGCACCCGCGTGCGGGCCTACGTCCCCTACGGCCGCGACTGGTACGGCTACTTCACCCGCCGGCTCGCCGAGCGCCCGGCCAACCTGCGCTTCTTCCTGCGCGCCCTCGTCTCCCGCTGACCCGACCAGGAGGCCCTGTCATGGACGGCACCACCCGCGTCCCCCCGCCGCGCAACGAGCCGGTGCTCGGCTACGCCCCCGGCTCGCCCGAACGGGCCGCGCTCGAGACCCGGCTGGCCGAGCTCGCCGCCGAGCCGCTGGAGCTGACGCTGACCATCGGCGACAAGCAGCGGATGGCCGGCGGCGAGCGCTTCGACGTCGTCCAGCCGCACCGGCACGCCGCCGTCCTCGGCACCGCCGCGCACGCCACCCACGCCGACGCCGAGGAGGCCGTGGCCACCGCCAAGGCGGCCGCGCCGGCCTGGCGTGACCTGTCCTTCGACGACCGCGCCGCGGTGTTCCTCAAGGCCGCCGAGCTGCTGGCCGGGCCGTGGCGGCAGACGCTCAACGCGGCCACGATGCTCGGCCAGTCGAAGACCGCCCAGCAGGCCGAGATCGACTCGGCGTGCGAGCTCGTCGACTTCTGGCGCTGGAACGTGCACTTCGCCCGCGAGGTGCTCTCGGCCCAGCCGGAGTCCTCGCCGGGCGTGTGGAACCGCAGCGACCACCGGCCGCTGGAGGGCTTCGTCTACGCGGTCACGCCGTTCAACTTCACCGCGATCGCCGGCAACCTGCCCACCGCGCCGGCGCTCATGGGCAACACCGTCGTCTGGAAGCCCGCCCCCACCCAGCAGTTCGCCGCGCACTTCCTCATGCGGCTGCTCGAGGCGGCCGGCCTGCCGCCCGGTGTGATCAACATGCTCCCCGGCGACGGCATCCCCGTCTCCGAGGTGGTGCTCGCCGACCGCGACCTCGCCGGCATCCACTTCACCGGGTCCACCCCGGTGTTCCAGCACCTGTGGCGCACGGTGGGGGAGAACATCGCGAACTACCGCGGCTACCCGCGGGTCGTCGGGGAGACCGGCGGCAAGGACTTCGTCGTCGCCCACCCCTCGGCCGACGTCGACGTGCTGCGCACCGCGCTGGTCCGCGGCGCGTTCGAGTACCAGGGGCAGAAGTGCTCCGCGGCCTCGCGCGCCTACGTGCCGCGGTCGGTGTGGACGCGGCTGCGCGACGACCTGGTCGCCACCACCGAGTCGCTGACCATGGGCGACGTCACCGACCTGTCGAACTTCATGGGCGCGGTCATCGACCGGAAGTCGTTCTCCAAGCTGTCCGGCGTCATCGACCGCGTCGACGACGACCCCGCGCTGTCGATCGTGGCCGGCGGGCAGAAGGACGACTCCGAGGGCTTCTTCGTGCGCCCGACGATCATCGAGGGCACCGACCCCGGGCACGAGGTGTTCACCACCGAGTACTTCGGCCCCGTGCTGGCGGTGCACGTCTACGACGACGCCGACTACGACGCCGTGCTCACCCAGATGGAGTCGGTGGCGCCGTACGCGCTCACCGGCGCGGTGATCGCCCAGGACCGGGCGGCGATCGCGCACGCCCAGCACGCCCTGCGGTTCGCGGCGGGCAACTTCTACGTCAACGACAAGCCGACCGGCGCCGTCGTCGGCCAGCAGCCCTTCGGCGGCGGCCGGGCCTCGGGCACCAACGACAAGGCCGGCGCGGCGCAGAACCTGCAGCGCTGGACGTCGACGCGCTCGATCAAGGAGACGTTCGCCCCGCCGACCGACCACCGCTACCCGCACATGGGCTGACCGTTCGCAGCACGATCAGGCCGCCTGATCGTGCTGCGTCCTGGCTCATCGCCGACCGTGAGCCAGGACGCGTCACGCTGAGCCAGGACGCCGGTCACTCCGGACGTCGGGGTTGCCGCGGCTGCCGGGGAAGCGGCGCACGTCGACCAGCGACGTCACCCCGGCCACGGCGAGGCGCGCGCCGAGGCGGTCGCGGTCGTCGGGGCCGTGGCCCACGGTCAGCAGCACGGGCACCCCCTACCCGGCGGCCGCCGGGAGGCAGCGGTCATGCTGGGCCGCCGGGCGAGGTCGCCCGCGGAGGGGGAACGCGGTGGCACCGGGCACGACGGGGCGGACGTCGCTGTGGCGGCTCCCGGCCATGCGGGCGCTGGTGGGCGCCACGACGCTCGGGTTCGTCAGCTACTGCCTGACGCTGGCCTCGCTGCCCGCGTACGCGGTCGCGGGTGGCGCCTCCCCGGACACCGCCGGCGTGGTCACCGCCGTCTTCCTCCTCGTCACGATCGCCGTGCAGTCGGTCGTGCCCGCGCTCACCGCCCGCCTGGGCCTCGGCCCCGTGCTGGCGGCCGGGCTGCTCGCGCTGGGCGCGCCGTCGCCGCTGTACGCCGTCGACGACGGGGTGGTGTGGCTGTCGGCCGTCTCGGCGGTGCGCGGCGCGGGCTTCGCGGTGCTGACCGTGCTCGGGGCGGTGCTCGCCGCGCAGGTGGCGCCGGCCGAGCGGCGCGGGGAGTCGATCGGCCTGTACGGGCTGGCGATCGCCGTCCCCAACCTGCTGGCGGTGCCCGCGGGCGCCGCGCTCGTCCTGGACGGGCACCCGGGCTGGCTCGCCTGGCTGACCGCCTCCCCGGTGCTGGCGCTGCCGCTGGTCCCGGTGCTCGCCCGGTCGGTGCCCTGGCAGGGGGCGGCCGGCGGGTCCTCGCGGGCCGCCGTCCGGGCCGCGCTGGCGCCGTCCGCGGTGCTGCTGCTGGTCACCCTCGCCGGCGGCGGGCTGGTCACCTTCCTGCCGATCGAGCGGCCCGACGGCGTCCTCGCGACGGCGGCGCTGCTCGTCTTCGGCGCGACCGGCGCGGTCACCCGCTGGCGGGCCGGCCTGCTCGCCGACCGGGTGGGCACCCGCCTGCTGCTGCCCGCCGGGCTGGTCGTCGCCGCGGCCGGGCTCGCCCTGGTGGCGCTGGGCCTGGGCGCCGGGGCGGGCTGGGTGCTGGCCGGGTCGGCGGTGTTCGGCGCGGGCTACGGCGCGGTGCAGAACCTGACGCTGGTCACCGCCTTCGCCCGGGCCGGGGAGGGCGGCTCGACGGCGGCCAGCGCGATGTGGAACGCCTCCTTCGACGCGGGCACCGCGATCGGCGCGCTGGCGCTCGGCCTGCTCGCCGCCGGCGTCGGCCTGCCGTGGAGCTACGTGCTGGTCGCGGGCGTCCTGGTGGCGGGGCTGCCGCTGGCGCGGGCAGCGACCCGCGGCTGAGCGCTCAGCGCTCAGCGCAGCACGGAGGTCAGCAGCAGGCTCGTCTGGCTGTTGATCACCCCGGGCACCGAGCGCATGCGGTTGAGCAGCCGGTCGAACTCCACGAGGTCGGCGGTGCGGTGCTCGGCGACGAGGTCCCACGCGCCGTTGGTGGAGTGCATCGACTCGATCTCCGGGAAGCCGCGCAGCCGCCGGATCACCTCGTCGGTGGACCGGCCCTCCACCTCGATGAGCGACACCCCGCGCACCCCGCCGGCCGCGGCCTCGTCGCGCACCCGGACGGTGAACCCGACGATCACGTCGTCGGCGACGAGCCGGTCGAGGTGGCTGGTCACGGTCGCGCGGGTGACGCCGAGCCGGCGCGCCAGCTCGGCCACCGGGGCCCGGCCGTCCTCCCGGAGGGCCGAGAGCAGCCGCCGGTCGAGCTCGCTGAGGTCCGCCATGTGCGAAATGTACGGGTGATCTCCACAGACTGACCAGACCCTGCACAGAACGCGCGCTCATCGCTCATTGTGTGTGCAAATCGCCCAGCCCTACCTTCTGCGCATGACGCTCTTCGTCGACGTGCGCAACATGGTCCGCTGGACGGCCGAGACCGGTCCCGAGCGGATCATCGACGGCATCTCCCGGTACATCGAGCAGGACTTCGCCCGCTGGGAGTCCTTCGACAAGATCGCCCGGGTCGGCAGCCACACGCCCTTCGGCGTCATCGAGCTCATGCCGACCAGCGACGGCGAGACCTACGCCTTCAAGTACGTCAACGGGCACCCGAGCAACCCCGCCCGGGGCTACCAGACCGTCTCCGCCTTCGGCGCCCTGGCCGACGTGCACAACGGCTACCCCGTCTTCCTCGCCGAGATGACCCTCCTGACGGCGCTGCGCACGGCCGCCATGTCGGCGATGGTCGCCCGCCACCTCGCCCGCCCCGACTCGCGGCGCCTGGCGCTGATCGGCGCCGGCAGCCAGGCCGAGTTCCAGGCGCTGGGCATGCGCGCCGCGCTGGGCATCTCCGAGGTCACCGTCTGGGACACCGACCCCGCCGCCATGGCCAAGCTCGCCCGCAACCTGACCCCGCTGGGCTTCGACGTGACGATCGCCGCCTCCGGGCGCGAGGCGGTCCGCGGCGCCGACGTCGTCACCACCTGCACCGCCGACAAGGCCCGCGCCACGGTCCTGCAGGACGAGTGGATCGAGCCCGGGATGCACCTCAACGCCATCGGCGGCGACTGCCCCGGCAAGACCGAGCTCGACCCGACGATCCTGCTGCGCGACGACGTCGAGGTGTTCGTCGAGTTCCCGCCGCAGACCCGCATCGAGGGCGAGATCCAGGCCGTGCCGGCCGACTTCCCGGTGACCGAGCTGTGGGAGGTCGTCGCCGGCCGCCGCCCCGGGCGCTCCTCGGCGTCGCAGGTGACGCTGTTCGACTCGGTCGGCTTCGCGATCGAGGACCTCTCCGCGCTGCGCTACGTCCGCGACGCCGTGCGCGGCACGCCGTGGGTCGACGACATCGACCTCGTCGCCGAGCCGGAGGACCCCAAGGACCTCTTCGGCATGCTCACCGCGCTCCTGCCGATCGGTTCGTGACCGCCCCCGGTCAGGCGCCCGCGGCCGTCGTCCTGGTGCGGCCGCACGCCTTCCGGCCCAACCCGCTCACCCTCGCCGACGACGCCTTCCAGGCCGCGGCCGTGGGGGAGGACCCGGCGGTCCTCGCCCGCCGGGCGCACGACGAGGTGACGGCGCTGGCCGACGCGCTCACCGACGCCGGCGTGCGGGTGCACCTGTTCGACGACCCCGAGCCCGACCGGCCCGACAGCGTCTTCCCGAACAACTGGCTGTCCACCCACGCCGACGGCCGGGTGGCGCTGTTCCCGATGTACGCGGAGAACCGGCGGCGGGAGCGGCGCGGCGACGTCGTCGAGTTCCTCAAGGCCGCCTACCGCGTGCACGAGGTGGTGGACCTCTCCGGCCTCGAGCACGACGGCGTCTTCCTCGAGGGCACCGGCGCGATGGTGCTCGACCACGTCGCGCGGGTGGCCTACGTGGCCCGCTCGCGGCGGGTGGACCCGGTCGCGCTCGACCGGTTCTGCCGTGGGTTCGGCTACGAGCCGGTCGTGTTCGACGCCGTCGACGCCGGGGGCCGCGCGGTCTACCACACCAACGTGCTGATGAGCGTGGCCGGCGAGTACGCGCTGGCCGGCCTGGAGCTGCTGCCGTCGGCGGCGGAGCGGTCCCGGCTGGCCGAGCGGCTCGCCGCCGGCGGGCGCACCGTCGTCCCGCTCACCGCCGCGCAGGTGGGGGAGTTCGCCGGCAACGCGCTGGAGGTGCAGGGCAGCGACGGCCCGGTGCTCGCGCTGTCGGCTCGGGCGGCGGCGAGCCTGACGCGGGAGCAGCGGGCGGTGGTGGAGGCCTCCGCGCGGCTGCTGCCGGTGGCGGTGCCCACCGTGGAGCTGGCGGGCGGCTCGGTGCGCTGCATGATCGCCGGGGTGCACCTGGAGCCGCGGACCGCCGTCGTCCCCGTGTCCGTGCCGGACCCGGTCCCGGCCTGAGGCTCAGCCGGCGATCGCGTCGGCGGCCGCGCGCAGCCCCCGCAGCAGGAGCAGCTCCTCGGCCGAGCGGCGCAGCCACACGCGCAGCGCGGCGGGGTCGTTGCGGGCGGCGTCGCGGACGGCACCGAGGTTCAGCTGGCGGGTGTTGGCCTGCGCCCGCTGGGCCGGCGGGAGCGAGCGGCCCTCGGCGCGGGCCAGCGAGGTGAGCGCCGCGCCGACGTAGACCAGGTCGCGCACCTCGGCGACGTCGGCGAGGACGGCGTCGGCGCCGGGGCCGTCGCCGGCCTGCAGGCGGTCGAGCAGGGCGGCGGCGCGCTCGCGGCCGAGGGCGGTCGGGTCGGCGGCGGTGGGGTCGGGGGAGGTCACCCCTCCACTGTGCACGCCCGTCGCCGTCCCGGTGACGCGGCATAGGAAGCTATCCGCACGTCCTGGGGGCCAGGACGTGCGGATAGCTTCCATTGCCTTCCGCTCTCAGGCGTCGCGGCGGGTGAAGACCAGCGCCCCGACGGCGAGGACGACGGCGACCTCGGCGGCGAAGACGGCGAAGCCGGTCCACGGCTCGAGCAGCACCGGGTTGAACGACTCCGGCATCGCGATCCGCGAGCCCGCGTTGCCCGGCATCAGCTTGGTGAGCCACTCGCCGAGCGCGCCCGGCAGCAGCATCACCAGGTTGCCGACGAGGAACACCACCGCGAGCACCACCGACACCACCGCGGCGGTCGAGCGCAGCAGCAGCCCGGCGCACATCGCGAGCAGGCCGAGGCCGGCCATGTAGAGCCCGGAGCCGAGCAGCGAGCGCAGCATGCCGTCGTCGCCCAGGCCGATCCCGATGCCCTCGGCGGAGAGGAAGGCGTTGCCGCCCAGCCAGCCGAGGGTCGCGGTGACGACGCCGGCGACGAACAGAACGGCGGAGAGCACGACCGCCTTCGCCACGAGGACCGTGCCGCGGCGCGGGGTGGCGGCCAGCGTCGCCCGGATCATCCCGGTGCCGTACTCGCTGGTGACCGCGAGCGCCCCGAGGACGACGGCGGTCACCTGGGCGAACAGCAGGCCCCAGGTGATGAACGCGCCGACCGGCTCGTTCTCGGCCCCGGCGGCGAGGTCGGGGGCGATGAGCGCGCAGATCAACGTGGTCAGGCCGGCGCCGAGCGCGACCATCGACACGACCGACCAGCCGGTCGAGCGCACCGTCCAGAGCTTGATCCACTCGGCGTGCAGGGCGCGGCCGAGGCCGGCGCGGGCGGGCGCCGCGGCGGTGCGGGGCGCGGTCAGGGTCGGTGCGGTCACCGGGTCACCTCGGTCTGCGGAGCGGAGGGGCGGGCGGCCGCGTACTCGACGCTGCCGGCGGTCAGGGTCATGAAGGCCTCCTCGAGCGAGGAGGTGACGAGAGAGAGCTCGTGCAGCGCCAGCCCGGCGCCCGCGGCGAGCTCGCCGGTGGTCGCGGCGTCGACGCCCTGCACGTGCAGCTCGTCGCCGTCGCGGGTGACGTCGGCACCCGAGCGGCGCAACAGCTCGGCGAGCTGCCCGGCGCGGGGGCTGCGCACCCGGACGAAGGACGCGGCGTGCTCGGCGATGAACTGCGGCATCGGGCAGTCGGCCAGCACCCGGCCGCGGCCGATGACGACGAGGTGGTCGGCGGTCAGCGCCATCTCCGACATGAGGTGGCTCGACACCAGCACCGTGCGGCCCTCGGCGGCGAGGCTGCGGGCCAGGGTGCGCACCCAGCGGATGCCCTCCGGGTCCAGGCCGTTGACCGGCTCGTCGAGGACGACGACCGGCGGGTCGCCGAGCAGCGCCGCGGCGATGCCCAGCCGCTGGCCCATGCCCAGGGAGAAGCGGCCCACCCGCTGCCCGGCCACCGCCTCGAGCCCGACGAGGCCGAGCACCTCCTCGACCCGGCTGTCCGGGATGCCGTTGCTCGCCGCCATCCAGCGCAGGTGCGCGCGGGCGGTGCGGCCCGGGTGCAGCGCGCGGGCCTCGAGCAGGGCGCCGACCGCGCGCAGCGGGGCGGGGGAGTCGGCGTAGCGGGCGCCGTCGACGGTGACCGTGCCGGAGGTCGGCCGGTCCAGGCCGATGACCATCCGCATCGTCGTCGACTTGCCGGCGCCGTTCGGGCCGAGGAACCCGGTCACGTGGCCGGGGCGGACGGTGAAGGAGACGCCGTCGACGGCGACCTTGTCGCCGTAGCGCTTGGTGAGGTCGGTGGCGACGATCACGGCGTCACCGCGCGAGGGGGAGGGGCTGCGAGGTCATGGCGGAGACCCTCCCGGCCCGGGGGTGCCGGGCACATCGGGGAGGACCCCCGGCCGACCCTGGACCGTCCCCCACCCGGCGGTGGGGGACGCCCCCGTCAGGCGCTCCGGGGCAGGTCCGCGGCGAGCAGCCGGCGCAGCGCCACCGCCGCGCTCCGGCCGGCCCGGTTGGCGCCGATCGTGCTCGCGCTCGGGCCGTGACCGACCAGCTGCAGCCGTGGCTCGTCGACGGCGGTGGTGCCCTCGACCGGGATGACGCCGTCGCGGGTGCGCAGCCGCAGCGGGGCCAGGTGGCCGACGGCGGCGCGGAAGCCGGTGGCCCACAGGATCACGTCGGCCGCCACGGTCCGGCCGTTGTCCCACGCGACGCCGTCGGGGGTGATCCGGTCGAACACCGGCAGCCGGGCGAGGACGCCGTCGTCGAGGGCCCGGCGCACCCACGGGGTGACGACGAGACCGGTGACGCCGACGACGCTGCCGGGCATCCGGCCGGCGCGCACGGCGGCCTCCACCCGGGCGACCGCCTCCCGGCCCTGCTCCTCGCCGAAGGGGCCCTCGCGCCAGACCGGCGGGCGGCGGGTGACCCAGGTCGTGCGGGCGACGGGCGCGATCTCGCCGAGCAGCTGCACGGCCGACGCCCCGCCGCCGACGACCACGACCGACCGCCCGGCGAACTCCGCGGCGCCACGGTAGCCGACGGTGTGCAGCTGCCGGCCGCGGAAGGTCTCCTGGCCGGGGTAGCGCGGCACGAAGGGGCGGGTCCACGTGCCGGTGGCGTTGACCACGCCGCGCGCCCGCCAGGTGCCGCGGTCGGTCTCGACGGCGAAGCGCCCGTCGTCCGTGCGGCGGACCGCCGAGACCCGCACCGGGCGCTCGACGGGCAGCGCCAAGCGGCGCTCGTACTCGGCGAAGTACGCGGGCACGGCCTCGGCGGCGGGGAGGTCCTCCGACGCCGGCTCGAACGGCAGGCCGGGCAGCTCGTGCACGCGGTGCGTGGTGGCGAGGGTGAGCGAGGGCCAGCGGTGCTGCCAGGCGCCGCCGGGCGCGGCGTCGCCGTCGAGGACGACGAAGCCGCTGCCGGGCGCGAACCCCTGCCGCGCCAGGTGGTACGCGGCGGAGAGGCCGGCCTGCCCCGCGCCTATGACCACGACGTCGACGTCCCGCGGCTCGCTCACGCCCCCGTCAACGTCGCCGGACCCGCCGGGCTTCCGGCCGGACGGCCGCGGGCCGTTCCCGGCTGCGGGCGGCGGGCACGCCTGCGGTGACGCCGGCGACCGGCGTCCCGGCACGACGGAGAGGGGCGCCCCGTGCGCGCGATGGTCTACCGAGGCCCGTACAAGGTCCGGGTCGAGGACAAGGACGTGCCGAGGATCGAGCACCCGAACGACGCGATCGTGCGGGTCACGCTCGCCGCGATCTGCGGCTCCGACCTGCACCTCTACCACGGGCTGATGCCGGACACCCGGATCGGGCACACCTTCGGCCACGAGTTCATCGGGGTGGTCGAGCAGGTCGGGCCGTCGGTGCAGAACCTGGCGGTCGGTGACCGGGTCATGGTGCCGTTCAACATCTCCTGCGGGTCGTGCTGGTTCTGTGCCCGCGGCCTGTACTCCAACTGCCACAACGTCAACCCGAACGCGACGGCGGTCGGCGCGATCTACGGCTACTCGCACACCACCGGCGGCTACGACGGCGGCCAGTCGCAGTACGTGCGGGTGCCCTTCGCCGACGTCGGGCCGGTCCGCATCCCCGACTGGATGCACGACGAGGACGCCGTCTGCCTGACCGACGCCGCCGCCACCGGCTACTTCGGCGCCCAGCTCGGCGAGATCGCCGAGGGGGACACCGTCGTCGTCCTGGGGGCCGGGCCGGTCGGGCTGGTCGCCGCGCAGTCGTCGTGGCTGATGGGCGCCGGGCGGGTGATCGTCGTCGACCACCTGCAGGAGCGGCTGGAGAAGGCGCGGACCATGGCCCACGCCGAGACGCTGGACTACGACGAGTACGACGACGTCGTCGTCGAGCTGAAGAAGCAGACCGACTTCCTGGGCGCCGACGTCGTCATCGAGGCGGTCGGCGCGGAGGCCGACGGCAACCTCCTGCAGCACGTCGCCGGCACCAAGCTCAAGCTGCAGGGCGGGTCACCGGTGGCGCTGAACTGGGCCATCGACGGCGTGCGCAAGGGCGGCACCGTCTCCGTCGTCGGGGCCTACGGGCCGATCCCCAACGCGGTGAAGTTCGGCGACGCGCTCAACAAGGGCCTCACGCTGCGGATGAACCAGACGCCGGTGAAGCGCCAGTGGCCGCGGATGTTCGAGCACGTGCGCAACGGCCACCTGACCCCGCGCGAGGTGGTCACCCACCGCTTCCCGCTGGAGCACATCGCCGAGGCCTACCACGTGTTCTCCGGCAAGCTCGACGGCTGCATCAAGCCGGTCATCGTGCCCGACGCGGCCTGAGGAGCCCCCCGTGACCGAGTCCGACGTCCCCAGCGCCTACGTCCGCGACAAGCGGACGCCGACCCCGAGCCGGGAGGAGCTGCGGTCCCGCATCCCCGGGTGGGGCGCCGACCTCGACCCCGCCGACCGGCCGTCGTACCCGAAGCTGCAGTACCCGGCCGACACCGGCGCCCACTGGGACTTCCCCGAGCGGCAGCCGGGCGCCGAGGGCCGCGAGCGGTCGATCGAGCACGCGTTCGTGACCCCGGTGTTCGGCACCGCGCAGCCGCTGCACGGGCTGTCGGGGGCGGTGCGCCGGTTCGCCTACCGCCGCTTCAGCGAGGGCCGGCTGGCGCACTGGACGCTGCTGGTCGTCGGGGACCGCATCGAGGCGTGGGGCAGCACCCTGCGCCAGCTCGCCTCGGGCCGGCCGGTGCCGCCCGCGACCGGGCTCTCCACGGAGACCACCCACGGCGGGCTCAGCTCCCGGACCGGGCGCTCCGACGCGCGGCACCAGGCGCTGGACCCGCTCGTCACCGCCGGGCCGTGGGTGGTCGGGGCGGCTGCCGCGGTGCTCGGCGTCCGGGGGCTGGTGCGTGCCGTGCGCCGCTAGCCTGCGCGGTGTGACGCCGCTGGACACGCTGCCCCCCGTCGGCCGGCCGGCCACCGCCGCCCTGGAGCTGGCCGGCTACACCCGTCTCGACCAGTTGGCCGGCGTGCCGCGGTCGTCGCTGGCCGCGCTGCACGGCGTCGGCCCGAAGGCCCTGCGCCTCCTCGACGAGGCGCTGGCCGAGCACGGCCTGTCGCTCGGCTGACCCCGGAGACGACGAGAGCGGCCCGTCCCAGGGGGAAGGGGGGCGCTCCCGTGTGGAGTGCGCCGTCAGGGACTCGGACCCCGGACCTGCTGATCGGGAGCGGCTCCGGAGCGCCGTTCCGCGGTCTCCTCCCGGTGCCCGCTCGACCTGCGCTGGAGCCGGACGGCAGCGTGAGGTCCGGCTGGAGCCGGGTGGACGCCGCTGCCGTGCCGGCCTCTCGTGAGCGGGTGGGGACGCGCACGACCCGGGGCTCGGTTCCGTGACCTCGCGAGGCGGTGCTGTCGGCGAGCACCGCGGAACGGTGGGCAGCTCGTGTGCTGCCGGGCGACGCGGGTACCACCTGGTGATCCACCTCGCCCGGTCCGGCGTATCGCGCCGCGGCACCGGCGTGAGCGGCCGCAGGCGGGGTAGACAGGTTCCGGGTGCCCTCGTGCGCGTCGGCTCTCACTGCACCGGCCAGCACCACGGGGAGACACCAGCGTTGCACCGCGAGAACACCGTGCCACCTCCCGGCGGCCGAGACCCGGCTACCGGCAGCGCTCCACCGGGATACCGGCACGACGCCCTGGTCTACGCCGATGTCGACGAGCTCGTCACGATCGTTGCTCCATGGCTGCTCGACGGGCTGGCGTCCGGTGATGCCGCGCTCATCGCCGCCGGGCCAAGGACCGCCGGCCCGCTGCGCGACGCCGTCGGGAACCACCCGCAGGTGCTCGTCGCCGAACGGCACGCGCTCTACCGGGCCCGCACACCGACGGCTCTCACGGCCTTCCGCCGGTACGCCGAGGAGCACGCTCCACCGGGCCGCCGCCTGCGTGTCGTCGGTGAGACCGACTACGGCACCACGCCCGCGGACTGGCGGGAGTGGCAGGCCTACGAGTCGGTGATCAACACCGCCCTGGGTCCGTGGCCACTGTGGGGCCTCTGCGTGTTCGACGCCGCCCTGCCTGCGCCGATCCTGGACTCGGTCGGGCGAACCCATCCGCAGCTGGTCACTGCCGCCGGGCGCGCGACCAACCCCGACGTCGTCGACCCGGCCACCTACCTGGGCTCCCTGCCGGTGCCCGACGAGCCGCTGGAGGCCACTCCGCCGGCCCTCGCCGACGACGACATCAGCGACTACGCCGGTGTCCGCCACGCCGTGCGCGGCCTGCTGGGCACCATTGACGGGCCGGCCGACCTCCTCGAGGACTTCCTCATGGCCGTCGACGAGATGACCTCCAACGCGGTCCGGCACGGCGCCCCGCCCGCCGGTCTACGGCTGTGGACCGCACCCGGACGACTGGTGGCCACCATCCGCGACTCCGGCTCCGGCCTGGAGGACCCCTTCGCCGGGTACGGGCCAGCGCACGGCGCGGACCTCTCCGCCGGTGGCATGGGCCTGTGGCTCGCCCGGCAGCTGTGCGACCACGTCGCCATCCGCCGGGACGCCCACGGCGTCAGCGTGCGGCTGTCCACCAGCTGGAGCTGATGGGACGGAGGTGCGCGGCGGATGGCCCTCAGTCCGCCGGCACGTCCGGCGGCACGCGGTCGGGTCCGGCCCGGAGCGGCCGCGGCCGGCCAGCTCACCGAGGAGCCGCTGCAGTCGGGCCGGGCCGTGGTCGATGTCCTCGTGCCGGTTCTCGACCAGCCCGTCGGTGTGGAGCAGCACCACGCTGTTCCACGACAGGGTCGCCTCCGCGCCCCGGCCTGGTGCGTCGGCGCGGACGCCGAGCAACAGGTCCGGGCGGTCGCCTGCACCGCCACCTGGGCCACGCCACGGCCCTGGCGCGGGGGATTCGACGACCACGCCAGGGCCGGTCACCGCACGCGTGCCCGCTGCCCTGGCGATCGAACCGGACATCTCGCTCGACCCGCCGGCCGGGCCGACCCCCGACCGCCATCGCCGACAGCTCAGGACCCGCTGCCCGACCGCCGATGAGCTCGGTGACGTCTCGGGAGGCGACCGAGGGGCGGGTCCTGCTCCGGGGGCGAGAGGCGCACCATGTGCTTCGGCACCTGGCCGTCGGCGTGCCAGCGGTCGAGAAGGAACGTGATGGAGATGGGCAGCACCGAACGGGCGGCCACGGATGACAACGCCGTGCTGGTCGCTCTGCGGCTCGCCATGGGCATCTCGATCCAGGCCGCGGACGAGATCGGCGATCTCTCGACCGTTCAGTTGCGGGCGGTGACCGTCCTGAGCGAGCGGCCCGGCGCGAACCTCGGGGAGTTGGCGCAGGGGATGGCGGTGTCGCCGTCGGTCACCAGCCGCCTCGTCGACCGGCTCGTCGCGGCCGGCTTCGCCGAGCGCCGCCCCTCGGCCAGCAGCGGCCGCGAGATCAGTCTCTGGCTCACACCGGCCGGCGAGCGGATCCTGCGCCGCTACGACGACCTCCGGCTGAGGAAGGTCCACGAACGGCTGCGCGAACTGCCGCCCGAGCGGGCCGCCGAGGTGGTGGCGGCGCTCCAGAGCCTGATCGCGGCGGTCGGCGGCTCGACCAGGATGCCGACGTAGCCCAGCCGCTCACACCCAGCGCGAGGTTTGCCGCCTCCGTGGAACCGCCATCCCCTGACGGTTGCCTGGTGGCAATGGTCCCGGGGTGACGGATCGAGGACGGAGGTCGGCGTGGAGCTGACGACCACGCAGAGTGTCTGGGGTGCCCTGCCGATCGCGGTGCTCCTCGCGGCACTGCACCTGGCGGCGCCACGCATCAGGAAGCTGCCGGTGGTACCGGAGCGCGCGACGGGCTCCTTCGCCGGCGGGCTCGCTGTCGCCTACGTCTTCCTCCATCTGCTGCCGGAGATCGCCGAGGGCAACGAGGCGATCGGGGAGGCGCTGTCCGATGTCGTGCAGCCGACGCCGCTGACCGACCTCGGCATCTTCGTCTTCGCGCTGGCCGGGTTCGCCGCCTTCTACGGCCTCCAGCGGCTGGCGGACCGACGCGCCCCGCGGCCCGTGGGCGGCGAGGGGGGGGACACCCGGAGCCGGAGGAGGCGCCCGGGAACCGGCCGGCGTCTACTGGCTGCACCTGGGCTCGTTCATGGTCTACAACGCGCTCATCACCTACACCATGGCGCTGCGGCTGCGAACCGGGCTCGCCTTCGCGGTCCTGTTCACCGTGGCGATGGGACTGCACTTCGTGCTCACCGACCGGTCGCTGGAGGAGCACTACCCGCACCGGTTCCCGCGCAGTGGGCGACTGCTGCTGGCTGCGGCTCTCCTGGTCGGCTGGCTGGTCTCCGCCGTGCTGGCGCCCAGCAGTGCCCTCGCCGTCGCGCTGCTCACGGCTCTGCTGGGCGGCTCGATCCTGCTCAACGTCTTCAAGGAGGAACTGCCGTCCACCGGCCGGTCCAGCTACCCGTGGTTCCTCGTGGGGCTGCTCCTCTACGGCGGACTGCTGGCGCTGGTCACCGCCATCAGCGGGTGAGGGGCGGACCCGCCGCCACGTCGTCCCGGAGTCGGTCGGCCCAGGGGGGACGAGCAGCCCTCAGCCGTGGACGACGCCGAGCAGGACCACGGTGTCCTCGTCGGCGTGCAGGCTGTGCCGGCGTGGGGGGATCGGTCCGAGCCTGCTCGCGGACAGCTCGCCCGTCTCTCCACCGGCGACCGGCCGCGCCCGGCCACGCGGGACCTGCAGCGTGGCGTGGATCCGACCCTGCCCGAGCGGTGCGCGGCCGAGGTCCAGCAGGTCGGTGACCGCGCCGTCGGATCCAGGTCTCATCCGGTGCCTCGCTCCCGATGAGGTCCCCGTGGCGGCGCCTCGGTCGCCGCCACGGGAGGACGGTCAGGCGGCGGCATCGGCCTGCCACAGGTCGGGCCCGAACACCTCGTACTGGATGTCCCGAGGGGCGACCCCGCGGTCGATCAGCGAGCTGCGGACGGCCTGCAGGAATGGCAGGGGGCCGCACAGGTAGTAGACGGCGCCATCGGGCAGCGTCACGCCGTCGAGGTCCATGGTCCCCTGATGGGCGCTGTCGACGGGCAGGCTGCACCCGGCGCCGCGCTCGAACCAGACGTGGATGCTGCCGTCGGGCAGGGCACGGACGTCGTCGAGGACCTGGCGGCGCAGGGCCCAGGAGGCCTCGTCGACGTCGGCGTGCAGCAGCGTGACGTGCAGGTGGGTGCCGGCGTTGACGAGGTGGGAGAGCATGCCGGCCATCGGCGTGATGCCGATCCCGGCGCTGCAGAAGACCGCCGGGCGGGAGTCGTCGAGGACGACGTCGCCGAAGGGCAGCGACATGGTGATGGTGTCGCCGACCTCGATCCGGTCGTGGAGCAGGTTCGACACCTCGCCGTCGGGCTTGCCGCCACCGTGCACGCGCTTGACCGCGAAGGAGCGGTGCTCCCCGTCGTCGGCCCTGGTGAGGCTGTACTGCCGGGGCTGGCGGATGCCGTCGTCCATGGGCATGCGGACGGTGACGTACTGACCGGGCAGTGACGTCTTGACCAGCCGGTCGTCGATGCGCTTGACGGTGAACCGGACGACCTCGTCGGTCTCGCGGACCTTCTCGACGACCTCCCAGTCGCGCCACACCGTCTCCGGCCGCACGCCCCGGGCGCTGTAGAGGCCGCGCTCCTGGTTGATCAACGCGAACGCCATCAGCCAGTACACCTCGTCCCAGGCTGCGGCGACCTCGGGGGTCACGGCGTCGCCGAGGACGTCGACGATCGCCCAGAAGAGGTTGTCGTGCACCACCTGGTACTGGTCCGGGCGCAGTCCGAGGGACGCGTGCTTGTGCGCGATCCGCGACAGCAGGGCCTCCGGGAGCCGGTCCGGGTGGTCGACCAGGGCGCTGGCGAACACCGCGACCGAACCGGCCAGCGCCTTCTGCTGGGTCCCCTCGGCCTGGTTGCCTCGGTTGAACAGTCCGTCGAGCAGTTCCGGGTGCTCGCCGAACATGTGCGCGTAGAACCGCTCGGCGATCGCGCCGATGTTCTCTCCCACGACGGGCAGGGTGGCCTCGATGACGGGGCGGGACTTCTCGGACAGCACGTGGACGGTTCCTTCCCCTCGGCGGGGCGGCGGGGTGCCACCCCGGTCGTGAGGGCCTGCCCCCAGCCCGGGGATTCAAACCGCATCGGTTCCGCGATGTGCAGCAGCGGCGGCGGATGTCCGTCGAGAGGCGGACGAGACCAATCCTTGCCATGCTGCAAGAGTCGGCGTCAGCGGGCACCGTGGCGCCTCGAGGAGAGGAGCCCGGATGGGCCGCCTGGACCGGATCGCCGAACCGTGGGGGACACGGACGCCGTACGGGGCGGGGGAGACCTGGCCGACCCGGGTCGACACGTACCTCGACGGCGACCTGACCGAGGCCGATGTGGACCGGTGGGTGCAGTCGGCGACGATCCTGCACTCCAACGGCGACGGCCTGGACATCGCGGTGAAGGACGGCCGGATCGTCGGGGTGCGCGGCCGGGCGGTGGACCGGGTCAACCACGGGCGGCTGGGCCCGAAGGACCTGTTCGGCTGGCAGGCCAACAACTCTCCTGACCGGCTGACCAGGCCGCTGATCCGGCGGGACGGCGAGCTGGTCGAGACCGACTGGGACACCGCGATGGACGCCGTGGCCGGCCGCTGCCGGGAACTGCTGGACGAGCAGGGACCGTCCGCGGTGGGCTTCTACACCTCCGGGCAGCTGTTCCTGGAGGAGTACTACACCCTCGGGCTGATCGCGCACGGCGGCATCGGCACCAACCACGTGGACGGCAACACCCGGCTGTGCACGGCCACGGCCGCGGCCGCGCTGAAGGAGACGTTCGCCTGCGACGGCCAGCCCGGCTCCTACACCGACGTCGACCACGCCGACGTCATCGCGCTGTTCGGGCACAACATGGCCGAGACGCAGACGGTGCTGTGGACCCGCGTGCTCGACCGGTTGGCCGGCCCGAACCCGCCCGCGGTCATCTGCGTGGACCCGCGGGAGACGCCGGTCGCCCGCGCCGCCACGGTGCACCTGGCCCCGCGGCCGGGGACCAACGTGATGCTGATGAACGCGCTGCTGCACGAGGTCGTCACGAACGACTGGGTGGACCGCGCCTACGTCGACGCGCACACGGTCGGCTTCGACGAGCTGGCGGAGCGGGTGCGGGACTACCCGCCGGAGGTCGCCGCGGAGGTCTGCGACGTGCCTGCGGCGGACATCCGGGAGGCGGCGCGGATCATCGGGCACGCCGAGAGGCTGCTCTCGACCGTGCTGCAGGGCTTCTACCAGTCCCACCAGGCCACCGCGGCCGCCGTCCAGGTCAACAACCTCAACGTCATCCGCGGCATGCTCGGGCGGCCGGGCTGCGGGATCCTGCAGATGAACGGCCAGCCGACCGCGGAGAACACGCGGGAGGCCGGGGCCGACGGCGACCTGGCGGGCTTCCGCAACTGGAGCAGCGACGCACAGGTCGCCGACCTCGCCCGGGTGTGGAACGTCGACCCGTTCGACATCCCGCACTACTCGCCGCCGACGCACGCGATGCAGATGTTCCGCTATGCCGAGGAGGGGTCGATCCGGTTCCTCTACGTCACCGCCACCAACCCGGCGGTGTCCCTGCCCGAGCTGGCCCGGATCCGGTCGATCCTGTCCCAGGAGCGGCTGTTCCTGGTCGTGCAGGACGTCTTCCTGTCCGAGACCGCGCAGTTGGCCGACGTCGTCCTGCCGGCCGCCACCTGGGGGGAGAAGACCGGCACCTTCACCAACGTCGACCGGACCGTGCACCTGTCGGAGAAGGCCGTGGACCCGCCGGGGGAGGCGCGGCCGGACCTCGACATCCTCATCGACTTCGCGCGGCGGCTGGACCTGCGGGACAAGGACAGCGAGCCACTGGTCCCGTGGACCGATGCCGAGGGCGCCTTCGAGGGCTGGAAGGAGTGCTCGCGAGGTCGTCCGTGCGACTACTCGGGCCTGTCCTACGCCAAGCTGCGGGGCGGGAGCGGGATCCAGTGGCCGGTCACCGAGGAGGCGCCCGACGGCACCGAGCGGCTCTACGTCGACGGGCAGTTCTTCGCCCGGCCGGACTACTGCGAGAGCTACGGCCGGGACCTGGTCACCGGCGCCCCGCTCGACGACGTCGAGTACAGGGCGCTCAACCCCGGGGGCCGGGCGATCCTGAAGGCCGCGGAGTACCTGCCGCCGCACGAGCTCCCGGGCCAGGAGTTCCCCTTCCAGCTGATCACCGGCCGGACCCTGTACCACTTCCACACCCGCACCAAGACCGCCCGCGCGCCGCAGCTGCAGGCGGCCGCACCGGAGGTGTGGGTCGAGATGTCGGCGTCCGACGCCGCCGATCGCGGCTGGGGCGAGGGCGACCTGCTGGAGGTCACCACCCCCCGTGGGCGGGTGGAGGCGCGGCTGCGCGTCAGCGGGATCCGGCCCGGGGTGCTCTTCCTGCCGTTCCACTACGGCTACTGGGACACCCCCTCCGGGCACGAGCCCGACGGCGCCGGCCGGGCGGCGAACGAGCTGACCCTGACCGACTGGGACCCGGTGTCCAAGCAGCCGATCTTCAAGACCGCGGCCGCGGCGGTGACGCGGCTGGCCGCCTCCGACGGCACCCCGGCGCGGGCGCCCACCACCACCGGCAGCCGGCCGGTGGCCGCCGACGTGCCCCTGACGACCGGTGGCGACGCCGCCCTGGTGGACGAGGGGAGCGCGCGGTGAGACTCGGACTGGCGATCGAGGAGCTGCACCGGTCGGAGCACCACCTCGCCAGAGCCCTGCTGGCGGCGTCGGACCGGCACAAGGCCGACCACGAGGTCTTCCACGTCGCCCGTGACATCGCCGGCTGGTCGAGCCGGCACGTCACCGAGCTGGCCCGCATCGGCACCGACCACGGCGTCGAGCTCGATCCCGAGCCGCCCCACGAGCCCGGCCTGCTCGAGCGCGTGCAGCAGGCGACGGCCGACCTGCTCGGCCGGCGACCCGAGCCCGGGCTGCTGCTGCTCGCCGACCTGCGCCACGTCCACCGCGTCGCGGCAGGCGTCTCGCTGGACTGGGAGCTCCTGGCCCAGGCCGCGCAGGGTGCCCGCAAGCGTGACCTGCTCGAGCTGGCCGAGCGGTGCCACCCCGACACCCTCCGCCAGATGCGCTGGGCCAACGCCAAGCTCAAGGAGTCCGCCACCCAGGCCCTCACCAGCTAGGGGCCCGATTCGACACCAGGACCGCGAGCACCGCGCCCAGCGCGGTGCCGCCCAGGAACGCGGGCCCGGTGACTCACCCGCCTGCTGCTGCACCGAGTCCCGGCACCGGCGCGCACGGGTCGTGACTGTGGCCGGGATCACCCCGGGGGGCCGTCCTCGGGTCGTCCGCGTCCGCGACCCCGCCGCTCGCGGACCGTGCTCGGGGGCGGTGGTCGCCCGAGGGGGATGCCAGGAGCAGGCGCGCCGCGCGCACCAGCCGCGGACTGCAGCCTCTCCGGAGGCCGGTCCGGTGATCCATGAACGTTCTGGTCAGAGGCCTGTCGGCCTGGTGCGCCATCAGGGACTCGAACCCCGAACCCGCTGATTAAGAGTCAGCTGCTCTGCCAATTGAGCTAATGGCGCGTGTCGCCCGGCTGACCGGGCTCCGAGGGGAAACGATACCAGCGCCCCACGGGAGGTCGCCGCCGGGGCCGGGACGCCGAGACGGTGCCGTTCCGCACATCGAGGGGACACTGGGCCCGGACGCGCCGTGCCCGACCGGGCCGCGGCCGGCCGGGGACGAGGAGGCAGCAGGCGTGCGACGGACAGCGGCGCTGGTCACGGCGGGGGCGCTGGCCCTGCTGAGCGGGTGCACCGGGGCGGGCGGCGAGACCTCCGCGGCGGCACCGACGACCGAGGACGCCCCGCCGGCGCAGGTGTCGCTGCTGCCCGGCGACGGCGCGGCCGACGTCGCGCCGTCCTCCCCGGTGGAGATCTCCGTCACCGACGGCGAGCTGTCCGAGGTCACCGTCACCGACGGTGCGGGTGCTGCAGTGCCCGGGCAGGTCACCGACGGCCCCGCCGAGGGTACGGAGCTGTGGACGCCGGACGAGGACCTGGCCTACGGCACCACGTACACGCTGACCGCCACCGCCGCGAGCGCCGACGACGAGCGGGCCGAGGCGCGCAGCACCTTCACCACGGTGACGCCCGCGTCGGTGAGCACGCCCTCGATCGGCCCGCTCGACGGCCAGACGGTCGGCGTCGGCATGCCCATCCGCGTCTACTTCGACGAGCCGATCACCGACAAGGCCGCCGTCGAGAGCCACCTGCTGGTCACCAGCTCCACGCCCACCGACGGCGTGTGGAGCTGGATCAGCGACACCGAGGTGCACTTCCGCCCGTCGCAGTACTGGCCGGCGCAGACCGACGTCACCCTCGACGCCGACCTGTACGGCGTCCCGTTCGGCGACGGCGTCTGGGGCGAGAAGGACCGCACGGTCAGCTTCCGCGTCGGCGAGCGGCACGTCTCCGTGGCCGACGCGAGCACCCATCGGCTGCAGGTCTACGACGGCGACACGCTCGTGCAGGACTTCCCGATGAGCGCCGGCAGCCCCGACAACCCGAGCTACAACGGCCCGCACGTGGTCACCGAGCTCAACGCCGACCGCGTCATGGACTCCAGCACCTACGGCGTCCCGGTCGACAGCCCCGAGGGCTACCGCACGCCGGTCAAGTGGGCGGTGCGGCTGTCGAACAGCGGCGAGTTCGTCCACGGCGCCCCCTGGTCGGTGGCGCAGCAGGGGCGGGAGAACGTGTCCCACGGCTGCATCAACCTGTCGAACGAGAACGCCCGCTGGTTCTACGAGTTCTCCCAGCCCGGCGACGTCGTCGAGATCGTCAACTCCGACGCCGGCACGCTGACCTCCGACATCGCCGACTGGACCGTCCCGTGGGACCAGTGGCAGGCCGGGTCCGCCCTGAAGTGATCTCCGTTTCCGGGCGTCCGCGCCCGGGCACCCCCCGCTCGACCCGAGGAGGGGGACCACCGTGGACACCTGGTTGATCGTGCTCATCGTCGTCGTCGCGCTCGCCCTGCTGGCCGTGCTGGCGCTGGCCCTGGCCAAGCGCAACAGGGTCGCCGGGGCGCGGCGCCGCGAGCAGCAGCGCCAGCAGGCGCGCGAGCACCTCGAGGAGGCGCGCCTGCGCGGTGCGCAGGCGGAGAAGGAGCAGGCGCTGGCCGAGGAGCAGGCCGCCCGCGCCCGCCGCGAGCGCGCCGAGGTCGAGGAGCGCACCCGGCTGGCCGAGCAGGAGGCCCGCCAGCGGGCCGCGCACGCGCAGGAGCACGCCACCGCTGCCGAGAAGCTGCGCGCCGAGGCCGAGAAGCTCGCACCCGGGCTGGCCGACCAGAACGGCCGCGCGCACGTGACCGGCGACGGCCCCGGGGGCGCCACCCGCCGCTGAGCGGCCACCGCTCAGTTCCGGCGGCCGGCCCGGTCTGTCCTCCGAGCGGGGCCGGCCGGGCCCCGCCGGGACCGGGAGGACACCCGTGGCCGACCTGCTCGCCATCGGCACGCGCAAGGGGCTGTGGCTGGCCCGCAGCGACGACGACCGGCGCACCTGGACCCTCGACGGCCCGCACCTGGTGGCCCAGGAGGTGGCCGCCGTCGGGCTCGACGTCCGGGGCGCGGCGCCCCGGGTGCTCGCCGGCGTCCAGTACGGGCACTGGGGGCCGACGGTCACCTGGTCCGACGACCTCGGGCGCACCTGGTCGGAGACCGACGAGGGCGCCATCCGCTTCCCGGCCGACACCGGCGCCGCGCTGGCCCGGGTCTGGCAGCTGCGCCCCGACGTCGCCGCGCGACCGGGCGTCGTGTGGGCCGGCTGCGAACCGCACTCGCTGTGGCGCAGCGAGGACGGCGGCGAGAGCTTCGCGCTGGTCCGCGGCCTGTGGGACCACCCGCACCGGCCCACCTGGGAGCCCGGCGGGGGCGGCGGCGCCGTGCACACCGTGCTGCCGCACCCGACCGCCGACCGGGTGGTCGTGGCGATGAGCGCGGGCGGCGTCTACGCCAGCGAGGACGGCCGCGACGGCTGGGCGCCGCGCAACTCCGGGATCACCGCCGCCTTCCTGCCCGACCCGGCGCCGGAGTACGGGCAGTGCGTGCACAAGGTCGCCCCCGACGCCGGCGATCCCGACCGGCTCTACGCGCAGAACCACTCCGGCGTCTTCCGCAGCGACGACGCGGGGGCGGAGTGGACGTCGATCGCTGCGGGACTGCCCGCCGACTTCGGCTTCCCGGTGCTCGCCTCGCCGCGCACGCCCGGCACGGCCTGGGTCGTGCCGCTGGTCGCCGACGCCGACCGGACGCCCCCGGGCGGGCGCCTGCGCGTGCACCGCACCCGCGACGCGGGGGAGACCTGGACCGAGCTCGGCGCCGGCCTGCCCGAGGCGTCGTGGACGGCGGTGCTGCGCGACGCGGCCTGCGTCGACGAGGGCGACCCGACCGGCGTCTACGTCGGCACCCGCGACGGCTGCGTCTACGCCAGCGCCGACCAGGGCGACACGTTCACCACGGTGGCGCAGCACCTGCCCGACGTGCTGTGCGTGCGCGCGGCCCGGCTGCGGTGACCGTCGAGGTGGTGCTGCCCGGCGTGCTGGCCGACCTGGCCGGCGGCGAGCGGCGGCTGCGGGTCGACCCCGCCACGCCGACCGTCGCCGGCCTGCTCGACGCCCTCGCCGCCCGGCACCCCGTCCTCGAGCGGCGGATCCGCGACGAGGCCGGGGCGCTGCGCCGGTTCGTCAACGTCTACGTCGACGGCGACGACGTCCGCTTCTCCGCGGGCGCGCAGACGCCCGTGCACGACGGTGCGGTGGTGCAGGTGCTGCCCTCGGTCGCCGGGGGCTGAGCCGTCAGAGGCGGGCGAGCTCCGCGCACTCGGCGCACAGCTGGTGCTCCTCGAGCTCGGACGGCGGCCACTCCACCTGGTCGTCGACGGCGACGTAGGCGCCGCACAGCGACTTGCGGCTGCGGCCGTGCACCCGGCCGATCGTGGCGTGCGCCGGCCCGATCTGCCGGGGCTGGAGACCCTCCGGGGTGCCGACCGACCCGACCATCACGACGGCGTGGGCGGTCCCGTAGGCGTAGGCAGTCGTCATGGCGCCAGCGTCCGAGGCGCGGGGCGGGTGCGGCGGCACCCTCCGGGCGCGTGTCCGGCAGCCGGGGCGCAGGAGCCCCGGCTGCCCCGGCCGTCACACCCGCGACGGCACCGGCGCCTGCGCCGGGAGCGCGCTGATGCGCGCCGCGGCCGCGCCGACCCACGGCTGGGTGGGGTCGAGCCCCTCCGCCGTGGCGACGGCCCGCACGGCCGACGTCGTCACCTCCAGCGGTGCGCCCGGCACCCGGTCGGAGGCGAGCTCGTAGACGAGCAGCGCCTTGAGCCGGCTCTCCAGCGGGAGTCCGTCGAGGGAGTCACGCCAGTCCGTCATGGAGGTCCGGTGCCCGCCCGGCGCGCCGGGCATGCGGCGACGGGGGACGCCCCGGCGTGTCGTCGCGGCCGGGCGCGTCCGCGTTGCGCCCCGCGCGGATCGGCGCGTGCCGCGGGGCCCCGCGGGGAACGATGGGACGACCGGCCGGACGCGCCGCCGGGGGAGGAGGGCCGGTGACGCTGCTCCGGGCGCTGGTCCCGCTGCGGACGGCGGCCTACCGGCGGCTGGCGCTGTCACTGGGTCTGTCGCTCGTGGCCAACGGGGCGTGGGCGGTCACCGCGGTGTGGCAGGTCGTGGCGCTCGGCGGCGGGCCGGCGGAGCTGTCGCTGGTCACCGGGCTGGCCGCCGCCGGGACGCTGGCGGCCACGCTGCCCGGCGGGGTGCTCGCCGACCGGGTGCCGCAGCGGCACCTGTTGCTGGCGGTCACGCTGCTGTCGGCGGTGCCGGTCGGCGCGGCGGGCCTGCTGTCGCTGGCCGGCGAGCTCCCGCTCGGCCTGCTGTCCGTCGTCGGCCTGCTCGGCGGGGTGGCGCTGGGCCTGCACTACCCGGCGTACTCGGCTCTGCTGCCCGCGCTGCTGCCGGCCGACCAGCTGCTCGCCGCCAACGGCCTCGAGGGCGCCATGCGGCCGGTGCTCTACCAGGTGGCCGGGCCGGCGATGGCCGCCCTGCTGGTGGCCGCCGTCTCCCCGGGCGCGGCGCTGCTGGCCACCGCGGGCGCGTCGCTGGCCGCCACCACGTGCGTGCTCGGCCTGCCGCTGCTCCCCGTCGCGCGCGAGCCCGGCGCCGGACGGCGGCACCCGGCCCGGGCGCTGCTCGGCGACCTGCGGGAGGGCCTGGCGTTCCTCGTCCGCACCCGCTGGCTGCTGGCCACGCTGCTGTTCGGGTCGCTCATGCTGCTCGCGACCACCGGCCCGCTGCAGGTGCTCACGCCGTTCGCGCTGCGCGACCGGGCCGGCGGCGGGCCGTTCGAGCACGCGCTGGTGCTCGCCGGCTTCGGCGTCGGCGGGGCGCTCGCCTCCCTCGCCGTCGCCTCCCGGCCGCTGCCGCGCCGCTACCTGACCGCGACCATGGCGCTGTGGGCCGCCGGCTGCGTGCCGCTGCTGGCCTTCGGCCTCGCCACGCACGTCGGCGTCATGGTCGGCGCGGCCGTGCTGGCCGGCGCCGGCATCCACGGCGGCATGGTGCTGTGGGGCACGCTGCTGCAGCGCCGGGTGCCGCCCGCGCTGCTCGGCCGGGTCTCCAGCCTGGACTTCGTCGTCTCGGGTGCGCTGGTGCCCGTGTCGGTGGCGCTGGCCGGGCCGCTCAGCGAGGGTGCCGGCGTCGGGCCGGTGTTCCTCGTCGCCGGGCTCGCGCCGCCGGTGCTCGCGCTCCTCACCGTGCTGCTGGCGCGGATGCCCGCCGACGAGGCGGCGCACCCGCTCGACCGGCCGGCGCGGGTGCCCTGACGGCTCAGGCCAGCTGCGCGGCCACCAGCGGCTCCAGCGTCAGGTGCGGCTTGCCGTTGCGCACCATGCCCATGACCCACTTCGTGGTGAACAGCGCGAGCAGCTCGCCGTCGCTGCGCCGCATCACCTCGGTGCCGGAGCTCGCGGTGATGCCCGCGACCGACTCCTCGTCGGTGCGCATGGCCAGCGTGTACGGCAGCGGCTCCAAGTGCACCGGCGCGGAGAACTCCTGCGCCATGCGGTGCGCGGCCACCTCGAACTGCATGGGGCCGACGACGGCGAACACCGGGGACGCGTCCCCGCGGCGGTCGGAGCGCAGCACCTGCACCACGCCCTCGGACTCCAGCTGCTCGATGCCGCGGCGGAACTGCTTGTGCTTGGCGGTCTCCAGGCTGCGGACGACGGCGAAGTGCTCGGGCGCGAACGTGGTCAGCGGCGGGAAGGTGACCGCGTGGCCGGCGTACAGCGTGTCGCCCACCCGCAGCGCCGAGGCGTTGACCAGCCCGACGACGTCGCCGGGGTAGGCGGTGTCGATGCTCTCCCGCTCGCGGCCGAACACCTGCTGGGCGTACTTGGTGGCGAAGGGGCGGCCGGTCGGGCCGTGGGTGACCACCATGCCGCGCTCGAAGACGCCGGAGCAGACGCGGACGTAGGCCAGCCGGTCGCGGTGGGCGGCGTCCATGCCCGACTGCACCTTGAAGACGAAGGCGCTGAACGGGGCGTCGACCGGGCGCGGGACGCCGCCCTCGTCGGGCCGCCCGTCGGGCGCGGGCGCGAGGTCGACCAGCACGTCGAGCAGCGCGGCCACGCCGAAGTTCGACACCGCGGAGGCGAACAGCACCGGGGTGGTCTCGCCGGAGAGGAACAGCTCCTGGTCGTGCGCGCCGGAGGTCTCGTCCAGCAGCTCGACCTCCTCGCGGGCCTGCGCCCACGCCTCCGGCTCGCGGGCGGCCGCGGCCTCGGCGGAGAGGACCTCCTCGGGCGCGATCGTCGCCCCGCCGGCGGTCCGGGTGTAGCGCCGGTAGGAGCCGTCGCGCCGGTCGAGGACGCCGCGGAAGTCGCCGGCGATGCCCACCGGCCACGTCAGCGGGGTGGGCGTGAGGCCGGTGCGCTCGGCGACCTCGTCCATGAGCTCCAGCGCGTCCTTGCCGGGGCGGTCCCACTTGTTCACCACGGTGACGACGGGGATGCCGCGGTGCCGGCAGACGGCGAAGAGCTTCATCGTCTGCTCCTCGAGGCCCTTGGCGGCGTCGATGAGCATGACGGCGGCGTCGACGGCGGTGAGGACGCGGTAGGTGTCCTCGGAGAAGTCGGCGTGCCCCGGGGTGTCGAGCAGGTTGACCACCGCGTCGCGGTAGGAGAACTGCAGCGCCGCCGAGGTGATGGAGATGCCGCGGGCGCGCTCCATGTCCATCCAGTCCGACACCGTGCCGCGCCGGCCGGCCTTGCCGTGTACCGCGCCGGCCTGGCCGATGACCCGGGCGTGCAGGGCCAGCGCCTCGGTGAGCGTGGACTTGCCGGCGTCGGGGTGGCTGATGACGGCGAAGGTCCGCCGCCGCGCGGCCTCGGCGACGACGTCACCGGGGGAGGTCCCGGCGTCGTCGGGGCGGGGCGGGGCGGTCGTGGTCATGCGGAGGTCTCCCGGGGTGGTGCGGTGGTCGCCGGAGCGGCGGGGGCGGCAGCGCGCAGGCCCACCGCATCCTCGTGCAACAGCCGGGGCACCCGCCGCAGTCCCGGGCCGGTGACGCCGGCGCGGCACGCGGAGAGGCCCCGGTCGGCGTGCCGACCGGGGCCTCTCGACGAGGGTGAGTGACGGGGCTCGAACCCGCGAGTGAGGCCGGTCCCGGGCCTGGTGGCCCGGCGTGTGCCCAGGTTAGGCGGTTGATGTGCGTCCTTGACCGTCCCTGAGCCTTGCTGAGCCCTCCTGGGCCTGGCCATTGCCCCCCAATCTGCCCCCCAACTCGCCGAGGCGTCCGGGAGGCGGGGGCGCCCCGGGGGAGGGGTCGCCTGGCGTCGCCGTTCCCAGCCGTCATTGCCCAGCCGAGCCAGGAGCGGACCGGTCCGGCCATGACCGACGAACAGCTCGCCGAACTCCGCGTCTACAAGCCGGCCGAGGTGGCGCGCATGCTCAACATCCCGATCACCCGGGTGGAGACCTGGGTCCGCGAGGACCGTGTCCGTCACCTGCGCGCCGGTGAGGTGCGCGGTGTGGAGTTCACCGCCGAGCACGTCCGGGAGCTTGCCGGGAGGCTGCCCGAACTGATGGGCGGACACCGCGGCGGGCGCGCGGGCGCGTCGGACGGACGGCAGGCTGTCTCGGCCCCGGCTGGTGTGCAGCCGACGCCGGAGATCATCGCCGGGTGGGCACAGCTGACCCCGCACCGGCCCGTACCCCGAACCACGGCGCGGCGCCGCTGACGTCGACCGGCGGGGTCGTCGGCACGCGCGGCTTCAAGTGCCGACACGCCGACGTGTGTCTGGGTGTGACGATGTGTGTAATAACATCACCAGCGTGGACACACCTGGCGTCGAGTTCATCAAGGCGCACCTTGCGCCGCTCTGTGACGACCTGCACGACCTGTTCGAGGACGCCGGTGCGCGGGCGGCCCGGTTCCGACAGCAGAGCGGCCTGACAGCCGCCGTCTACAACTCGCTCGGAGCTGACCTCACTCGGGGACTGGCGCACCGTGCCATCGACGATGCCGGCGGCCTGGGCCCGTGGGAGCTGACCGGTGACCACAGCCGGCGTGGTCAGCTGATGCTCCGACGGGACATGGTGCGACTCCGGTTTCTGCACGACTCGGCCGGGGAGGTCCCGGCCGCGGGTAGCAACGCCGCCCGGCAGGCCTACTACCGCAACACGCCGTTGCTGCCGGACTCGATGTTCGGCGTTGAGGACAGCAACCTCATCGCCGTCTGGCGCATCCTCGACGACGAGACCGGTGAAGTCGGCTTCCGGGTCGTGCGCACGCTCGATCCGGGCGCCAGGCGCGCACCACACGGCGTCACCAACTTGGACCTCGACTTCTCACTGCCGCGCACTGCTCCTGCCCTGGTCGGGCTGGAGTTCTCGCCGGTAGACGACCTCGAGCTGCACATCAACTTCGGTGACGAGGAGGGCACCGGCGATGCTGACGGCGACGCCTCCACCGGCCGCGCCTGAGCGCATCACCGCGGCGCTCGACCTGCTGTCCATGACCCAAGCCGAACTGGCCGACCGGGTAGGCCTCCGCCAGCCCACCATCTCGGCGATCATCGGCCGTACCCGACCGCTCACCCCACAGGTGTACGACAGGCTGCTCACGGCCACCGGACTGCCATCGAGCTTCTTCGCAGTTCACGATGTCATCGACCCAGATCGCGTTCTGTTCCGCCGGCGCAGAACGGCTCCCAGTCGCACAACTAAACGCGCGAAGCGGATGTTCGCGGAGCTTTTCCGGGTGTCGACTGCGCTGATGGAGTCCTCTCGACAGCCGGTGCCTGACCTGCCGATTATCCCATTCGGTGAGCGCATTGACGGGGTTCTCTCCGAGAATAAAATCGAAAGGGCAGCACAAGCCGCGCGCGACGCCCTCGGCCTGAAGGCCGAGGGGCCAGTCTCCAACGTGTTGCGAGCGCTCGAACGCGCTCACGTACCCGGTGCACCGATCGTCTTCGACGACGACCCGGAGGAGCGACCAGCTCACGACATCGGTCACGATGGGATCAGCGAGCGCCTGTCCGATGGACGCGCCGTCATCGCGTACTTCCCGTCCCGCGGCGACCGACAGCGGTTCACGCTCGCGCACGAGCTCGGGCACTTGATCCTGCACCACGATCGCGAACATCTTGACGATCTGACCGCAGAATCCGAGGCCGACCGTTTCGCCGGCGCGTTCCTTGTGCCTCTGGGAACTGCGCGACGCATTCTCGACCAACGCCTCGACCTGCGAGAGTACGCCCGGGCCAAAGCCGAGTTGGGCGTGTCGATTCAGGCCCTCGTCCAGCGCGCGTTCGCGCTGAACTTCGTGGACGAGTCACGACGGACATCGCTGTTCAAGCAGCTTTCCGCGCGAGGGTGGCGCCGAGAGGAGCCGGTGACGGTCCGCGCCGAGCAGCCGTTGTTGCTGCCCAAGCTGCTCGCACACCAATACGGGCCCGAACTGTCTTATCGCGGCCGGGTGTCGGAACTCGGACTCCCGCCCATGCTCCTTCGTTCCTTGATCCCGCCCCCCGGGGCAGAGGCCGTTGAAGGGGCGGCGGCGGTCGTTCGGCTGAAGTAGGGACGTGAACTGGGGGGAGGAGCTCGATGCTCCTCCCCCCAGCGGCGTTACTGCGGCGGTGCGCCGTCGGTGAGGGCGCGATGGGCGTCCTGAACCTGCGCGGCCAGGCTGGCTCGGAGGCCGTCGGCAGTGCCGCGGATGTTGGCCAGCGCCTTCTCCGCGGTGGACACGTGCTTGCTGACGTCCTCGAAGCGGGCCAGCAGGTCGAGCAGGTGCCCGACGGCTGTCCGGGCGCGGCCGACGTCGACGGCGGGGTCCGCGCCGGTCTGTGCGGCGGCCAGCACGGTGAGCTCGCGGACCACTCCGAGGACCAGGTTCATCACCTGTAGATCCTCCGCGGCTACCACCCAGCTGGCGGTGTCCACGCGCGCCCAGCTGCTGCCGGGCGGTCCGGGGACCTGGTCCGCAGTGGGGACGACTGCGAGGGCGGCGTGCGCGCCGCGGACCCGTCGGGCCTCGGCGAGCTCGTCGCGGAAGGCACGCATGCTCGCCCGCCGCTGTCGGTGCTTGGCCTCGACGACCAGCACCGGCTGGTCGCCAGTCATGATGCGGACGAGGACGTCCCCGGTCTTGCGGGTGCTGCTGCCCGGTGCAGGCGTCGATCCGATGTGCTCGACGCAGTCGCCGGTCGCCTGCACCCAGCCGGCCACGGCCAGGGCGACGCTGTCCTCCCAGTCCCTGCCGATGGCGGCGGAGGTCCTGGTCGCCGCGGCCTGGCTGGCCTGCTGGGCCTGCACCAGGGCGCGCACGGTCGCGATGCCCTCCGTCAGTTCGCGCCTGGCGTCCTGCACCTGAGCGGACAGATCGCGCCGCAACGCCGCGATGGGTGAGCCCGGGTTCTCGGTGGAGACGACGGCGCGCACCTGCTCGCTGTGCAGCGCCACCACCCGCTCCAGGGCGGTGACCGCCTCGGCCTGCGCCGTGGCGGTGGCCTGCCGCACGGCCTCGCGGACGTCGCCGGCGCCGGCGGCCAGTGCCGTGGTCAACCCGCGCTCCACCTGAGCCGGAAGCTGGGCCAGCGTCGCCGCGACCGCCTCCCGGGCGGCCTGCTCAGTGGTGTCGACCCGGCCGAGCAGATCGTCGAGCTGCGCGATGGTGACCGCGGCGCGGTTCTGCATCGCCTCGTCGAAGCCGGCGAGGACCCGCTGCATCGCGGCGGTGGTGTCACCGGTGCCGCGTTGCAGCCCGGTGGCCACCATGCCGACGACGACGGCGCCGGTGACGGTGCCGGCCAGCGCGGCCGGCCCGTGCTCAGCGAGCTCGCGCCGGGCGATGGCGACCGTCTCCGGGTGGGTGATCCGCAGGTGCGAGATCTCCACGGCGTCATCGGTCACCGCGACGGGTTCGATGCGCCGCCCGCGCTGCACCGGGACGGCGGTCATCGGGCCGGCTCCAGGCCGACCAGCCGCCGGACGCCGTCCGGCAGGCCGTCGGCCAGCCGGCGGCAGACCAGGCAGCCGGGCGATGACGTCGACCTGTCGCCGGCGTGCTCGGCGTCGAGCATCACCAGCAGCAGGTCGGTCTGCACCGCCTCCCACATCAGCGGGTGCCGCGAGGCCAGCGCCTCCTCGACGGCCCGGAGGGCGTCGGTGAGGTCATCGGCCTCGTCAGCGCCGCCGTGCGCCTGGACGGCGAGCAGGCGGGCGCTCAGCGTCCACCACGAGGTGAGCAGCCGGTGCAGGTCCCGGCGGCGGTGTGCCGGGTCGAGGCTGCGCCTGGCCAGCGCGGTGGTGGTGTGGATGGGTTGTGTCACGGGACCCCCTGGGGTCGCGCGGCGCGGGGGACGGCCCCCCGCATGTCCCGCGGGGTGGCGCTCGTCCACCGCCGGGGACCGTCGCTGCGGCGACCCCAGCCGCAACCCCTCTCAGCGGCCGGAGTCCGGCTGCTGTTCGCGGACCCACAGCAGGCCCACGACGCCGCCGTTCCACACCTGCTCGGCCCAGCTCTCCAGCTGGTCCCAGTCGGTGTCGCTGAGGACCGTCGGCCCGCAGGCCTCGTAGATCGTGTCGACCGCCAGGCGGGACTGGGCGCTGAGCAGCCAGGACGGCGCGCAGCAGCTGACCTCGAGGCGCGCGCAGGGGCAGTGCGTCCCCTCCACGGTCAGCGAGCACGCGTAGCAGGTCGCGCACACCAGCGTCGTCGAAAGCGCCAGGGTCTCCTCGACGGGCAGGCGGTCGCGCACGGCGTTCAGGCACTCCGTGTCGCAGACCATGACATGCGCACCACGGGTGCCGACGGGGATGAAGAACACGGGAGCCTCCACGGGCCCGGCCGGCGACCCGCCGGCGAGGACGGCACCGCTGCCGGCACCGCGGCCGCACCGTGCCGCTCCCTGGTGCGCCGGCATTCGCCTTCGTGGGGTTCCGCGAGCCCCGTCGACGCCTGACAGCGGGCAGGACGAGAGCCCCCACAGGCAGTTCGGCCTGTGAGGGCTCTCGGTCAGGCTGCTGAGGCGGTGGCCTACATGCGCCTGCCCGGGGTGCACTGCACGTGACGGGTCTCCTGCGATGAGGGGGTGTCGTCCCATCGCCAGAGCACCCCGGCGCCGGCGCCGAGGTCCAGGACACATCCGTGACCGGCGCAGTGAGCCCAGGCGCCAGTGCGCACCGGACGGTCCTCCAGCAGCGTCCCGTAGGCCGCCGGGAAGCGCTGGTTGCGGGTCGGCGGCCGCAGGCACGTCCGGCAGAGGACCGTGGTGTCGCTGCCGAGGACCAGTTCGGGGAGGAGCAGGACGCCGGTGGCGACCGGGGAGGGGCAGTCCGGCCACGGGCAGCGGGGGAGGGCCACGGTGCGGTCGGTGAGGGGCAGGGTGCTCGATCCCTTGCCAGACCAGCCGCCGGGCCGGACCAGCGTCGCCGGGACGACGTGCCCGCCGCGCCGCAGCTCGGTGCTGATGGTGGTCAGGTAGGTGACCTTGATGCCCATGAGGGCGGCGAGGTGGGCGACCGGCACGGCGACCGTCGGGTCGGGCAGCGCGGAGAGGACCGTGACGGCGTCCTGGCGGTGGTCGGCCCGGTGGTCGAGGTGGGGGCTTCGGGTCGTCCAAGTCGCGGTGAGCTGGTAGGTGTCGGCGACGAACTCGGCCCAGTCCGGGTCGACCGCGGGGGGCAGCGGGTCCTCGGGGTGGAGACGGCACCAGACCGCGGCTCGCGCGGCCGCTGCCGGGTGGCCGGCGATGGCGGCCTGCAGCCCCTGGCTCGGCAGCGGCCGGGCGGACGCCGCACCTGCAGGCGCGGCGGCGGGGGTGCCGGCGACGAGGTGCTCCCGCATCATGCGGCGGGCGTACTTGGCGTTGTCGCTGCCGGAGAGCGCGAGCATCTCCTCGACGCCGATGCCCTGGTAGTACCAGCGGCGGGTGAGGGCGTTGTACGCCGCTTCGCGGCGCTTGCGCCCGGCCTTCGTGCCGGTGTGCGGCCGGCTGCGGCGCAGCAACGTGCTGCCGGTCTTGCTGGCGAGGGCTCCGTCGTCGCGGCGGACCCGGACGGTGACGGTCATGCGCACGGTGGCCGCGTCGACGAGGTCCAGCCGCGTGTCCGCCGCACCGACCTCGCGGAGCGCGTCCCGGAAGGCCGCCGGCGCCGGCCCAGTCGTGTACGGCCCGGTCAGCCCGGCGAGCACGGCCGCAGGTGTGCCGAAGTCCGCCTTCGGCGGTGCGACCGGGACCGCCGGAGGCGGCGGCGCGGCGGCGAGCCGGTCGGCCTCAGCGTTCAGCCGCTCGGCCTCCACGTCCGCCTCGGTGGCCTGGCGGTCGTAGTTGTCGGCGGCCCGCTCGTCGCCGGCGCGCAGGCGCCGGGAGGCGGACAGCCGCAGCGCGTCGGCGTCGTCTCGACGCTCCTTGACCTGCGCACGCAGCCGGGCGATGGCGCGGTGGTGGGCATCGCTTGCCGCTTCCGTTCCGGAGTCCGGCACGGTGAGGGCGTCGGGCGGCGGCAGGAGCCGGGTCTGGGCCAGCGCCGGCTCGTCGGCGATCAGCTGCTCGTAGAGCTCGAGCGCCAGTCCCGACCACCGCGTGTGGAACTCGGCCACGGTCCAGCTGCTCATCGACTCGCCGTCGACGTCGCGCATGCTGTACGGCGCGCCGGTGGCCTCCGAGCGGCGGGCGTCGGTGTGGGCCTCCCGGCGCCACTCGTACCGCTCGGCTTCGGCGGCCTGGGCCCGGCAGTGCAGCAGGTGGCGGTGTGTTCCGTCGCTCCAGCGCATCATCCCGGAGAACGGGCGGTGCGCGCCGCCGTCGGCGTCGCGGCCGCGCGGCTGGGCGGGCTGCGCGCGCTCGGCGGCCGCCAGGATCTGCTGCCAGTCCCAGCGGTCGGCCGGGTCGGTCCACGCCCAGCCGTCCGGCTCGAAGGTGTCCGGCAGCCAGAACTTGCGCAGGATCCGAGCCCAGCGGGCCGGCTCGACGTCCCAGCTCCACCCGTGGTCCTCGGGGCGCCCCACGCGGATGTCGTAGGTGACCGCGCCGAGGGCGTCGCCCGGGAAGCGCGGGGTCAGCTGGTGCCGGTCGCCGGGGCTGAACTGCCCGGGGGTCACGCCGGTCTCGGTGTGGGCGAGGAGGCCGGTGCAGTAGGCGCGGATCTTGACCGGGGTGAGCAGGAGGCGGCCGGCGCTGGCCAGGTCGCTGAGCTTGTCGATGGTCTGTCCGCGCTCGTCGACGCCGCGGGAGGTGATGCCCAGCTGGCCGCACGCCTTCGCGGCGGCGGCAAAGGTGCGGATGCCGGGGCGGTCGTAGACCGCGGCGATCGTCTGCACCGCCCACCGCTGCTGCGGATCGGGCTGGGGGCGGCTGACGTGCCGCTGCTCGCCGGTGGGGTGCAGGTTGTAGCGGCCCTCAGCGTCGGGGTCAGCCGACGCGCCGAAGCCGCGGGGGAGACCCGCTTCGTTGCCCGGCCAGTTGCCGCTGCGGGCGCGGTTGAGTCGGTTGACGAGGAACCGGCGGGCGGTGTCGTCGCGGCCGCGGGCCGCGCCGAAGGTGATGAGCGTCCACTCGTCCTTCGCGTTCGGTTGGAGTGCGTCGAAGGGGCGCCCGGCGGCGTCGACGAGCGCGTAGGTCTGGGTGAGCGTGGTGTAGATCTCCCAGGCGAAGCCCTCGTTGCGCAGGATGCGGTCGAGCGCGTGCGCCCGCAGGATCGGCCGGCCGGTCGGGTCGTGCGGATCCTGGTGGGCGACGGCCAGCAGGAAGGCCTTGATGACCTCGGTGGCGGCGTTGCGGCCGCGGGGCAGGTCGACCTTCGCCGCCGACGACAGCAGGAAGACGAAGATCCACGAGCCGCGCACCAGCCATCCGCCGATCAGCCGCTCGGACCCGGGCGCGTACAGGGGGTGGACGCCGATGCCGGCGCGCAGCCGGTCGCCGGCGGGGCCGGCGCGGAAGACCTCGACGTCGGTGACGTGCGACTTCACCCAGGCCGCTTCCGGTGCCCAGGTCAGCCAGTCGAGGTCGGTGTCGAGGTTGGCCTGGAACTTCGTCCGGTTCTCGTGCGACACCCGGAGCAGGGCGAGCTCGAACCGGCCGGAGCAGGACCCCGGGCCGGTCGGGGAGGGCTGCAGCGCGGCGCGGATCTGGGTGACGAGGGCGGCCACGTCGGGGTGGTGCTGGTCGAGCAGGCTGCTCATCGAGGTCTCCTCCGGTGGTGGGGGAGGGGACCGTGACGGCGGACCCGACGGACGCAATCACCTCGGCCGCAGGTGCGAGACCGGGCACTCAGTGCGGGACTTGCGGAGACCGCCTCGCTTCATCGTTTCCGCAGCTCAAGGCGGCCTGGGCGCGCTCCGTGCCGGCGATCTCCGCCTTCGAGGCCTCGGTGACGGCCAGCCCCAGCCACAGGGGTTGCCCCGCGAGCACCTGATCGTCGAAGGAAGCGCGGTCGAGCTCGCGCAGCCGCGCGATGCGCGTCAGGAAGGCCTGGGACGAGGCGGTGGTCATGGCCACGACCGTGGGCGGGCCAGGCATCAGGCCAAGTCGGTAGCACCAGCGACCGACTGCTGACGCCCGGCCTCGCCTCGCTCCCATGACGTCGACCGCCGACGCGGTCGCCGGAGGGCCACGGGCCTGATTGCCGTCCGGCGACGTTCTCGGACCTTCACCGCCGTCCGGGATCACCCGGTCGCCGGGAGACGCCCGGAGGCCGCCCCGGCGGAACAAGGGACATGAACCGTGATCGAGCCCGACTGCGTCGCCGACTGGCCGGCACCGACCCCGCTGCGCTCCGTCTCCCAGTTGCCGGCCTTCCCCGTGGGTGTCTTCCCCGGCTGGCTCGCGCAGATGGTGTGCGCTACCGCGGCCGACGTGCAGGTGCCCCAGGACCTGCCGGCGATGCTCGCGCTGGGTGTCATCTCGGCTGCCGCCACCGGATCGGTGGAGGTGGAGATCCGGCGGGACTGGACGGAGCCGGTCCACCTGTACCTGGCGGTGGCGATGGCCCCGGGGTCCGCGAAGAGCCCGGTGTTCCGCCGCATGACCGCGCCGGTGAAGAAGGTCGCGGCCGCGCTGCGGGAGGAGGTGCAGCCGCTGATCCAGGCCGGCGCGGCGCGCAAGCGGATCTTTGAGGACATCGCCGAGCGTGCCGAGCGGACCGCCGCGCGGGAGGCGACACCGGAGGCGGTCGAGCAGGCCGTCAGCGCCCGGATGGCGGCCGACGCGGTGACCGTGCCGATCGACCCGCGGCTGCTGGTCGACGACGCCACGCCGGAGGAGCTGACCTCGCTGCTGAAGAAGCACGGGGGCCGGCTGGCGGTGCTCTCCGACGAGGCCGCCATCTTCACGCAGATGGCCGGCCAGTACGGGGACAAGGCGAACCTCGACGTCTACCTGAAGGCCCACGACGGCGGCGAGCTGCAGGTCAACCGCCGGGAGCGGGACGAGACGATCACCCGGGCGACGATGACGATCGGCGTGGCAGTGCAGCCAGCGGTGCTCGAGCAGCTGGGCGGCAACGCCCAGCTGCGCGGCCGCGGGCTGACGGCGCGCTTCCTGTACTGCCTGCCGCCCAGCCTGGTCGGCTGGCGGGAGATCGAGACGCCCCTGGTGCCGGGGGACGTGCGGGCGCGCTACGACGAGCAGGTCGCGGCGATCGCACGGGCCCTGCTGCCCGACCCCGGCAAGCCGCCGATGCTGCTGCGGGTGGACGCCGAGGGCCTCGCGGTGCTCAACGACTTCCGCAGGCAGATCGAGCCCCGGCTGCGCCCCGACGAGGACCTGGCGAGCCTCGGCGGCTGGATCGCCAAGCTCGCCGGGCACACGGCCCGCATCGCTGCCCTGCTGCACCTGATGTACCTGCCGCCGGAGCAGTGGGCCACGGTCGCCATCGGCGGCACGACGATGCGCGGCGCGGTGCAGCTGGCGTGGTTCTTCATCCACCACGCGCTCGCCGCCTTCGACGTGATGGGAGCGGACGACACGCTGCGCACCGCACAGCGCGTCCTCGACTGGGCCGAGCGCAAGGGCTGCACCCGGTTCAGCCACCGCGACGCGTTCGACGCCCTGCGGAACGGCGGCCTCCGCAAGACCACCGACCTCGACGCTCCGCTGGCGCTCCTCGTCAGCTTCGGGTGGCTGAGCCCCCTCCCGCCCCCACCTCCCGGCCCGCGGGGCGGCCGCCGGCCGTCGCGCCAGTACGCGGTGCACCCGTCCGTGATCAGCGGCTCGGTCGCGCGGTAGCGCCGGCCGTCCGCGGCATCCCGTCCGTGGTTGTGCGGGTTCTGCGGGCTGTGTGGGCCGTGCGGCGGCGATCCGCGTAGACCCTCCGGTCGACGACCCTCCCCCCGGGTAGGTGCGGCCCCCACGGAACCCGCATAACCCGCACAACCACGGAGGGAGGAGGCGCTTGCTGGCGGCCTGCCGACACACCCGACGAGGTGAGGCGGCGGGGAAGGCGGTACCCCGACGTCAGACCCCGGGCAGCAGGTCCTCAGCCGGCGACGCCGACTCAGGCGGCGCCTTCGGCAGGGTGCGCCGCTCCACCGGCACCGGCAGGACGCCCGCCGCGGTCAGCGTCGCCACGCTGATGCGCGGGCCGGCCATGACCAGGTCCAGCACCTGCGCCTGCTCCGGCTCCATCCCCGTGACCAACGTCAGCACCTCGAGCAGCTGCAGCAGGTCCGTGGTGTACGCCGCCGGCCACGAGGTCGGGCGGAGGTCGTCGAGCGCGGACTGCTCCCCGCGGGTCTTCGGCCGGGTCGCCCGCCGGTAGCCGAACCACTTCCGCAGCACGTGCATCCCCGACACCTGGTACTCCCACACCGCCGGCGCGACCGGGCCGATGCGGCCGGCGCCGATGCACAGCACCCGCGTGACCGGGTCGTAGCTGATGTCGTCCGGCATCCCCTCCGAGGTGTCCGGGATGGCGACGAGCACCTTCGGCCGCGCAACCTCGTCGGGGTTCCGCGGCGGACCGGCCGGCCGACCCGCCGACGCGTCGGCCATGCGCTCGCCGCGGGTGTGCAGCCACAGCACCCGTCGACCGATGGCGACGGCCGTCGACCACACCTCCGAGTCGGCGGTGAGCGGCACCCGGATGCCGGGGGTGCGGAGGTCCTCGGCGAAGCGGGCGGTGAACGCAGGGTGCGCGGTCACCGCGGCGACGTAGGCGACCAGGTCCTCCGGCGCCACCGGTGCCCCGAGGCTCTCGCCGAGCAGCTCCAGCAGGCCCGGTGCCACGTTCGGCCGGTCGGTGCCCGACGAGGCGTACAGCGGCAGGACCCGACCACCCGCACTGCCCTTGTAGTGGTCGTTGTCGGGTGTGTGCGCCGTGAAGGTCAGCGCCGGCCCCGGCCGGATGGCCTCGGAGTGCAACTCGGTGATGTACAGCTGGTGGTCGCCCCGGACCCGCCACAGGTCGGTGCGCGGCGTCGAGAGGATGCGGTCGTCCGGGACGAGGTACTGGACGTCGAAGGATCGGTAGGCGACCGGTACGGGGGACAAGCAGGCGCCGCCCTCGTCCGCCACGGGTCGTGCCGGGTGCGGGAAGCCCGGAAGCCCCGGCTTGGCACGGGTCAGGGTCGCGTCGCGCGACTCTCGGAACAGCGCCGGCTTCTCGGCGTCCGGCGCGGTGACCAGGGTGCGCCACCGGTCGTGCAGCGTGTCGGCCAGCGGTGCGTAGACCCAGGTCCGGTTGGGCTTGACCCCGGGGCTGTGCCACGAGAACAGGTCACCCAGCGCGGGGCTGGCCGCCCACTCATCGCCGCCGGCCGGCAGGAACGGCGCGGTCCACTCCGTCGGGCAGGTCTCCCAGACGTCCGGGTCGTCGATGCTGAGCGCCTTGAGCTCGTCGAACTTCTCCGACTGACGGCCGTGCAGCGCCCGGTAGTGCACCGCCGCGGGGGTGTCCGGGTCGGTGTCGCCGCGCCGGACGAACAGGCCGATCGCCACCGGCTGCTGTACGCCGCCGAAGATGCGGGTGTTCACCTCGGGCTGGTGGCCCTCCGGGGTGCCGTCGATGATCCAACCCTCGGAGGCGTGCGCCCGCAGGTAGCGGCGCATGCCGGCGAACCCGGGGCCCTTGAGGTAGCCGGAGGTGGTGATGAAGCAGATGACGCCGTCGCCGCTGTCGGGGTGGGCGTCGAAGACCTTCCAGGTGGCCCACCGCCAGAAGTACACGTACAGGTTGCTCAGCACGTACTCGGCCAGGCCGTTGCCGGGCTCCCGGAAGGCCGCCAGCGGCGGCGTCGTCCACTGGGCGGTGTTCGGGGCACCTTCCTCGATGAAGCCGCCGGAGCCCTTCGCGCGCTCCCGGTACGGGGGATTGCCGAGGACCACGACGACGGGCTCCTCAGCCTTCATCCTGTTGGCGTGGCGGCGGGAGACCGCGATGGGGTCCAGGGTGGCGGCCAGACGGGCCTGCTCGGCGAACGGGTTGTCCAGGGTGTCGGCGACGTAGAGCCGTACGCCGCCGGGCGGGGCGGTGGCGCCGTGGCGGCGCAGGGTCTCGGCGACCCGGAGCTCGGCGACGGCGAACGGGCCGGTCTGCTTCTCCACCCCGACGATGCGGGCGGCGGCGTCCTTGAGCTGAGCGGGGACCGCCCCCGGGCCCTGCTGGGCGCGGGCCGTGTCGGCGACGGTCTCCAGGACGTCGAGGACGTAGGCCCCGGTGCCCATCGCCGGGTCGACGATGGTCACCGTCGGGTCAGCCAGGCCGGCGGTGCGGCCGAGTCGGGTGCGTAGCACCTCGTCGGTCAGCCGGGTCATCGCCGTGACCACCGCCGGCGGGGTGTAGTAGGAGCCGGTGAGCTTGCGCAGCTCCGGGTCGTAGACGGCGAGGAAGTGCTCGTACAGGTGGAGGTAGGGGTCGGCGCGGTGGTGGGCGAACCGGCCGAAGTCGACCACCCCGATGACCCGCACCAGAGTGTCCAGAGTGACGGTCAGCACGCCGATCGTCTCGTCGGTGAGCACCGCGAGGGCCTTGCCCAGCAGCGAGTGCGTGCGGCCGAGCTCGCGGGCGATGCCGTCCACGGACTTGCCGGCGAAGTCGATGTCCTCGGTACGCGCGAGCAGCAGCGCGAAGGTGACCGCCTGGGCGTACTGGTCGGCGAAGGCGGCATCGTCGGCGTCGGGGAACAGCAGGGCACGCCAGTCCCGAGCGATCCGGGTGAAGGGGCCGTCGCCGACGCGCTGCTCGCGAGCGAGGGTGTCGGTGACCTCCTCCCGCAGCAGCCGGGTAAGCGGCGCGACCGAGTTGACCAGCTGGTGGATCGTGCGCGGCCGCTCCGGGCTCCACAGCAGGAAGTCCGCCAGCAACCGGGCGAGGCCGTCGTCCACCACGCTCAGGTGCGCGCCAGCGTCGTGCACGTCGCCGACCAGCGTCACGATCTCGCCGACGCGCTCGCCGGTGCGGTACAGCGCCCACTGCTGCCCGTCGGTGTAGACGACGTTGGGCAGCGCCCGCAGCTTGGCCCACTGCACGCCGTCGTGGCCCCCCGCGGGCCAGCGCGTCGGATCGGCGCCCTTCCCGGGACGCTTGACCTCGACGTAGCCGGTGATGGCACCGTTGACCAGCGTGGCGTAGTCAGGGCGCACCCGCAGGTCGGCCAGGGACGCCTCGCCGACAGCCGAGAACCGGACGCCCAGCGAGGCCGCGGTCGCGTCCAGCAGGCCCTCCAGCGGGCCGCGCATCTGGTCTTCCGGCTCGCCGACCCGCGTGGCCAGCCGCGGGGTGACAGCCGCGCCGAAGGCGGACACGGCGGCCGCGACATCTGCGGCGAGCCGGGCCGGCTCGCCTGCGCCGGATGCGGTCGACCGGGACGCCGTCGTCGTCATGTGTCCCGTCTCGGCAGGCCCGCGGCCCGGCGGCACCGGGTCACTGTGTTCTCCGTGCCCCTGTCGCCTGGCGGGTCGCATGGTGCGTGTGGGGCTGCCGCGTGGCGGTCCTGGAGCCGGCTCCGCCCCTGGCCCTGCAGGCCGGTGCGCCCCCGGTCCGAGGGGACCGGGGGCGCTGCCGCGTCGCGATGTCAGGCGGCGACGTCGTCCTCGTCGTCGATGTCCTCGAACACCGGCAGCCGCTGCTCCGCCTCGGTGAGCTGGATGACTGTCGCGCCCTCGTCGTCGCGGGCGAGGACCTCGGGCAGCCGGCCGTCGACGATGTCGATGGCCTGGTCGTTGGCCTCGACGGTGATGTGCCCGTAGACGTTCTGCGTGGTGGTGGCCGAGCTGTGCCCGAGCCGGGCGGCGACCACCAGCGGCGCCACGCCGGCGGAGAGCAGCCAGGAGGCGTGCGTGTGCCGCAGGTCGTGGATGCGGATCTTCTTCGGCACTCCGGCGCCGGCGGCCTTGACGGCCTCCTTCCAGTACCGGTTGAAGAAGTTGCCGTGGTGCAGCGGCCCGCCCTCGACCATCGTGAACACGTGGTCGTCGGCTCCCTTGCCGGCGACCAGCGGGCGCAGCACCTCGACCAGGCGGGACGGCAGCAGGATGCGGCGGATGGACGCCCTGGTCTTCGGCCGGCCGAGCTTCCACTTCTTGCCGCGCCACTTCAACGCCAGCCGGATGTCGACGTAGGGACGGGCGGCGTCCAGGTGCAGGTGGCGCACCATCAGCCCGGCGGCCTCTCCGTAGCGGGCACCGGTGCCCACCAGGAAGTCGAGCAGGACCTGGAAGTGGCCGTGCATGGCGGCACGGAGGGCGGCGTAGGCGGCGGCGTCGTCGAGGAAGTGCATGTCGCGGCGGTCGTGCTTGGGCAGCCGGATGCCGCGGGCGGGGTTGTCGTTCAGCAGCGGCGGGCGCTCGGACAGGGCCACGTCGAAGCACTGGCCCAGGACGTCGAGCACGTTGTTGATGAACTTGTGGCTGAGGAAGGTGCCGGCGATCGGCCGGCCGACGTTGTTGCGCCGCTCCTTCTTGCGCATCTCCTTGAGCCAGCCGTCCTCGATGTACACGGCGCCGGCCGGGACGTCGGCGGCGCGCAGCGGCCTGGTCCGCAGGATGAGGCCGATGTCGGTGTCGCCGAAGAAGGGCAGCAGGTGGTAGATGCCGTAGCTGGTGTAGTCCGCGAGCGTGCCCTCCTCCACGTGGTGCTGGCGGTCGAGGAAGGTGTGCCACAGCGTGCCGAACGTCACCCCGGTCAGCCGGGGGTCGGCCGACGCGGCGAACGCCGGCGGCGTCCCCAGGGGCGCCAGCGGCAGCCGGTCGGGCGCCGGCGGCGGCGCCGGGTCGGCCGGCGCGAGGCCGCGCTCGGCGAGCGCGGCCTGCAGCAGCGCCGCGGCGATCTGGGGATCCTCGGTGTCGAGGACGCGGCGGGCGGTGTCCAGGCCGAGCAGGCCGGCCATGCCGACGAACCGCTCGGCCTCGGCGCGGCCGTAGAAGGGCAGGTAGGACCGGGCGGGCAGGCCGGCAACGCCGGTGCGCCAGTACACGCGGTGCTGGCGGCCGCGCTGCTCGATCCACAGGCTGGGGGGCTTGAGGGACATGGGGTGTGCTCCGTGCGGTCGGTCGGGAAGGACCGGCCGCACGGTGCGCAGCGGGAGTCGCTGCGCAGTCGCCCCGCCACTGCCCCCCGATCTGCCCCCCAATCGAGGGGGCACCCGGGTGCCGATCGCCGTCGTGAACGGCGCCGGAACGGATGAAGGCCCTGGTCAGCGAACCGACCAGGGCCTCCACCGCGTGGGGTGAGTGACGGGGCTCGAACCCGCGACACCCAGGATCACAACCTGGTGCTCTACCAGCTGAGCTACACCCACCGCGCGCACTCCCGGGACCGTGCGGTGCCGGGGAGCAGGTCGAGGATACCGGAGGCGGTCAGCCCTCCGTCGCGGCCGGGGGTGTGGCGCCGGCCGCGGGGGCCGGCGGGGTGGCGTCGGCGGCGCCCAGGACGCCGGCGAAGGCGCCGGTGACCTCGCCCGCCGCGCGCTGCGCCTGCGACGTCGACGGGCCCGGGGCGTCGACGAACAGCGTCCGCCGGTAGTAGGCCAGCTCGCGGATCGACTCGATGATGTCGGCCAGCGCCCGGTGCGCGAGGCCCTTGGGCGGCTGGGCGAAGTACACCCGCGGGAACCAGCGGCGGGCCAGCTCCTTGATCGAGCTGACGTCGACCATCCGGTAGTGCAGGTGGTCGTCGAGCTCGGGCATGTCGCGGGCGAGGAAGCCGCGGTCGGTGCCGATCGAGTTGCCGCACAGGGGGGCGGTGCGCCGCTCGGGCACCCACCGCTTCACGTAGGCCAGCACCTGCTGCTCGGCCTCGGCGACGGTGAGGGTGGAGGCGCGCACCGCCTCGGTCAGCCCCGACTTCGCGTGCATCTCCGTGACGACGTCGGCCATGCCCTCCAGGTCGGCGTCGTCGGCGGAGATCACCAGGTCCAGGCCGGGGTCGAGGACGTTGAGCTCGGAGTCGGTCACGACGACGGCGACCTCGATGAGCTTGTCACGGCCGAGGTCCAGCCCGGTCATCTCGCAGTCGATCCAGACCAGGTGCCCGCCGTTGTCCGCCACGGCGACCGACCCTACGTCGCCTCCGCCGCGGCGTCCCCTCCGTCCCGGCCGTCCCGTGCGTCCGCCGTCTACCGCACGCGGCACACCGGTGCCACTCGAGGGGTCGGAATCCGCCGTCCGCGCCGGTAGCCTCGGCCCATCCCGACCCGCTTCCCTGGGAGTCCCGTCGTGCCCCGACCCGCCCCCTCCGCGCCTGCCCGGACCGTGCCGCCGGCACCGGGCTCCCTGGGTGCCGGGCTCCGGCACCCGGTCGCGCTGCTGCGCTGGCTGTGGCCGGCCTACATGACGCCCGGCCGGCCCGGGCGCGGGACCACCCAGCAGGAGCTGCGCTGGATCTACACCGCCTGGCTCGGCGCGTTCCTGCTCAAGATGCTCGGCTCGTCCTGGGACGTGTCCTGGCACTTCAAGTGGCTGCGCGACGACCTGGCGCCCCCGCACCTGCTCAACTCGGCGGGCACCGCGGTGGTCATCGCGCTGGTGGTGTTCCACAGCTACACCGGCTACGGCGTCGACCGCCGCGCCCTGCGGCTCATGCAGGCCGGCATCGCCACCTTCCTGGTGGCCATCCCGATCGACATCCTCAACCACCGCATCAACGGGCTCGACATCACCAGCTGGAGCCCGAGCCACGCGCTGCTCTACATCGGCACGGCGATCATGCTCGCCGGCGCGATCCGCGCCTGGTGGCTGTACGCGGCGCCGGGCCGGGTCCGTGACCTGGTGTCGCTGGGGCTGTGGCTGTTCTTCGCCGAGAACGTCGTCTTCCCGAACCAGCACCAGGAGTACGGCGTCCTGTCGCTGCGCGCCTACGAGGCGGGGGAGACGACGGCCGAGCAGCAGCTGCTGGACTTCGCCGCCTCCCAGGGCCAGACGCCCACGATGTTCATGCTGCCGGTGCCCTCCTGGGTGCACCCGGCGTGGTTGCTGTGCGCCGGGCTGCTCTCGCTCGTCGTCGCGCGGAAGGTCGTCGGCCTGCGCTGGACCGCCACCACGGTCGCCGGGGTCTACCTCGCCTACCGCGCCGTGATGTGGCTGGGCCTCGTGGCGCTGGACTTCCCGCCGTCGGTGCTGCCCCTGGTGCTGCTCGTCGGGGCGGTCTGCATCGACCTCGCCGTCACCTTCCGGCTGCCCGGCTGGAGCGCGGCCCCGGCCACGGCCGCGGCGGTCTACGCCGCGGGCCGGCTGCAGGACGCGGCCGGGCTGCTGCCGCCGTGGAACTGGTCCTGGGAGTCGATCGCGCTGGTCCTCGCCACCTTCACGGCGCTGTGGACGGCGGTGGACCTGGTCGCCCGCAGCCGCTGGCTGGCCACCTGGCGGGAGCCGGTCGAGCCCGGCCGCGCCACCGAGCCGGCACCGGCCCTGGGCGGCGCGCCGACCCGCTGACGTCCCGGACCGTCCCGTCACATGACGTAGCGTCGGTCGCGGACGCCCGTGCGGGCCCGTCCCCGGTCCGCGCCGCGCCCGTGCGCCCGCGCACCCCACCCGTTCCCCGGAGGACCCCGTGCTGCCCCTGACCCCCGTGCCGCCGCAGACGGCGGGGGAGCGCGCACTGTTCGCCGAGCTTGCCCGCTGGGACCGCGGGGGCGCGGTGCGCGGCGCCGTCGTCGCCTCGCTCCCCGTCGTCGACGGGCCGATGGAGCGCCGCATCTCCGACGCCGTGCTCTTCGTGCCCGAGGGCGTGGCCGTCGTCCGGGTGGCCGAGGTCCGCCAGGGCGGCGTGGTCACCGCGACGCCGGAGGGCTCCTGGACGATCGGCCCGGGCGCCGGCCCCGGCGAGGTGCTGCACATCGCCGGGGGCGGTTCCACGCCGCTCGACGGCCTCATGCGCGCCGGGATGGACGCCGCCGTGCGGCTGCGCCGCGCCGGGCTGGAGCCGGGGCGGATCGCCCGGCTCACGGTGCTCGTCGGCGACCTCACCGGCCTCGTGCCCGCCGACGGCGACCTCGGCGACGGCGACCAGGTGGCGCTCCTCGAGTCGCGCTCGCTGCTGCTCGGCATCTCCCGCGCCGCCCGCTACGCCGGCGTGGACAACCCGCGGCTGTGGACCACCGCCGACGTGCGCGCCGCGCTGTCCGCGCTGGGCTACGAGGGCCGCGGGCCCACGGTCGAGGAGCTCAACGGCGAGGGCTTCCCGTACTCGCCGTACGTCCTGCGCCGCCGCGAGCTGCTGGCCCCGGCGGCGATGGCGGCCTCCGCGGCGGGCGCCTCCCAGGCGGCTCCGCCCGCCCCGTCCACCCCCGCGCCGCCTCCGGCCGTCCCGGCGCCCACTCCGGCGCGGGCGCCCGGCGGGCCCCTGGTCGACCCGGTGGCCGCCGCGGCCGTGGCCGCCGCCGCCATCCGCGCCGACGAGGAGGCCGCGGCGCGGGCCGCCGCCGCAGGGCTGGCGCCGGCGCCCGACGGACCCCTCGCGCCTCCCTCGGCGCCCTCCGCCGCGCCCGTCCCGCCCCCCGCGGCGCCGGCCACCGCCCGCTTCGACGCGCCCGCCGTGCAGTCCGGCGCCGCCGTCCCGGCACCCGCACCCGCTCCCGCGCCCGAGCAGCCCGCCGACCACACCGGCGGGCTCGGCGGCCTGTTCGCCGACGACCCGACCGGGCCGCCCGGTGGCGGCTGGCCGCACGCCGTCCCGGCCGCGCCCGCCGCGCCGCCGCCGGCCCCGCTCGCCGGCCCGCGGGACCGCCCGCCGTCCGACCGCCGCCGGCTGGCCCTGCTCGCCGTCGCCGGCCTGGTCGTCGTCGCGGTGCTCGTCGGGCTCGTCGTCGGCCTCACCGGCGGCGGGGACGGCGACGCCGCCGCGCAGGAGCCGCCCGCCCCGACCAGCGCGCCGGCCACCCCCACGGCGACCGGGCCGACGCCGGGGGCCACCAGCGTCCAGGACGGGCGCACCTACGTCCTGCAGCAGGTGCAGACGGCCGACACCTGCCTCGGCAACGCGTACGGCGACGTCGCCACCTTCTTCGAGTCCACCGACTGCGCCGGGCTGGCCCGGGCCCTGTGGTCGACCGACGTCGAGGGCCGCGACGTCGTCGTGTCGGTGTCGACGGTCGACATGGGCGACGCTGCGGCCGCCCGCCAGCTGCGCGCGCTCGCCGACACCAACGGCAGCGGCAACGTCAGCGACCTGCTGCGCGAGGGCGTGCGCTACCCCGGCGGGCCCGGGGAGCTCTCCGGCGCCGAGTACGCCAGCTCCGTCGCCGGCACCGTGGTGACGATCGTGGAGTCCTCCTGGGTGGACGGCGGGGACGGCGACACCGCCGACCTCGACGTCGTCGCCGGCACCGGTCTCGCGCTGCCGATGCCGGAGCCGTCCGCCGGCTGAGCGGTCCGCCGGACCCGGACGGTCACGTCCGGCCCGAGTGACCGGTGGGAACGACGGGACGTCGCCGCAGGTCGTGGCGGCGTGTCGGGTCTCCCAGGGCTGTCGGCGCCGGGGCGCGCGGCACCCTCCGTCCGGCTCCTGACGACGGTCGCAGGAGACCGCGTCAGGAGACCCCATGCCCGCCCAGCTCGCTCGATCCCCGTGGCGCCGCGGCGCCTCCCGCGGTGCCGCCCTCGGCCTGGGACTGGTGGTGGTGGCCGGCGCGACCGCCGGCCCCGCGCTGGCGGGCCCGGACAAGGGCGCGGGCAACGGCAACGGCAACGGCGGCGCGAACAACGGCAACGCGCCCGGGCAGAACAGGCCGGCCGACACGGCGCTCCCGTTCAACCCGGTTCCCGGCACGGGGGGCGGGAACGGCAACGGGCAGGGGACCGGCGGCGCCGGCGGCTCGGGCCAGGGCGCGACGAACGGCCAGGGTGTCGGCGACTCGGTCCCGGGGGGCAACGGCGCGGCCAACGGCAACGGCAACGCCACCCAGCCCGTCGTCCCCGCGCCGACGGTGCCCACGACCGAGCCGACGCCGGATCCCACGCCGGAGCCGGCGCCCGAGCCCGGTCCGGAGCCGATCGTCCCCGTCTTCGGCACCGGCAAGGACGTCACGTTCACCGTCGCGCCCGACGGGCCCGTGCCCGCCGACCTCGACCTGTCCGGCACGACCGTCACGCTCACCGCCGTGGACGGGACCGACTGGTCGGCGTCCTGCACCACCGACCTGGAGGGCACCTGCACGGTCGCGGCGACCATGACCGGGCTCTGGGTCACGCCGGAGGCGGATCTCCTCGTCAGCGGCGTCTACGAGGCGGTCGTCACCGGGGCGGGGACCGGGTTCGCCGACCCGGCGGACCTCGTCCTGGGCACCGTCGGCATCTGCCAACCCGACTTCTGGCTGACCGTCCTCGGGGACGGGGACCCGGACTGCCTGCCCGGCGCCACCGTGGACGCGCCCGTCGAGTCGGTCTTCCGCACCGCCCTCACCACGACCGTCTCCACCCCCGACGGCGACGACGAGCTGCCGGTGGAGGGTGCCGCCTACGCGCTCACCGGGACCGGCTACCCGGCGCGGACGACGGTCCCCGGCGAGGACGGCGAGCCCGTGCCGGCCTCCGCCACCGGCGGCGCGGACCTCGGCACGGAGACGAGCGACGCCGAGGGCGTCCTGGTCCACTCCGGGTACTTCCTCCCGGGCTCCGCGTGGACGCTGCAGCCGGGCGACGCCCCGGCCGGCTTCGACGCCGACACGGCCGTCACCGTCACGGTCCCGGCGGACCCGTCGCTGCCCCTGGCCGCGGCGCGCTCGCTGACCCGGACGCCCCGGGGCGACACCGGTTCGTCGGGCGGGGGCACCGCCGGCGACGGCGGGACGGTCCCCGTGCCGGGCGGTGGGGACACCGGGTCGACGGGCGGCGACACCTCCACGGGCGGGGACACCGGGTCGACCGGTGGGGACACCGGGTCGACCGGCGGGGACACCGGGTCGACCGGCGGGGACACCGGGTCGACCGGTGGGGACACCGGCTCCACGGGGAGCGACACGGGCGCCCCCGACGGGACCGGCACCGGGACCACCACCGGCGGCACCGGGACCACCACCGGCACCGGGCCGACCACCGGCACGACGCCCGGCACCGCGGGCACCGGCACCGCCCCCGCGGGTGGCGACGCCGGCACCGCGGCCGCCGCGCCGGCCGGGACCGGGCGGACCGCGACCGGCGGCACGGCCGGCACCGCCGGCGACGTCCCCGGCGACACCTCCGGGGTGGCGGACGGCGCGTCCGGTGCCGCGGCCGCGGGCGGGCGGACGCTCGGCACGGGATCGGGCGGCGGCACCTCGCCCGCGCCGGTCGCCGACGCCGTCGACGAGCCCGCGCTCGAGACCACCGGCGGCGGCTCCGAGCTGACGCTGTGGGGCTTCGGCGTCCTCTTCGTCGCCGTGGTGGTGCTGCTCATCGGCGCACTGCGGCGCCGCGCCCGCCGTGCCTGACGGTCCGCGCACCGGCTGGTGGGCCCGGCTCCCCGTCGAGGGGGAGCCGGGCTCGCCGGCGCAGCGGATGCTGGCCGCCGTCCTCGGCGACGCCTTCCCCGCCGGCAGCGTCGTCGACCTGCCCGACGGCCGCCTGCCCGGCGGCTGGCAGCTCCTGGTGCGCGCCGACGCCGCCGGGGACCGCGTCCGGTCGGTGCAGGTGGCGATGCCCACCGCGCCGCTGCTCTGGTACGTCGAGCTGCCCGAGCCGGCGGCCGCCCCGCCGGCCACGACGCTCGTCGCCTTCTCCGACGCCCGCTTCGCCGACGGCACGCTGCTCACCGCGGCGGAGGCCCGCCGCGCCGGGGTCCGCGGCGAGGAGCAGGTGGCCGCCCTGCGCTGGTGGACCGGGCCGGGCCTGGTGCACCAGGTCTACGTCGGCCCGGCCGCCCGCCGGCGCGGCGTGGGCACCAAGCTCGTCCAGGTCGCCTACGGCGTGCAGCACGCCCGCGGCGGCACCCCGCTGCACGGCGACGGGCGGCGCACCGACGACGGCGAGGCGTGGAGCCGCGCCCTGCCCGCCCACGCCGCCTGGCGGGTGGCGGAGCGGACCGAGCGCCTGCCCTCGATGACGCCCGCCTGATCAGGCGGTCACGTCGACGAGCACCTTCCCGGTGATCCCGTCCTGCACCGCCCGGTGCGCCTGCGCGGTCTCGGCCAGCGGGAAGACGTGCAGCGGCAGGCCGGCGTCCTCGCCCACCCGCACGGCGCCGTCGAGCACCGCGGCGTTGACGTCCTCGACGCCGATGACCTTGGCGCGCTCGGGCTCGGTGTAGACGAGCACGAAGTTCCACCGGGCGTTCGGGGCCATCTGCGCGCGCACCGGGATGGTCACCTCGGCGCCGCCGTCGTCGGCGTACATGGCCACCGCGGCGTGCATGCCGACGACCTGCGCGTCGACGGCGGCGTTGCGGGCCGCCGACACCTCCACGACGACGTCCACGCCCCTCGGGGCCACCTTCCGGACCTCGGCGACGACGTCCTGCTGCCGGTAGTCGACGACGTGCGAGGCGCCGGCCGCGGCCGCCAGCTGGGCCTTGCGCGGGCTGCTCACCGTGGCGATGACCGTGGCGTCGGCCCAGCGGGCGAGCTGGATCGCGGCGTTGCCCACGGCGCCCGCGCCGCCCTGCACCAGCACCGTGCGGCCGGTGAGCGAGCCGGGGCCGACCCGGTCGGGCACGGACTCGCCGAGGGTCAGGCAGCGGTGCGCGGTCAGGAACGGGATGCCGAGGGCCGCGCCGAGCTCGAACGAGGGGTCGGGCCCGAGCAGCACCGCCTGGCGCAGCGGCACGACGGTGTACTCGGCGGCGGTGCCCCACGGGCGCTGCCAGGCGGCCTCCCACACCCACACGGCCTGGCCGGTCACCGCGGCGTCGACGCCCTGGCCGACCGCCTCCACGGTGCCGGCGCCGTCCTGGCCCGGGACCTGCCCGTCGGGGCCGGGCTGGGTGCCGGCGCGGGACTTCCAGTCGGTCGGGTTCACGCCGGCCCGCGCGAGGCGCACGAGCACCTCGCCGGGACCGGGCTGCGGGGTGGGGCGGTCGGTCAGCTCGAGGACCTCGGGACCGCCGGGCCGGGTGTAGGTGATGGCTCGCACGGCGCCGTCCTACCCGGTGCCGGCGGGCTGTTGCGCACGGCCTCGTTCCGCTCCGCTCACCCCGCGGGGTGAGCGGAGCGGAACGGAACTGATCCGGTGTGGAAACGCGCCGATAGCTGTCCCATGGACGTCCCCGTGCTCGGCCGCCTCCGCCGCTGGCTCCCCGAGGGCCGGCCGCTGCCCGACGAGGTCTGGCAGCGGCGGCACACGGTGCTCCTGCGCCTCGCCGCGGTGCAGGCGGTGGCGATCGGCGTGCTCGCGCTGCTCCGGGACTGGTCACCGGCGGCGGCGCTGGCGGCGTCCGCGGCGGCGGCCTACCCGCTGTCGTTCTGCCTGCTGCCGGGCGCGTCCCGCACGCTGCGCGCGGCCGGCACGACGGCGAGCCTGCTGGCGACGTCGGTGCTCCTGGTGCACGTCTCGGGCGGGCTGACCGAGGCGCACTTCCACTTCTTCGTCGTCGTCGGCCTGGTGTCGCTGTACCAGGACCGGCTCCCGTTCGGCCTGGCGCTGGCGGTCGTCGTGCTGCACCACGGCGCCGTCGGCACGCTCTTCCCGCACTCCGTGTTCGACCACGTCGCCGCCCACCGCCACCCCTGGCTGTGGGCCGTGGTCCACGGCGGCTTCGTGCTGGCCGCGAGCCTGGCCAACCTCGCCTCCTGGCGGCTCAACGAGCGGCAGGGCCTGCACGACCCGCTCACGGGCCTCGCCAACCGCACCCGCCTGGTGCAGGGCATCGTCGCGCGGCTGGCCCGCCGCGGCGGCCAGGTGAGCGTGCTGTTCCTCGACCTCGACGACTTCAAGGACGTCAACGACACCCGCGGCCACGCCGCGGGCGACGAGCTGCTGGTCACGATCGCCGAGCGGCTGCGGACGTGCACCCGGGAGGACGACGAGGTGGGGCGCCTGGGCGGCGACGAGTTCGCCGTGGTGGTCGACGGCGACGCCGACGAGGCCGCCGCCGTCGGCGAGCGGGTGCTCGCGGCGCTGGCCGAGCCGATCGACATCGGCGGCCGGCCGTTGGCCGTGCACGTGAGCATCGGCGTCGCCGACACCGCCACCGCCGGCGACCGGCGGCCCGGCACGCTGCTGCGCAACGCCGACCTCGCCATGTACCGGGCCAAGTCGCTCGGCAAGAACCGGCTGGTGCGCTACCTGCCGGGGATGGCCGAGGCGGCCCAGGACGAGGTCGACCTGCTGGCCGACCTGTCGCTGGCGACGTCGTCGGGGCAGTTGGAGGTGCACTACCAGCCGACGGTCGACCTCTCCGACGGGCGCACCACCGGCTACGAGGCGCTGGTGCGCTGGCACCACCCCACCCGCGGCCTGGTGCCGCCGGCGGAGTTCATCCCGCAGGCCGAGGCCGGCGGGCAGGTGGTCGAGATCGGTGCCTGGGTGCTCGAGCAGGCGGTCCGCCAGGCGGCGGCCTGGTCGGCGGAGGGAGGACGGCCGGTCGGCATGGCGGTCAACCTCTCGCCGCGCCAGCTCGACGACGACGGCGTCGTCGCCCTGGTGGCCGCGACCCTGGCCGACGCCGGCCTGCCCGCGGGTCAGCTGACGCTGGAGGTGACCGAGGGCGTCCTGCTGCGCGACGTCGACCGCGTCGTCGGCAGGCTCGCGGCGCTGCGGGAGCTCGGCGTGCGGATCGCCATCGACGACTTCGGCACCGGCTACTCGAGCATGGCCTACCTGCGCCGGCTGCCCGCCGACGTCCTGAAGATCGACCGCAGCTTCGTCGCCGAGCTCGGCAGCGACGGCCGCTCCACGACGCTCGTGGCCTCGATGATCGAGCTGGCCCGCAGCCTCGGCCTGGAGGTGGTCGCGGAGGGCGTGGAGACCGCCCGGCAGCACGCCCTGCTCGGCGACCTCGCCTGCTCGCACGCGCAGGGGCACCTGTTCGGCCGCCCGCAGCCGGCGCACGACGTGCCGGCGGCGCCGGTGGCGGTCCCCGCGCCCCGGGCGGAGCCGGTCACGACCGGCTGAGCGCCGCCCACCCCGGACGGGGGAGCGGAACGAGATCGATCCTGTCGTGCACGACCGGTCGTGCCGATGGGAGCGCATGGCCCCCCGCGTGCTCGCCCGTGTCCGCGCCCTGCTCCCCGAGGGCCGGCTGCTGCCCGACGAGATCTGGCAGCGCCGGCACGCGATGATCCTGCGGCTGTCGGTGCTCTCGGCGGCCGGTCTGGCCCTGCTCTCCTGGGCTCGCGGTGGATCGGCCGTCGAGGTGCTCGTCTCGGTGGCGCTGACGCTGTACCCGCTGTCGTTCAGCCTGCTGCCCGGGGCCGGCCGCCGGATGCGCGCCGCCGGGACCTCCCTCAGCCTGCTCGTCGCCTGCGCGCTGCTGGTGCACGTGATGGACGGCCTGACCGAGGCGCACTTCGCCTTCTTCGTCGTCGTCGGGGTGGTCTCGCTCTACCAGGACTGGTGGCCCTTCGGGCTGGCGCTGGCCGTCGTCGTCCTCCACCACGGCGCGCTCGGCGCGCTGTTCCCGCACGAGGTCTTCGGGCACGCCTCCGCGCAGCACGACCCGTGGCTGTGGGCCGTCGTGCACGGGGTGTTCGTGCTGGCCGCGAGCCTGGCGCACCTCGCCTCCTGGCGGCTCAACGAGCAGCAGGGCCTCCACGACCCGCTCACCGGCCTGGCCAACCGCACGCTGCTGCTCGAGCTGACCGAGCGGCTGCTGGCCGCCCGCCCCGGCCCGGTCAGCGTGCTGTTCCTCGACCTGGACGACTTCAAGGACGTCAACGACACCCGCGGCCACGCCGCCGGGGACCAGCTGCTGACCGCCATCGCCGAGCGGCTGCGCGCCAGCACCCGGCCCTCGGACGCCGTCGCGCGGCTCGGCGGCGACGAGTTCGCCGTCGTCGTCGACGGCGGCGCCGACGTCGCCGCGCGGGTCGGCGAGCGGGTGCTGGCGTCGCTGGCCGAGCCGGTGGACGTCGGCGGCCGGCCGCTGTCGGTGCACGTGAGCATCGGGGTGGCCGACACCGCGACCGCGGGCGACCGGCGGCCCGGCACGCTGCTGCGCAACGCCGACCTGGCGATGTACCGGGCCAAGACGCTCGGCAAGAACCGCCTGGTCCGCTACTCGCCGGGCATGGCGCAGGCCGCCGAGGACAAGGCCGCGATGGTCGAGGACCTCGCCGTCGCCGCGGCCGCGGGCCAGCTGACCGTCCACTACCAGCCCACGATCTCCCTGGCCGACGGCGTCACCACCGGCTACGAGGCGCTGGTGCGCTGGCAGCACCCCGAGCGGGGGCTGGTGCCGCCGGCGGAGTTCGTGCCGCTCGCCGAGGAGTCCGGCTCGATCGTCGGGATCGGCCGGTGGGTGCTCGAGCGGGCGGTCCGGCAGGCCGCCGCGTGGACGGCGGAGTCGGGCCGGCCGATCGGCATCGCCGTCAACCTCTCGCCGCGCCAGCTCGCCGACGACGACGTCGTCGGGACCGTCTCCCGGGTGCTCGCCGCCGCCGGCCTGCCCGCCGGGCAGCTGACGCTCGAGGTCACCGAGGGCGTGCTCCTGCGCGACGTCGACCAGGTGGTCGGCCAGCTGGCGGAGCTGCGGGAGCTGGGCGTGCGGATCGCCATCGACGACTTCGGCACCGGCTACTCCAGCCTGTCCTACCTGCGCCGGCTGCCCGCCGACATCGTGAAGATCGACCGCAGCTTCGTGCAGGACCTCGGCTCCGAGGGCCGCTCGACGACGCTGGTGGCCTCGATCATCGAGCTGGCCCGCAGCCTGAGCCTGGAGGTCGTCGCGGAGGGCGTGGAGACCAGCGAGCAGCACGCACTGCTGGGCGACCTGGCCTGCTCCCACGCGCAGGGCTACCTCTTCGGCCGGCCGCAGCCGGCGCCGGCGCACGACCACGAGCCGCTGCCCGCAGCGGCGCCCGCCGACCGGGAGCTGCTGTCCGCCACCTGAGCCGGGCGGGGAGTGGCAGGCGAGACGGGATCGTCTACGTTGTGACCGCACCGTGACAGCAGTCACACCGTGCGTACACCCTCGACGATGAGGACGTCCGTGCAGCCAGCAGCTCCCTCTCCCGCCCGGCGCCGCCTCGGCGCCGCCCTCGCGGTCGCGACGGCCCTGTCCGTCTCGCCCCTCGCCGCGGGCGTGGCCACCGCCGCCCCGCCGCCCGCCACCAGCCCGACCGCGCCGGCCCTCGGGCAGAACGTCACGGTCTTCGACCCGTCCATGCCCGTCAGCCAGATCCAGGCGACGCTCGACGCCACCTGGGAGCGCCAGCGCGACAACGAGATGGGCACCGAGCGCTACGCCTACCTCTTCCGCCCCGGCACGTACGGCACCGACGAGCAGCCGCTGCAGATCAAGGTCGGCTACTACACCGAGATCGCCGGCCTGGGCGAGCAGCCCTCCGACGTGGTCATCAACGGCAAGGTCGAGAGCTACAACCGCTGCCTCGACGGCGGCGGCACCAGCAACTGCATCGCGCTGAACAACTTCTGGCGCACCGTGTCCAACCTGACCGTCGACGTGAACGCCGCCGGCCAGGACGGCTGCCGCTCCACCGCCAACTTCTGGGCGGTCTCCCAGGCGGTCTCGCTGCGCCGGGTGCAGGTCACCGGCGGCACGCTGTCGCTGATGGACTACTGCACCGCCGGCCCGCAGTACGCCAGCGGCGGGTTCATCGCCGACTCGGCCTTCGGCGACGTCGTCAACGGCTCGCAGCAGCAGTGGCTGACCCGCAACAGCTCGCTCGCCTCCTGGTCCAACGGCGTGTGGAACCAGGTGTTCGCCGGCGTCGAGGGCGCGCCGTCGGAGGCGGGCTTCCCGAACCCGCCGTACACCACGCTGGACACCACCCCGGTCAGCCGGGAGAAGCCCTACCTGTTCGTCGGCGACGACGGCCGGTGGAACGTCCGGGTGCCCGCGGCCCGGCAGGACACCCGCGGGGTGAGCTGGGACGAGGGGACGACGACGGGGCGCACCATCCCGATCGGCGAGTTCCTCGTGGCGACGCCGTCGACGCCGGTGCAGGAGATCAACAACCACCTGGCCCGCGGCGGGCACCTGCTGCTCACGCCCGGCGTGTACGACATCGCGCGCAGCATCGACGTCAAGCGCGCGGGCACCGTGGTGCTCGGCATCGGCCACGCGACGCTGACCGCCGCCCGGGGTGCGGTGCCGATGACGGTCGCCGACGTCCCCGGCGTGGTCGTGGCCGGCGTGACCATCGACGCCGGCACCGTCGAGTCGCCGGCGCTGCTGCAGGTCGGCAAGCCGAACGGCAACGGCGGGCGGTCCGACGCGGCCGACCCGACGACGCTGTCCGACGTCTACTTCCGCGTCGGCGGCCCGCACGTCGGCAAGGTGGACACCGCGCTCGAGGTCAACAGCGACGACGTGCTGATCGACCACACGTGGGTGTGGCGCGCCGACCACGGTCTCGAGCCCTTCACCGCCGGCTACCTCGGCGACACCGACCGGTGGCGCACGAACACCGGCCGGGTGGGCGCGGAGGTCAACGGCGACCGGGTGACCGCGACCGGGCTGTTCGTGGAGCACTTCCAGACGTTCAACACGATCTGGAACGGCGAGGACGGCACCACGGTGCTGTACCAGAACGAGCTGCCCTACGACCCGCCGTCGCAGGCGGAGTGGACCCAGCCCGACGGCACGCTCGGCTACCCGGGCTACAAGGTGGCCGACGACGTGCAGCGGCACGAGCTCTACGGCGGCGGGGTCTACGACTACCTGCGCAACGCGGGCCCGATCGTGACCGAGAGCGGGTTCGAGGTGCCCGAGACGCCCGGGGTGCGGCTGCACCACGTGCTGACCGTGCACCTCGACGCGACCACCGTCGGGGTCATCCGGCACGTGGTCAACGACGTGGGCGCACCGGTGAGCCAGTCCACGGCGGGCACGCCGTCCTACGTGGCCGACCACCCGGTCGGCTGACGGGGTGAGCCCGGTGGGCCGTCGCGGGACCCCCGCGGCGGCCCACCGGTGCTCCGAGCGGTACAACGAAAGTGGGATCGGCCGGCTAGGTGGCGCTTGGTGCTGTGGTGGCCATCTGTAGAGCGGTGAAGTGAGACACGATCCAGTCGGCCACAGTGACGGCCGCTTCGCATCCCTCGAGCGCTCGGGTCAATGTCACCGGATCGCCCTCGCCGTGCGCAACCTTCTTACGGGCGGCTATAAGAGCACCTACGCGAGAACGCAACTCGCCATCCCGTGCATCGAAGGCTTCGTCCAGTAAGGTCGCCCATGACGGCGAGAAGGTTCGCAGGAAGTCGCTGAGCTGCTTTGGCGCGGCGCCCTGGCCGCGTCCTAGTGCGTCATCAACCCTCCGTACGACCTCCGCTGGTGCGACGGACGCAACAAACTGCGAAGCCGCCGTGTCCCGCGTCGACTCTAGGAATCCCGCCGAGCGAATGACGATGTAGCGCGAGAGGTGCAGGACGTGCGGCTGCAGCCAGTCATGCTCACCCGATCTCCAACGCTCATCGGCACCAACTAATGCTGTGTACGTGTCGCGCAGGTCGAGGTAGCGGTCGCGATTGAGGGCATGGTTCCAATCTGGAATCATGCCGCGAAGGCTTGAGTGGCTAGTGCAACCCGCTCGATGACCGCCTCGCGCCCGGCGGTGGACCTGGATGTAACGGCTTCGAATTCTTCGCTCGCCAGCAGATTGCCTAGCGAATCACCCAGGTTGCCGGTCAGGTTGCCTTCCTGTAGCGCTCGCATGATGCCAACCAGAACGGCTTCAGCCTGAGCGGCGTTCACTTGACCTGAGCTGTACTTTCGGAATGCGCTGCGCCCCGGCCCTTCAGCTAGCAAGCGGCAAGCCTGCAGAAAGAGTTGGCCGGCGCTTCGCACAGCATCATCGGCGGCCATGTGTCTTGCGGTGAAGGAATTCAGGAATCCCTTAAGCGGCCTGCTGTATGAGTCGACGTCTAGAAATAGCGCAAGCGTCCTGAGGATTACTTCCTGGTCTCGGATACGCGCTGAAGGGGGGCCGTAGAGTGCTCGCCAGCCTTCGTCCACATTGAGTTGCTCAAGGAACGTCATGAACGGCCCAGCATAGAGCGCCACCCGAATTTCGTGGGGTGTCAACTGAGTGCCGCCAGAGTTCAGACGCTCGAAGATCTGATAAACAGCCGAATTCAGCTCATTTGAGCCGTCTGCCACAACGATAGTGGCTTGCATGTATGAGTCGTCCAACTTGTACCGCAAGCCTTCTTCCAAGGTCTTGTAAGTCAGTCCTTGAAACTCCTGCCCCACGTACTGGAGCGTGAACTCGCGTCCGCTATGTATCCCGTTATAGAACTTCTGGAGTGTTACCAAACGCTGCTGACCATCAAGTACGAGCATGCGATTGTCGGTCGTCTGCTTGACCAAGAAGATGCCAGGGATTGGATATCCCAGGAGCAGTGACTCGATGAAGCGATCCATCTGAGCCTTCGTCCAAACGAAACCTCGTTGAAAGCCTGCTGTGACGATGCGGGGGTCGTCGTTCCCGTAGTTCGGGATGAGCATCGACCCGCGGTTGAGTCGACTTACCAGCCCCGCGATATCAAAATCCTGAGTTGAGTAGGTGACCGTCGCAGGCGTCAATTCCGCGTCAACAAGGTCAGTCAACTCTTCGTCGGACAGAGTGCGATCGACAAGATCAGGAAGGTCTTCCGGCGTTCCGCTTGCTTCTGGCTTTGGTTCCGTCTGGGTCACAACGGTAACCGTATTGGGTATCGGCCGCTTTGGCGTGAGCACAGATGGAGCCGCGCCGTAGCAGACGATGATCAGGTGGGCGTGATCGACAGGGTCAGCGCGCGGCGGCCCTCCTCCGAGCGGGCGGTGGCGAGCCGCTCCTCGGACGGGGTGCCGTACCCGGTGGTGCGCTGGCGGGCGGGCCGGCCGATCGCGGCGGCCATCGCCTCCAGCTCCGCGATGGTCTTGAGCGAGCCGTTCTCGCTGCCGGCCATCCGGCTGATCGTCTCCTCCATGAGCGTGCCGCCGAGGTCGTTGGCCCCGCCCTGCAGCACCGCCTGGGTGCCGACGTCGCCGAGCTTCACCCACGACGTCTGGATGTTGGGGATGCGCCCGTGCAGCAGCAGCCGGGCCACGGCGTGCACCGCCCGGTTCTCCCGCACCGTCGGCCCCGGCCGGGCGACGCCGGCCAGGTAGATCGGCGCGTTGTGGTGCACGAACGGCAGCAGCACGAACTCGGTGAACCCGCCGGTCTCGTCCTGCTGGCGGGCGATCGTGCGCAGGTGCGCCACCCAGTGCGCCGGGGTGTCGACGTGGCCGTACATCATCGTCGACGTCGTCGGGATGCCCACGCGGTGCGCCGTCCCGATGATCTCCAGCCAGGTCGCCGCGGGCAGCTTGCCCTTGGTCAGCACCCAGCGGACGTCGTCGTCGAGGATCTCCGCGGCCGTGCCGGGAACCGAGTCGAGCCCGGCCTCCTTCGCCGCGCGCAGGAAGTCCTCGAACGACAGCCCGGTGCGGGCGGAGGCGTTGACGATCTCCATGGGCGAGAAGGCGTGCAGGTGGATGCCGGGCTGGCGGCGCTTCACCTCGCGGGCGAGGTCCAGGTAGGCCGAGCCCGGCAGGTCGGGGTGGATGCCGCCCTGCATGCAGATCTCGGTGGCGCCGGCGGCCCACGCGCGGTCGACCCGGTCGCCCACCTCGGACAGCGAGAGCGTGTAGGCGTCTGCGTCGGTGCGCCGCTGGGCGAACGCGCAGAACCGGCAGCCGGTGTAGCAGACGTTGGTGAAGTTGACGTTCCGGTTCACGACGTAGGTGACGTCGTCGCCGGTGACGTCGCGGCGGACGCCGTCGGCCAGCGCGGTCAGCGCCTCCAGGTCCGCGCCGTCGGCGCCGAGCAGCGCCAGGTACTGCGCGTCGGAGAGCCCGGCGGGGTCGCGCTCGGCGGCGCGCAGCGCGGCGTGCACCTCCGGGTCGCCGACGGCCAGGGCGGTGGAGGAGCCGTCGCGGGCCGCCGTCGTCCGGTCCCGGAGGTCCGCCCAGTCGCCGTAGACGGCGTCGAAGTCGCCACGCCGGTCCGCCGTCCGCCCGACGGTGTCGACCTCGACGTGCAGGTCGGTGCGGCCGGTGGAAACCCACGCCTCGTCGGGCTCCTGCCAGGGCAGCCCGGCCGGGACCCGGCCCTCGACGGCGAGCCCGTCGGGCCCGGCCAGCGCGGCCACGTGCGGGCGCACCCGCGGGTCCAGCCACGGCTCGGGCTCCAGCACGTACCGCGGCTGCGCGGCCAGCCGCTCGCGCAGCGTGAAGCCGCCCTCGGCGGTCAGCGCGGCCAGCTTGTCGATGTTCGGCCAGGGCCGCTCGGGGTTGACGTGGTCGGGCGTGAGCGGGCTGACCCCGCCCCAGTCGTCGACGCCGGCGCGCAGCAGCAGCCCGAGCTCGGTGGAGTCGGAGAGGTTCGGCGGCGCCTGCACCCGCGCCCGCGGGCCGAGCAGCAGCCGGGTGACGGCCACGGCGGCCACGTACTCCTGCAGCGCGAGGTCGTCGTGCGCGGCCATCGCGGTGCGCGGCTTGGCGCGGAAGTTCTGCACGATCACCTCCTGCACGTGCCCGTGCCGCTGGTGCGCGGCCCGGATCCGCAGGACGGCGTCGACGCGCTCGGCGGCGTCCTCGCCGATGCCGAGCAGCACGCCGGTGGTGAACGGGACGGCGGAGCGGCCGGCGTCCTCCAGCACCCGCAGCCGCACGGCCGGCTCCTTGTCGGGGGAGCCGAAGTGCGGGCCGCCGGGCTCGGACCACAGCCGGGTCGCCGTCGTCTCGAGCATCATCCCCATCGACGCCGACACCGGCTTGAGCCGCTGGAGCTCCTCCCAGGTCATGACCCCGGGGTTGAGGTGCGGCAGCAGCCCGGTCTCCTCCAGCACCCGGATGGCCATCGCGCGCAGGTAGCCGAGCGTGGAGTCGAACCCGTGCGCCTCCAGCCACTCCGCGGCGACCGGCCAGCGGTCCTCGGGGCGGTCGCCGAGGGTGAACAGCGCCTCCTTGCACCCCAGCGCCGCGCCCTGCCGGGCGATGTCGAGCACCTCGTCGGGGGAGAGGAACGGCGCCTTCCCCTGGGCGCGCAGCTGCCCGGGCGTGGTCACGAACGTGCAGTAGTGGCAGCGGTCGCGGCACAGGTGGGTGAGCGGGATGAACACCTTGCGGCTGTAGGTGACGACGCCGGGGCGGCCGGCCGAGGCGAGGCCCGCGTCGCGCACCCGGGAGGCGACGGTGAGCAGCCGGTCGAGCGGCTCGCCGTCGCCGAGGCCTCTCGCCGAGAGCAGCGTCCCCGCCTCGCCGGCGTCGAGGGTCACCCCCCGCTCGGCGCGCGCGAGGGCGCGCCGGAGCGCGGACGGCACGGGGGTCTGCGGCTGGCTCATCGCCCCCGACGCTAGACCTGCCCGGGCCGGGAAGCGCCTGTGTCCCAGGTCACGCAGCCCGTCGGGGGCCCTCGTCGCGCTAACGGCCCTCGGGGGCGTCGACGTAGCGGCCGCCCAGGCGGAGCAGGGGAGCGGCGTCCTCCCGCAGCACCGGTACCCCCTCGACGGCGAGCAGCGCGAGCACGTGGTCCCCGGCCTCCACCATCCGGTCGAGGCGGCAGTCCAGGCCGACGACGCCGCCGTCGAGCAGCACCGCCCCGCTGTGCGGCGCCCGCGACCACGGCACGCCCTCCAGCAGGTGGCGCGCCGAGGGCCGCCCGGCCGAGGAGAACCGGCTGGCGAGGATCGCCTGCCCGGCGGCGAGGACGCTGACCGCGCACGAGCCCACGGCCTCCAGCACCTCCGCCGGGTAGCCGTCCGCGGTGAGCCCGACCGCCACCAGCGGCGGGTCGGCCGACACGCTCATCACCGAGGTGACGGTCGTGCCGACGTCGTCGATGTCGTCGCGGACGGTCAGCAGCCCCACCCCCGCCGCGTACCGGCGCAGGGCGGCGCTGAACTCGGCGGGGGGCACGGGCATGCGGCCAGTCGACCACACCGGCCAGGATGGGCCCGTGAGCAGCGCAGATGAGAAGACCTACGACGTCGTCGTGCTGGGTGCCGGGTCCACCGGCGAGAACGTGGCCGACGTCGTCGTCCGCGGGGGGCTCAGCGCCGTGCTGGTGGAGGAGCACCTCGTCGGCGGTGAGTGCTCCTACTACGCGTGCATGCCGAGCAAGGCGCTGCTGCGCGGCACCGAGGCCATCGCGGAGGCGCGGGCGGTCAAGGGCGCGGCGGCCGCGGTCACCGGCGAGCAGGACGTCGCGGCCACCCTCGAGCGGCGCGACTCCTTCACGAGCAACTGGGACGACGCCGGCCAGGTCTCCTGGGTCGAGGGCGCCGGCATCGACCTGCTGCGCGGCACCGCCCGGCTCGACGGCGAGCGCACCGTCGTCGTCACCGGCCCCGACGGCACCGAGACCCGGCTCCGCGCGCGGCACGCCGTCGCCGTCTGCACCGGGTCGGCCGCGGCGGTCCCGCCGGTCGACGGCCTGCCCGACGTGCAGCCGTGGACCCCGCGCGAGGCCACGAGCGCCAAGGAGGCGCCGCGCCGGCTGCTCGTGATCGGCGGCGGCTACGTCGGCTGCGAGATGTCCTTCGCCTGGCACGCCCTCGGCTCCACCGTCACCCTGCTGCAGCGCGGCGACCGGCTGCTGCCCGGCGCCGAGCCGCAGGCCGGCGACGCGGTGCTCGCCTCGCTGCGCGACCGCGGCGTCGACGTCCGCCTCGACGCCGACGTCACCGCCGCCCGCCGCGACGGCGACGAGGTCGTGCTCACCGTCGGCGGCGAGGAGCTGCGCGGCGACGAGGTGCTCGTCGCCACCGGCCGCGAGGCGCGCACCACCGGGATCGGCGTGGAGACCGTCGGCCTGGAGCCGGGGGAGTACCTCGACGTCGACGACACGCTGCAGGTGCGCGGGCTGCCCTGGCTCTACGGCGTCGGCGACGTCAACGGCCGCCGCCAGCTCACCCACATGGGCAAGTACCAGGCGCGCCAGGCCGCCGCGGCGATCGTCGCCCGCGCCCGCGGCGAGGAGGTCTCCCTCGAGGACTGGTCGCCGCACACCGCGACCGCCGACCGGGCCGCCACGCCCGCCGTCGTGTTCACCGACCCGCAGGTGGCCAGCGTCGGGCTCACCAGCGCGCAGGCTCGCGAGGCCGGCGTGCCGCACCGGGTCGTCGAGTACCCGATCGGCTCGGTCGCCGGCGCGTCGCTGTTCGCCGACGGCTACGAGGGCACCGCGATCGCCGTCGTCGACACCGAGCGCGAGGTGCTGCTCGGCGTCACCTTCGTCGGCCCGGCGGTGGCCGAGCTGCTGCAGGCGGCCACCATCGCCGTCGTCGGGGAGGTGCCGATCAGCCGGCTGTGGCACGCCGTCCCGGCCTACCCCACGGTCAGCGAGGTCTGGCTGCGGCTGCTCGAGACCTGGCGCGGCTGACGCCGGGGGCGCGTGCTGAGGTGGGCGGGTGCCCGCACCGTCCCACACCTCCTGGCGCCGCTACGTCGCCCTCGGCGACTCCTTCACCGAGGGGCTGAGCGACGCCGACCCCGACCGCCCCGGCGAGTACCGCGGCTGGGCCGACCGGCTGGCCGGTCACCTGTCCGCCGCCGCCCCGCACGACGTCGAGTACGCCAACCTCGCCATCCGCGGCCGGCTGCTGCCCCAGGTGCTCGCCGAGCAGGTGCCGGTGGCCCGCGCCGCCCGCCCCGACCTGGTCAGCCTGGTCGCCGGCGGCAACGACCTGCTCCGCCCGGGCGCCGACCCCGACCGGCTGGCCGCCGCCCTGGAGGAGGCGGTGGCCGGCTTCCGGGCCGACGGCGCCGACGTGCTGCTGGCCACCGGCGTCGACCCGCGGCTGACGCCGATCATCCGGCGCACCCGCGGCCGGGTCGCGGTGTTCAACGCCTCGCTGTGGTCGATCGCGGCGCGGCACGGCGCCGTCGTGCTCGACCAGTGGGGCGCGGACTGGCTGCTGGACTGGCGGCTCTGGGACAGCGACCGCATCCACCTCACCGCCGAGGGGCACCGGCGGACCGCCCGCGCCGCGGCGGAGGCGCTCGGCGTCCCCGTGACCGGCGACGACGACTGGCGCACCCCGCTGCCCCCGGCCCCGCCTCGCGCGCTGCGGGCGGCGCTGGCCGAGGAGGCGGCGTGGGTGCGGGGCTTCGTCGCCCCGTGGATCGCCCGCCGGGTGCGCGGCCGGTCCTCCGGCGACGGGCGCGCGCCGAAGCGGCCGGTGCCGCTGGCGCTGCCCCGCGCCTGAGAGCCAGGCGCGGGGGTCAGGCGCGGGGGTCAGGCGCGGGGCTCGTCCTCGGGCTCGTCGGTGTCGTCGACGACCTTGAGGAACGGGCGCGGGGGGAACGGCAGGTCGTCGTCCTCGAGCGCGATGAGGTCGATGCCGTCGCCGCCGGCCACCGGCAGGTCCGGGGCGGCGACGGCCTCGAGCTCGCCGGTGACCGCCTCGAGCACCGCGGCGGCCTCCTCGGCGGCCTTGCCGACGATGACCTCCGCGGAGGTGGTGTCGGCGCGGCTGGGCAGCGGCGCGGGCCGGCCGAAGGCGTAGCCCTGGGCCATCGCGCAGCCGTGCCGGCGCAGCCACTCGGCCTGGTCGAGGTCCTCGATGCCCTCGGCGATGACCTGCAGGCCCATGCCCAGGCCCAGCTGCAGCAGCCCCTGCACCAGCGCGGCCGACGACGGCTCGCGGACCACCCCGGCGACGAACGACCGGTCGATCTTCACCGTGTGGATCGGCAGCCGGTGCAGCGCGGTGATCGCGGAGTAGCCGGTGCCGAAGTCGTCGAGCGCCAGCGTGACGCCCCGCTCGGTCACCTCCTGCACGGCCTGCAGGGTGGCCTCGGCGGCGAACAGCGCCGTCGACTCGGTGATCTCCAGCTCCAGCCGCTCGGGCGGCAGGCCGGACTCGTCGAGGGCGTCGGCGACCAGCCGGCTGAAGCCCTCCTCGGCCAGGTGCCGCGCGGAGACGTTGACGTGCACCCGCAGCCCGGCCGGCCAGCCGGCGGCGTCGGTGCAGGCCCGGCGGAGCACCCAGGCGCCCAGCTTCGACGTCAGCCGGTTGTTCTCCGCGGCGTCGAGGAAGGCGCCCGGCGGCAGCAGCCCGCGGGTCGGGTGCTGCCAGCGGATCAGCGCCTCGTAGCCGAGCAGCGTCTCGTCGGAGAGGGACACGATCGGCTGGTAGAAGAGCCGGAGCTCGTCCTCCTCCAGCGCGCGGCGCAGGTCGGTCTCCAGCTGCAGCAGGTCGACCTCGTCCTCGGTGAGGCCGCCGTCGTGCACCTCGATGCGGCCCTGGCTGCCGTCGCGCTTGGCGCGGGTCATCGCGCTGTGCGCCTGCTTGAGCAGGTCGTCGGGAGCGACGTCGGAGCCGAGGGTCAGCCCGACGCTCGCCGACAGCACGATCTCCCGGCCGCCGAGCTGGAACGGGTCGTCGAGGACGGCGAGCAGCCGGTCGGCCAGCGCCCGCAGGCCGTCGAGGTCCTCGACGTCCTCGGCGAGGATGAGGAACTCGTCGGCGCCCAGGCGCACGGCGGTGTCCTCGACGCGGGTGCTCCAGCGCAGCCGGTCGGCGACCTGGCTGAGCAGCTGGTCGCCGGCCTCGGTGCCGAGGGTGTCGTTGACCGCCTGGAACCGGTCGAGGTCCAGGTGCACCAGGCCCACCTGCAGCCCGCGGCGGCGGGACAGGGCGAGGGCGTGGGCGAGCCGGTCGGTGAGGGCGCGGCGGTTGGGCAGGCCGGTCAGCGGGTCGGTGAACGCCCGGCGGACCAGGTCCTCCTCGGCCCGTCGGCGGTCGGTGACGTCGACCAGCGACAGGACGGCGAACTGCGGCTCGCCGGTGCTGCGGTGGACGACGTCGTGGCTCTGCTGCACCCACAGCTCGGTGCCGTCGGCGCGGCGCAGGCGGCGCTCGCCGTCCTGGCGCAGCCACGGGTCGAGGGCGCCGTCCTCGCCGGCAGCGGGGGCGTCGGGCAGCGGGGCGTCGTCGGGGTGGGCCAGCAGGTCGACGTGCCGGCCGACCATGTCGTCCATCCCGCGGCCGGCCAGCGCGCACAGCGCGTCGTTGACGACCAGGAGGTGCCCGTCGAGGTCGACGAGGGCCTTGGGGACGGGGGAGGAGAGGAAGAGGGCCCGGAACATCTGGCCGCGGTCGGCCAGCAGCGTGTCGATGGCCCGCAGCCTCGTCCCCGCCGGTGCACTGCCGCGCTCGCCGGGCTGGTCGGCCCGGGGCCGCGGCACGTGGGGGGCGCTGAGAGTCACCCGGACAGCCTCGCCGACGTTCCCGCCGGAGTGACGGAACCCGCCCTCGGAATGTCGTGGTCGCCTGGTCACATCCGGTGACGACGGCGTCCCAGCGGGAACATCCGCCCCGCCCCTCGCGCTGGTGTCCGGCGTGGACAAGAAGATCGGGTTCCTGAGCTTCGGTCACTGGCAGCCGATCGCCGGCTCGCGAGTGCGCACCGCCCGCGACGCGCTGGTGCAGACCGTCGAGCTCGCCGTCGCCGCCGAGGAGCTCGGCCTCGACGGCGCGTTCGTCCGGGTGCACCACTTCGCCCGGCAGCTGGCCTCGCCGTTCCCGCTGCTGTCGGCGATGGCGGCGCGGACCTCGCGCATCGAACTGGGCACCGGCGTGATCGACATGCGCTACGAGAACCCGCTGTACATGGCCGAGGAGGCCGCGGCCACTGACCTGCTCGCCGACGGCCGGCTGCAGCTCGGCGTGAGCCGGGGGTCGCCGGAGACGGCGCTGCGCGGCTCGGAGGCGTTCGGCTACGTCCCGCCGGACGGCGCCACCGACGCCGACCTGGCGCGGGAGAAGACGGCGCTGTTCCTCGCCGCGGTGCGCGGCGCGACCGTCGTCGACGCCGACCCCGGCATGACCGGCGGCGCCCGCGGCCGGCTGGCCGTCCAGCCGCAGTCGCCCGGCCTCGCCGAGCGCATCTGGTGGGGCGCCGGCACCCGGGCCACGGGCGAGTGGGCGGCCCGCCAGGGGCTGAACCTGATGAGCTCGACGCTGCTGTCGGAGGACACCGGCGTGCCGTTCGACGAGCTGCAGGCCGAGCAGATCGCCCGCTACCGCGCCGCGTGGGCGGACGCCGGCTGGGAGCACGAGCCGCGGGTGTCGGTGAGCCGCAGCGTCGTCCCGATCGTGTCCGACCTCGACCGCGTCTACTTCGGCGACGAGCGCCGCTCCTCCGACCAGGTCGGCCTGCTGGAGGGCGTGCGCGCCCGCTTCGGCCGCAGCTACGCCGGCGAGCCCGACCAGGTCGCCGAGGAGCTGGCCAAGGACGCCGCCGTCCGCGAGGCCGACACCCTGCTGATCACCGTGCCGAACATGCTCGGCGTCGAGTACAACGCCGCGCTGCTGGAGAACGTCGCGCGGCACGTGGCCCCGGCGATCGGCTGGTCGCCCTCGCGCTGACCTCCGCGACGACGAGTGGCCCGGGACCTGTGCGGTCCCGGGCCACTCGTGTGTGAGGAGGTGTCGCGGCGCCCGGGGTCAGGGGGCGCCCGCGGGGCGGTCGGTCAGGAGGCGTCGAAGGTGACGTTGCCCGCGGCGTCGACGTTCGCCAGGACCTCGCCGGTGTCCGAGGGGTCCTCGGCGAGGGCGACGGTGCAGGTCAGCTGCAGGCCGTCGGCGGCGACGAGCACGGTGCGCTCGCCGGCGTCGCAGGTGGAGCTCACGGTGAGGCCGGCCTCGGTGGCGAACTGCTCGGTCAGCAGCGCCTCGACGTCGGCGACCGGCACGTAGACCTGGTCGCTCTCGATGGTCACGTTGCCCTCGTCGTCGGTCTGCTCGACGGTGAAGGTGACGTCCTGGCCCTCGAGCGAGCCGGTGCAGGTGGTGACGGTGCCGGCGGCGAGGTCGACGTCGTCGGGGCAGCTGACGCCGGTGACCGTCACGCCGGCCTGCTCCTGCGCCAGCGAGGCGATCTCCCGCTCGGCCGCGGCGGCGTCGAGGACCCGCGGGGCGAAGAGCAGGAACGCGCCGATGCCGAGGCCGGCGAGGACGAGGACGGCGACGACGCTGCCGACGATCGCGCCGGTGCGCTTCTTCCTCGGCTGCTGCGCCGGGGCGCCGAAGCCGGGGGCCGGGAACGGCGGCGGGGCGTAGGGGCCGTGTCCCTGGGGCGCGTGTCCCTGGGGGGCGTACGGCTGGGCGGTGTAGCGGGGGTCGTGGACCTGGGTCATGTCCGGCTCCTCGATCGGGCCCGGGACCGTCCCCGGGTGCTCGGGAGCACCGTGCCGCGCGCCACTTGCGGCGACCTTCGGCGTCACTTGCACGCGACGACAAGTGCGCCGCGACCGATCGGAGGAGCGCGCCCGGCAGGGATCGAACCTGCGACCAAGTGCTTAGAAGGCACCTGCTCTATCCGCTGAGCTACGGGCGCTCGGTCGCCGATGATGACACCTCCCGCGGCACCCGTGTGCGCCGTGGCACGGCGGGGTGACGTCCCGGTCGTGCGGTGTCCACAGGCGCCGGTGGGTCCACAGGCCGCCGCGGTCGCCCTCCGCGGGCCGCCGGCGGGCCCAGGGTCGTCGTCGGGCCGGCACCGCGCCGGCCGCGAGACCCCGAGGAGCACCGTGAGCGCCACCGAGATCACCGTCACCGGCAACGTCGTCGCCTCACCCACCCGCGTGCGCACGCAGAACGGCGCCGTGACCAACTTCCGCGTCGCCTCCACCGAGCGTCGCTACGACGCGGCCACCGGCACCTACGTCGACGGGTCCAGCTTCTTCGTCGACGTCGAGTGCTGGAACGAGCTGGGTGCCAATGTGGCGTCCAGCGTCAGCAAGGGCGACCCGGTCGTCGTCCGCGGCCTCCTGCGCACCGAGGAGTGGGAGACCGAGAAGGGCCGGGGCAGCCGGCCGCGGATCCGGGCCCGGGCCGTCGGCCTCGACCTGAGCCGGGGCACGGCCGAGTTCCGCAAGACGCAGCGGAGCACGACCGCCGCGCCCCCGGTGCAGGAGGCCGTGGACGAGGCGCTGCGGGAGGCGCTCGACGGGACGCCGGAGGACGAGATGGACGGCCGGGACTACTCCGGGCCCTCCGAGCCGTTGTACGAGCTGGACCCCGACTCGTCCGCGGGTGGCACGGCGCACGGCGCCCTGCCCGAACCGGCTCTCCACTAGCCGCCCGCGACTGGGAGGATCGGGACCGAGAACGCACGGGGGCCGGGCCGGACCACGCACCGGCCCGCCCTCCCTGCGCACGGACACCGCGCACCGACGGAAGGCTCGAACGCCCAGTGGCTCAGTACATCTACACCATGGCCCGTGCCCGCAAGGCGCACGGCGACAAGGTCATCCTGGACAACGTCACGCTGTCCTTCCTGCCCGGCGCCAAGATCGGCGTGGTCGGCCCCAACGGCGCCGGCAAGTCGACCGTCCTCAAGATCATGGCCGGCCTCGACCAGCCCTCCAACGGCGACGCGTCGCTGGCGCCCGAGGCGACCGTCGGCATCCTGCTGCAGGAGCCGCCGCTCAACGAGGAGCTCGACGTGCGCGGCAACGTCGAGGAGGCGGTCAAGCCGCTGCGCGACGCGCTGACCCGCTTCGAGGAGGTCAGCGCGGCGATGGGGGAGCCCGACGCCGACTTCGACTCGCTGCTCGCCGAGCAGGGCGAGCTCATGGAGGTCATCGAGCAGAACGACGGCTGGGAGCTCGACAACCGCATCGAGCAGGCCATGGACGCGCTGCGCTGCCCGCCCGGCGACGCCGACGTCACGGTCCTGTCCGGTGGTGAGCGCCGCCGCGTCGCGCTGTGCAAGCTGCTGCTCGAGGCGCCCGACCTGCTGCTGCTCGACGAGCCCACCAACCACCTCGACGCCGAGAGCGTCGCGTGGCTGGAGCAGCACCTCGAGAAGTACGCCGGCACCGTCGTCGCCGTCACCCACGACCGGTACTTCCTCGACAACGTCGCCCAGTGGATCCTCGAGCTCGACCGCGGCCGGGCCTACCCCTACGAGGGCAACTACTCCACCTACCTGGAGACCAAGGCCACCCGCCTCAAGGTCGAGGGCGCCAAGGACGCCAAGCGGCAGAAGCGCCTCGCCGAGGAGCTCGAGTGGGTGCGCTCGGGCGCCAAGGCCCGCCAGGCCAAGAGCAAGGCCCGCCTGCAGCGGTACGAGGAGATGGCCGCCGAGGCCGACAAGTTCCGCAAGCTCGACTTCGAGGAGATCCAGATCCCGCCGGGCCCCCGGCTGGGCAGCGTGGTCGTCGAGACGAAGGACCTGACCAAGGGCTTCGGCGACCGCCTCCTCATCGACGACCTGTCCTTCACGCTGCCGCGCAACGGCATCGTCGGCGTCGTCGGCCCGAACGGGGCCGGCAAGACCACGCTGTTCAAGATGCTGGTCGGCGAGGAGAAGCCCGACGACGGCGACATCAAGGTCGGTGAGACGGTCAAGGTCTCCTACGTCGAGCAGAGCCGCAGCGGCATCGACCCGAAGAAGACGCTGTGGGACGTCGTCTCCGACGGCCTCGACCACATCAAGGTCGGCAACGTCGAGATGCCCTCGCGGGCCTACGTCGCGGCCTTCGGCTTCAAGGGCCCGGACCAGCAGAAGCCGGCCGGCGTCCTGTCCGGCGGTGAGCGCAACCGGCTGAACCTGGCGCTGACGCTCAAGCAGGGCGGCAACCTGCTGCTGCTCGACGAGCCGACCAACGACCTCGACGTCGAGACGCTCAGCAGCCTGGAGAACGCGCTGCTGGAGTTCCCCGGCTGCGCCGTGGTGGTCAGCCACGACCGGTGGTTCCTCGACCGCGTGGCCACCCACATCCTCGCCTACGAGGGCGACTCGAAGTGGTTCTGGTTCGAGGGCAACTTCGCCGACTACGAGAAGAACAAGGTGCAGCGGCTCGGCCCCGAGGCCGCCCGCCCGCACCGGGCCACCTACCGCAAGCTCACCCGCGACTAGTCCGCGGCCAGTCCGCGGCGAGGCCCTCCGACGGCCGGCCGGAGCACCCGCTCCGGCCGGCCGTCCGCGTCCCCGGGCCGCTCAGGGGCGGAACGCGGCGACGAGGCGGGCCTGCCGGCGGGTCTCCACGGCGCGGGCCCGGTAGCCGCGGCGGACGAACGCCACCGCCTCCTCCGGCGGGACGCCGTCGAGCACGGCCAGGCAGGCCAGCGCCGTCCCCGTGCGGCCCGTCCCGCCGCCGCAGGCGACCTCGACCCGCTGGGTCGCCGAGCGCTCCCAGGCCTCGGCCAGCGCGGCCCGCAGGTCGTCGGCGTCGGCCGGCAGCCGGAAGTCCGGCCAGCGCACCCAGCGGCCCTCCCAGGCGAGGGCGGGCGGGCGCCGCCCGAGCAGGTAGACGCCGAAGCCCGGCTCCGGCCCCGCCTGCAGGGGACGGCGCAGCCCGCGGCCGCGCACGCGGCGTCCCGACGGCAGGACGAGCACGCCCGGCGCGCCGTCGTCCCACGGGTCCACGGTCCCGACGGTAGGTCGCGGTCGACGGGCACGGGACCGGTGCGGCAGGGTGTCGGACCGTGCGGTTCACGGTGCAGGTCCCGATGCGCTGGTCGGACATGGACGCCTACGGGCACGTCAACAACGTCGTGTACCTGCAGTACTTCGAGATGGCCCGCGTGGCGCTGTTCTTCGAGCGGGCGTCGCTGGAGGAGCGGACCGGCCTGCGCCGCGGGACCGTCGTCGCCGCCCACGAGATCGCCTACAAGCGGCCGGTCGTCTACTCCGCCCGCCCGCTCGACGTGCAGATCTGGGTGTCGGGCATCCGCGCGGCCGCCTTCACCTGCCACTACGAGGTGTTCGACCACGAGCGCCTGGCGGTCACCGGCAGCACCCTGCTCGTGCCGTTCGACTTCACCATCGACCGGCCGCGCCGGCTCAGCCCCGACGAGAAGGAGTTCCTGCTCCGCTGGGCCGACGAGCCCGAGCCGGACGCCGCCGCGGGGGAGTAGGCCTCAGCGGTACGCGCCGGCCTGCACCACGCCGCCGCCGGCGTGCATCCAGTCGCGCGGCGGCGCCGTCTCGACCACCCGCTTGCCCAGCGGGAACAGTCCGACGGCGGCCAGCTTGAACGACGCCACGCCGAACGGGATGCCGACGATCGTCAGGCAGAAGACGACGCCCGCCGCGAGGTGCACCAGCGCCAGCCACCAGCCGGCGACCAGGAACCACAGCAGGTTGCCCACCGCCGACGCCACCCCGGCGCCCGGCGCGCGCACCGTCGTCCGCCCGAAGGGCCAGACCACGAAGCCGGCCAGCCGGAACGCGGCGATCCCGAACGGGATGGTGACCACGAGGACGCAGGCGATCAGCCCGGCCAGCGCATAGGCCAGCGCCAGCATCCAGCCGTGCAGGACGAGCCAGACCAGGTTCAGCAGCGTGCGGAGGGTGTCCACACCGGTTCCACGGACCGGCGTGCGCCGGGGTTCCGTCGGGCGGCCGGGCGGACGGAGGAGCCGACGGCTCAGCCCGCGACCAGCCGCGGCACGGGCCGGTCGGCACCGGTCGGCGCGCCGCGGCGGGCGGCCTCCTCGTCGGTCACCGGCCGGACGACGGCGCCCTCGGCGATCTCCGCGCCGGCGAACACCGCCGCGTTGATCCCGCCCCGGTGCACCATCGCCTTCACCAGCCGCGCGCCGGTCAGCCGCTCCAGGTGCGCGCACGGTGGGCAGCGCTTCATGCCGAACAGCAGCGCGTCGCCCACCGCGAAGAAGCGGCCCACCAGCGCGGGCAGGTCGACGCCGGTGGTCACCAGGTTGCGGCGGGTGTCGCCCGGCGTCAGCGGCACCCCCACCTCGGCGGCCACCGCCGCCACGTCGGCGCCGTCGATCAGCGTCAGCTGCTTCTCCAGGTCCGGGTACCGCGCCCAGGTGCCGCCGCCGAGCGCGTAGCGGTCGCCCTCGAGCCCCTGCCCGGCCACCAGCCGCGCGGTGGGCACCCGGCGCATCGGGGCGGCGGCCCGGTCGGTCAGCCAGATCTCGGTCACGGTCACGGGGAGGCCTCCGCAGGAGCCGGGCGCCGGCGGCGCCGGGGCGGGTCGTCGTCGGCGCCGCGGGCGTCGAGCGCCTCGCTGACGTCGTGGGCCATCTGCAGCACCTGCACCAGCAGCGGGGCGACCGTCGTCCGCAGCGCCCGCACCCCGCGGGGGGACCCGCCGCGCGCGGCCTGCGCGGCGCGGATCCGGTCGGCGCGCTCCACGAGCACGGGGATGAACCGCAGCGCCATCGCCACCACGAGCCCGATCCGCGCCGGGCGGACGCCGACCAGGCGCAGCGGCCCGCACAGCCGCTCGACCACCGCGACCATCGCGCTCACCCGCGTCGTCGCCGTCACCACCGCGGCCGCCAGCACGAGCGCGAGCAGCCGCAGCGCCACGTGCGCCCCGGTGCGCAGGTCGGTGGTCAGCGCGTGCACCACGAGCAGCGCCAGCAGCCACCAGCGCACCGCCCGAGCCTGCCGGGCCAGCACGGCCGGCGGCAGCCGCGCGACGACCAGGCCCACCACCAGCACGCCGGCCAGCGCGGCAGCGGCGGCGGGCAGCGTCGGCAGGAGGAACAGCGCGACGGCGAGGGCCGCGAGGCACAGCAGCTTCGCGCCGGCCGGCAGCCGGTGCACGACGCTCGCCCGCGGGACGTACAGCGCGAGGGTCACCGGCCGGCCATCAGCGCGCGGTAGGCGGCGACCGCCGGGCCGGGGGAGGCGTCCTCGACGACGCGGCCGCCGTCGACCACCAGCACCCGGTCGAAGCCGTCGAGCAGGTCGAGCTGGTGGGTCACCACGACCACCTGCTGCTCCAGTCCCGCGATCAGCTCGGCCACCCGGCGCGTGTTCACCAGGTCCAGCAGTGTCGTCGGCTCGTCGAACACGATGCGGGCCGGGCGCATGACGAGCACCCCGGCGATGGCCAGCAGCTGCTTCTGCCCGCCGGACAGCAGGTGGGCGGGGTGGTCGGCGTGGCCGGCCAGGCCGTACCGCTCGAGCACCTCCGCCACGCGCGCGGACCGCTCGGCGGGCGGCACGCCCTGGTTCTCCAGCCCGTAGGCGACGTCCTCGGCGACCGTCGGGTGCACGATCTGCGCGTCGGGGTCCTGGAAGACGAAACCCACCCGCCGGCGCACCGCCCGCACCTGGGTGCGGGTGTCCAGCCCGTCGACGGTGACGCTGCCGGAGGTGGGCAGCACCAGCCCGTTGAGGAGCCGGGCGAACGTCGACTTGCCCGACCCGTTGGCGCCGACGACGCCCACGCGCGCCTCGGTGAGGGTCAGGTCGATGCCGTCGAGCACCACGCGCTCGCCGTACCGGTGCCCGACCCCGCGCAGCTCGATGCCGCGGCCGGGGTCGGCGACGTCGGCCGCGGCGGGCGCCCCGGCCGTCCCGGGGCGGCGGAACCTCACCGGCTGCCGACGGCCCGCCGGGGACGCTCGATCACCGGGTAGCTGCGCCGCACGACGTCGGCGATGGCCGCCGCGACGAACGCCTTGAGCAGGTCGCCGGGGACGAAGGCGAACGCGCTGGTGGCCGTCGCCCACAGCGGAGCGTCCAGCACGGCGGCGGACACCGGGATGCCGACCGCGTAGACGAGCACCATGCCGCCGAGCACGTTGACGGCCATGCCCCAGGCGACGTTGTAGCGGTCCCACAGGCGCTCGGTGAGCCAGCCGATGAGCGCCGCGGCGAACGGCCAGCTGAACAGGTACCCGGCCGTCACACCGGCGAAGGGCGCGAGGCCGCCGGCGCCGCTCGACAGCAGCGGCAGGCCGACCGCGACCAGCAGGAGGAACAGCAGCACGGCGAGGAAGCCGCGGCGGGCGCCCAGGACGGCGCCGGCCAGCATCACGCCGAGGGTCTGCGCGGTGATCGGCACGGCGCCGACGGGGATGGCCGGCAGGGTGCCCAGCACCGCGATGATCGCGGCGAAGAGGGCGACGTAGGCGAGGTCCCGGGTCTTCACGGCGTCTCCTCCACAGGCGGCGGGCGGGCCCGCGAGTTCCCGGCGGAAGGTACCGGAGTGCGCCGGGGCGGCGGCCGGGCGGGCGCGCCCGCGGGCCCGCCGGACCGCCTCCAGCGGGTCGCCGGGACCGTCGCGGTGGGTGGCGGCCCGCTCACCTGCAGAGACGCCCGCCGGTTTGCCCGCCCCTCCCAGGACGTGTTGTCTGGGTGGTACAAGGCCCTCGGCGAAGGCGGAACACAGGCATGGCAACCGGGTGGTGGGCATCGCTGTGGTCGTGGGGACGCCATGACCTGGTGGACCCCGTCGATCCCGCGGACACAGGAGGACCGGGGCGGTCGCAGGTCCCCGACCGGGACCCGCGACCGGGGCCGGACGCGGGTCCCGGCCCGGAGGAGCGCCCGGCGGCACCACCGGCCGAGCCCCCGCCGGCGGCCCCGGCAGCGCGGCCGGGACCACCACCGGGACCCCGACCGGGACCCCCGCCCCCGGATCCCGCACCGGCCCGTCCCGCCGTCGCCGTACCGGCCCAGCGTCAGGCTCCGCACCCGGCTCCGGCCGGGGCGGTGCGGAACGGGACGGGGGCACCGCCCCGGCCCGGTCCGCAGCACCACCCCGCCGGCCCTCCCGGCCGGCCCGGGTCACACCCCGACCCGGTGCGCAGCGCCCCGCTGCGTCCCCCTCCGAGAACGACAGGAGCCCCATCCGTGGCACAGCTCGACAACGTCATCGCCGACCTGCTCTCCATCGACGGCGCCAGCGGCGCGGCCATCGTCGACATCGACAGCGGCATGGCCCTCGCTTTCGGCGGCACGCCCGGCTTCGACCTCAACGTCGCGGCCGCGGGCAACTCCAACGTGGTCCGCGCCAAGCTCCGCACGATCTCCGACCTGGAGCTCAAGGACGAGATCGAGGACATCCTCATCACGCTGGCCGGCCAGTACCACCTGATCAACGTGCTCAAGGGCCAGGGCAACGCCGGCCTGTTCATCTACCTGGTGCTCAACCGCGTCACCGGGAACCTGGCGCTGGCCCGGCACAAGCTGCGCGCCGTCGCGGGCGCCGTCGCCGTCTGACCCGCTCCGGCGCTCTCCCCGGACGGGGGCCGGGGAGAGCGCCGGGCAGGGCGCTGGGCAAGGACGGCCGGGGCGGGGTGACCCGGCCGCTCAGGCGGCGGTGGCGGCCTCGACGATGCGGTCGCGGACGGCGTCGACGGCGAGCTCGCTCGTGTCGATCCACCGCGCGACGCGGCCGCCGGAGACGATGCCGACGCGGTCGCAGCACTCGGCGAGCTCGTCGGGGTCGACCGAGACGACGACCACCGAGGTGCCGTCCGCGGTGGCCTCGTCGAGCAGCCTGCGCACCTGCGTGCGCGCCCGGACGTCGAGGCCGCGGGTCGGCTCGTGCAGCACGACGACGTCGCGCGGCGCCGAGGACATCCACCGCGCCAGCGCCAGCTTGTGCTGGTCGCCGCCGGACAGCGCCCCGAACATCGTCGTGATGCTCAGCGTCTTCACGTCGAGCTGGTGCACGGTGCGGATGACGCCGCGCAGGGTGGCGATCTCGCTGCGCACGTCGGTGAGCGCGCCCCACGCCTCCTGGCTCAGGGTGCGGGCGATCGTCTCGCCCGGGTCGACCCCGTAGGCGTCGTCGTCGGGCCGGTAGGCCGGCAGGTGCAGCGCGGAGTCGTCCTCGCCGAGGCAGCGCTCCTCGCCGTGCAGGACCAGCTCGTCGGTGATCGCCGGCAGCTCGCCGCTCAGCGCGCCCGCGATCTCGCGGACGCCGGAGGAGCGGTGGCCGGTCAGGCCGATCACCTCGCCGCGGCGCAGCACGAGGTCCACGCCCTCCACGGCGCCGGGCACCCGCAGGTTGCGCACGCGCAGCGCCACCTCGTCCGACGGCGCCAGCCGCGGGGAGGTGCGCGCCGGCACCGGCGCCGGCTCCGGGACGGCGGGCTCCGGGACGGCGGGCTCCGGGACGGCGGGCTCCGGGACGGCGGGCTCCGGGACGGCGGCCGACGCCGACGCCACGCGGGGCGCCGGCAGCGACACCGGCTCGCCGACGGTCTCGGCGGCCAGGCGGACCGGGTCGAGCTCGGCGGCGGGGCGGTCGAGGGCGATCCGGCCGTCGCGCAGCACGAGCACCCGGTCGACGACCTCGAGCATCTCGGGGAGCCGGTGGCTGATGTAGAGGACGCCGCGGCCCTGGCGGCTGAGCCGGCCGGTGACGGCGTGCAGGCTCGACACCTCCATCGGCAGCAGCGCCGCGGACACCTCGTCGAGCACGACCATCCGGGTGTCCTCGGCGAGCACCCGGGCGGTCTCCACCAGGCCGTGCACGAAGTGCGGCAGGTCGCCGACCGGGGTGTCGGGGTCGACGTCGAGCGCCACCTCGGCGAGCAGCACCTGGGCCTGCCGGCGCAGCTCGGCCTGCGGGCGGCCGGCCTGCGGGGTGCCGCGGAAGACGGCCTGGGCGACGGTGAGCGCGGGGTCGATCCGCACCAGCTGCTGGACCACGCCGACGCCGAGGTGGCGGGCGTCGTCGGGGGACAGCGGCGCGTACGGGTGGCCCATGAGCGTCATGGAGCCGGCGTCGGCGGCGGTGATGCCCGCGAGGACGTCGCCGAGGGTGGACTTGCCGGCCCCGTTGGTGCCGACGAGCCCGACGACCTCGCCGTCGTCGACGGTGAAGGAGACGTCCCGCAGGACCCGGCGGGCCCCGAAGGACTTCCGCAGACCCTGGACCTGCAGCAGCGCCATGGCTGGGCGAGCCTCCCCCGGAGAAGGTCACCCGACCAGGGGTCGAGGACCGCGTGGCAGCGTCCCCCGTGACGCTCTGTTCCGTTCCGGATGCTACCCGCGCGGGCCGGAGGCGCCTCCCGGGACGGCGAGTCCCGGGAGGCGCGCCGTCAGGCGACCAGCCAGGCCGCCGCGTCGACCGGCAGGGTGCCCCCGGCGACGTCCTCGCTGGCCAGCAGGACCCGCCCCTCGGGCAGCGGGACCGCCGCCGCGGAGAGGTTCACCAGGCACACCAGCCCGCCCGGGCGGCGGAACGCCAGGCACCGCTCGGGCGCCGGCAGCCACTCCAGCGACTCGCCGTCGAAGGCGGGGGAGGTGCGGCGCAGCGCCAGCGCCGCCCGGTACAGCGAGAGCACCGAGCCGGGGTCGGCGGCCTGCGCCTCGGCGGTCAGCGGCGCCCAGCCCGCGGGCATCGGCAGCCAGGTGTCCGGCGAGGTGGAGAACCCGTAGGACGGCGCGTCGCCCGACCACGGCACCGGGATACGGCAGGCGTCGCGGCCGCGCTCGGTGTGCCCGGACCGCTCCCAGATCGGGTCCTGCAGCGCCTCGTCGGGCAGGTCGACGTCGGGCATGCCGAGCTCGTCGCCGTTGTAGACGTAGGCAGCGCCCGGCAGCGCCAGCTGCAGCAGCGCGGCGGCCCGGGCCCGCCGGGTGCCGGTCTCCCCGCCGCCGTAGCGGGTGACGTGCCGCGGCCGGTCGTGGTTGGACAGCACCCAGCAGGCGGGCGCGGGCACGTCCGTGACCGACTCCAGCGAGTGGACGACGGCGTCGCGCAGGTCGTCGGCGTCCCAGTCGGCGGTCAGCAGCTTGAAGTTGAACGCCAGCTGCAGCTCGTCCGGGCGCAGGTAGCGGGCCAGCCGGGCGTCGTCGGACACCCAGACCTCGCCCACGGCCATCGTGCCCGGGTAGCCGTCGAGGACGGCGCGGACGCGGCGGTGCACGTCGTGCACGCCCTCCTGGTCGAAGCGCAGGTCGCCGGGGCCGTGGTCGTCGAGCAGGCCGGTGTCCTCCATCGGCTGCATGTCCGGCAGGCCCGCGGGCTTGGCCATGCCGTGCGCGACGTCGATGCGGAACCCGTCGACGCCGCGGTCGAGCCAGAACCGCATCGTCGTCTCGAGGTCGGCGACGACCTCCGGGTGCGTGAAGTCCAGGTCGGGCTGCTCGGGCGCGAAGATGTGCAGGTACCACTGGCCGTCGGGCACCCGCGACCAGGCCGGCCCGCCGAAGACCGACGGCCAGTTGTTCGGGGGCTGCGACCCGTCGGGCCCGCGGCCGTCGCGGAACAGGTAGCGCGCCCGCTCCGGGGAGCCGGGGCCGGCGGCCAGCGCCGCCCGGAACCAGGCGTGCCGGTCGGAGGTGTGGTTGGGCACCAGGTCGACGGTGATCCGGATGCCGGCGGCGTGCGCCTCGGCGAGCAGCGCGTCGAACTCCGCCAGGTCGCCGAAGACGGGCTCGACGTCACGCGGGTCGGCGACGTCGTAGCCGTGGTCGGCCATCGGCGAGGGGTAGAACGGCGTGATCCACAGCGCGTCCACGCCGAGCGCGGCCAGGTGCGGCAGGCGGGCGCGGATGCCGGCGAGGTCGCCGACGCCGTCGCCGCTGCCGTCGGCGAAGCTGCGGATGTAGACCTGGTAGAAGACCGCGTCGCGCCACCAGTCGGCGTCGGTGCGGCGGAACGGGGCGGGGGCAGGGGAGGTCACCGGGCTCCTCGGGGGTGCGGGCGCGCGCTCCTGACCGGCGTCGGTGACGGCGGGCGGCAGGGGTCGGGGCTCAGGCGGGGGAGAGGTCGCCGGGCGCGTCGTCGGGCCAGCGGTTCTGCATGCTGTGCGCCGCCATCGTCAGGTAGCCCCACAGGGCCGCGTCCTGCTCGGCGGTCAGGTCGAGGGAGTCGACGGCGTCGCGCATGTGCCGCAGCCACGCGTCGCGCTCGGCCGGGCCGATGGCGAACGGGGCGTGCCGCATGCGCAGCCGGGGGTGGCCGCGCTCCTGCGAGTACGTCGTCGGGCCGCCCCAGTACTGCTCCAGGAAGCGGCGCAGGCGGGTCTCGGCCCCCTCCCAGTCGTCCTGGGGGTACAGCGGCGCCAGCACCGGGTCGCTGCGGACACCGGTGTAGAAGCGGGCGACCAGCCGACGGAAGACCGGCTCGCCGCCGACCTCGTCGTAGAAGGTCCGCGCCGAGGGCAGGGACCGGCTCGCCTCGCTCATGACACCGATGGTCCCGCAGCGCGGTGCCGTCCCGCCACGCCGGGTCGGGTGCGGACCAGCCCGAGCAGCCCGGGGAGGACGGCGACCAGGCCCAGCCCGCCCGCGACGGCGACGACGGCGGCGGGCGGCACCCGTTCGGCGGCCAGCCCCGCGCCCAGCGCGCCGAGGCCCTGCACGCCGTACAGACCGCTGACGGCGACGCCGAAGGCGCGGCCGCGGAACTCCGCCGGCACGGCCTGCACGAAGGCGACGTTGAGCGGGATGAGCCAGCTGCAGCCGAGCCCGCCGACGAACAGCAGGACGACGACCGTGACGAACGCCGCACGCCCGGGGCCGGCCACGAGCGCGACCAGCCCGGCCAGGAGCACCGGCACCAGCGACGCGACGACGAGCCCCGGGACCATCCGCCCGGCCCGCTCGGTGCCGAGGAACCGGGCCACCACCAGCCCGCCGACGGTCTGCCCGAGCGGGTTGGCGGCGAGCAGGACGCCGAGCTGCAGCGCGGCGCCGCCCAGGTCGTCGGTGAGCGGCGCGGCGATGCCCTCGGCCACGTTGGTGAACAGCACGCCGGGCCACAGCAGCGCGATGATCGCCGTCAGGCGCGGGATCCCGCGGATCAGCCGCAGGCCCTCGGCGGTCTCCCGCCACACCGACGCCGGCTCGTCCGACGGCGCGGCCGGCGCCGGCCGCCGCTGCAGGCCGGCGGAGAGCCACACCGCCGAGACGGCGAAGGTGGCGGCGTCCAGCAGCAGCACCGCCGACGGGTCGAGCAGGCCCACGAGGGCGCCCGCGCCGACGAAGCCGATGACCTGGGCGAGCTGGGAGCTGGTGTTGGTCAGCGAGGAGGCGACGGCGTAGCGCTCGCCGTCGAGGACGTCGGCCATCAGCGCCGACCGCGCCGACTCGAACGGCGGCGCGCACAGCGAGACGGCGAGCAGCAGCGCCAGCAGGGCCCACAGCGGGAGGCCGGGGAGGGCCATGAGCCCGACGAGCACGGCCCGGACGACGTCGCTGACGATCAGCACGCGGTGCCGGGGGAAGCGGTCGGCGATGGTGGCCAGCACCGGGCCGCCGACCACCCAGGGCAGGAAGCTCAGCCCGAAGGTGACCGCCGCGAGCAGCGGGGAGTCGGTGCGCTGGTAGACGAGGACGGTCAGCGCCACCCGGGCGAGCTCGTCGCCGATCGTCGACAGGGTGTACGTGCCGAACAGCGGCCGGAACTCCGGGACGGCGAAGACCGCGCGGAAGGAGGGCCGCTCGCCTCCGCCGGCCTCCCCGGTCACGGGACGCCCGTCCCGGACGCGGTGCCCGCCCCGAGCAGCGGGGGAGGCGTGCGGATGCCCTCGGTGGCGAACCGCTCCTGCAGCCGCATCCGCAGCTCGCGGGCGACCCGCCACTGGTCGGCGCTGGTGGAGCGGACCTGCAGCCGCATCGTCACGCCGGCGGCGGTGATCTGCTCGGCGCCCAGCGACTCCGGCTCGGCCAGCAGCACCGCCGACCACTCCTCCTCGGCGTACATCGCGTCGGCGACCTCCTGCATCACCGAGCGGCAGCGCTCGAGGTCGGTGTCGTGCGCGACGGGCATGTCGATGACCACCTGCGCGAAGCCCTGGCTCTTGTTGCCGACCCGCAGGACCTCGCCGTTGCGGGCGTACCAGACGATGCCGTTGACGTCGCGCAGCCGGGTGATCCGCAGGCCCACGGCCTCGACCGTGCCGCTGGCCTCGCCGAGGTCGACGACGTCGCCGACGCCGTACTGGTCCTCGAGGATGATCCCGATCCCGGCGATGAAGTCCTTGACCAGGTTCTGCGCGCCGAAGCCGAGCGCGACGCCCACGACGCCGGCGCTGGCCACGATCGGCGCGAGGTCGAGGCCGAGCTCACCGAGCACCAGCACGACGGCGATGCCCATGACCACGAACGACGCGACGCTGCGCAGCACCGAGCCGATCGCCTCCGCGCGCTGCGTGCGGCGGGCGGCGACCTGCTCGATGACCTGCCCGGCGGCGCCCCGGTTGCGCAGCGGGCGCAGCAGGGTGGGCACCCCGCCGGTGGCGGTGCGGTCGGTGAGCCGCCGGATGGCGCGGTGGAGCATGAACCGGGCGACGAAGGCGACGACGAGGACCAGCAGGATCCGCGCCGGCTTCGCGATCAGCGCCTCGGCGTTGTTCGCCAGCCAGTCGATCCCGGACAGGTCGTAGACCTTCGCGCACAGCGTCGTCGGGTCCGAGACGCACGCGGGCATCGAGTCGGCCAGCCGCGAGTCGGCGGCCGTCACGGAGGGTAGGGCAGTCATCACCGCCCATCGTGTCAGGTCGCGGCGCCGTCCCCGCCACCCGCCGCACCCCACCCGGACAGCCCGGTGGCCGCCGCGAGGAACGCCAGCTGGTCGGCCGCGAGACCCACCGTGCGGCTCACCGCCCGGGCGCCGTGGCCCACCGACGTCTCCCGCCGCAGCAGCACCGGCGCCTCGCCGCGCGTCGCGGCCTGCAACGCCGCGGCGAGCTTGCGCGCGTGCAGCGGGTCGACCCGGGTGTCGGACTCGAACGTCGTGAACAGCGTCGCCGGGTAGGCGGTGCCCTCGCGGACCGCGTGGTACGGCGAGTAGCCCAGCAGCCAGCCGAGCTCCTCGGGGTCCTCGGCGGTGCCGTACTCGTCGTTCCAGGTGCGCCCGAGGCCGAAGCGCTCGTACCGGACCATGTCCAGCAGCGGCGCGCTGCACACGACGCCGGCGGCGAGATCGGGGCGCTGGGTGAGCGTCGCGCCGACGAGCAGCCCGCCGTTCGAGCCGCCCATCACCGCGAGCTGCGCGTGCGTCGTCCAGCCCTGCGCGACCAGGTGCTCGCCGGCCGCGGCGAAGTCGTCGAACACGTTCTGCTTGCGCTCGCGCATGCCGGCGCGGTGCCACTCCTCGCCGTGCTCGGAGCCGCCGCGCAGGTTGGCCACCGCCCAGACGCCGCCGGCGGCGACCCAGGCCAGCGCCTGGGCGGAGTAGCCCGGCGTCAGGGCCACGTCGAAGCCGCCGTAGCCGTAGAGCACGGTCGGCCGCGGGGTGTCCGGCGTCTCGGTGGCCGACAGCACGAACAGGTGCACCGGGGTCCCGTCGCGCGAGGTCGCGTGCGTCTCGACGACGGTCACCTCCGGCACCTCGCCGGCCACGGGGGCGCGCTCGTCCTCGGCCAGCGCGGTGGGCTCGGCGGCGTCCCAGCGCAGCACCGACGGCGGGGTGGAGTGGTCGGTGTACCCGACCCAGGCGGTCGTCCCGCCCTCCGGCGGGGCGCTCACGCCGGAGACGCTGCCGACGCCCAGGCCGGTCACCTCGGCGAGGCGGCCGGAGCCGTCCGCGGCCCAGACCGAGAGCCGGTCGGTGGCGTCGACCGAGTGGACGGCGAGCACCAACAGCGTGCCGTCGGCGCCGTCGACGAGCGCGACGTCGGAGAGCACGCCGTCCTCGGACTGCGGGACGACGTCGCGCCACGCCTCCACCGGCCAGGTGGCGGGGTCGGCCGGGTCGGCGACGGCGAGCCGCCAGCGCGGGGTGCCGCGGTCGCTCATCAGCCACAGCCGGCCGTCGCGGGCGACCCAGGCGGCGGTCTGCGCGTCGACGCCGACCTGCAGATCGCGCAGCTCCCCGGTCCCGCCCAGGTCGGCGAGCCACACGTCGTCGCGCGGGGCGGTGCCGGCCGAGGCCGAGACGACCAGCCAGCGGCCGTCGCGGCTGGTGCGCACGCCGTAGTAGTTCGTGGGGTCGAGTCCCTCGCCGTGCACGAGGACGTCGCCGTCGGGGTCGGCGCCGACGCGGTGGCGCCAGACGCGGCGGTGGAACTGCTCCTCGCCGGCGGGCACCTGGTCCGGCGCGAGCCGGCGGACGTAGAAGAGCTCCTCGCCGCCGGGCAGCCAGGCGACGGGGGAGTAGCGGCAGCGGTCGACCGGCCCGTCGAGCTGCTCGCCGGTGGCGACGTCGAGGACGTACAGCCGCGACTCCTCGTCGCCTCCGGTGGACAGCTGGTAGGCCAGCCGGTCGCCCTCCCAGGACGGTGACCAGGCGTCGAGCGTCGTCGTGCCCGACGGGTCGAGCGCCATCGGGTCGACCAGGACGCGTACCGTGCCGTCGGGCTCGCGGACCCGCAGGACGGCGTGCTCCTGGCCGGGGTCGCGGCGGGTGGAGAAGGCGCGGCCGCCCCGGTGCACCGGGACGCCGACGGCGCCGGCGTGCACCAGGCGCTCGAGCCGGGCGGCGAGGTCCGGGCGCAGCGGGAGGGCGCCGAGGACCCCGGCGGTCAGCGCGTCCTCGGCCTCCGTCCACGCCCGCGTCCGCGGGTCGGCCGGGTCCTCGAGCCAGCGGTAGGGGTCGGCCACGCGGTGGCCGTGCAGGTCCTCGACGAGGTCGAGCCGTTCGGCGTCGGGGTAGCGCACCGCCCGACCGTAACGGGCCTGTGGATTTCCCCCGCGCGCCGTTCCCGCTCGTCAGGGCAGGATGGGCACAGCCCTGCGGGCCGCCCCGGTACGGCGGTCCGGGGTGTCGGAGGTGCTCCGTGTCGCGTTCCGCGTCCGGGTCGTCGCCGGTGGGCCACCCAGGTCCGCGACGCGACCCCGTCCCCGTCCCCCGGCTGCCCGTGCCCTCGTCCGGCACGACGGCCGCCACGTTGCTGCTCAACGCCACCTACGAGCCGCTGTGCGTGGTCTCCAGCCGCCGCGCGATCGTGCTCGTGCTCGCGGAGAAGGCGGTGCCGGTCGACGCCGCCGCCGAGGTGGTCCACGCCGAGCGGGTGAGCCTGCCGGTGCCCGTCGTCGTCCGGCTGACCCGCTACGTCCGGGTGCCCTACCCGGCGCAGGTGCCGCTGTCCCGCCGGGCGGTGTTCACCCGCGACGGGCAGACCTGCGTCTACTGCGGGAGCTCGGCCACCAGCATCGACCACGTCGTCCCGCGCAGCCGCGGCGGCACCCACACCTGGGACAACGTCGTGGCGGCCTGCCGGAAGTGCAACCACACCAAGGCCGACCGGTCGCTGGCCGAGCTCGGCTGGAAGCTGCCGCACCCACCGCGGACGCCGAGCGGGGCGGCCTGGCGGCTGCTCGGCGCCCGCACGGTCGACCCGCGCTGGCGGGAGTGGCTCGGCGTGCCCGAGAGCGTCAGCGCGTGAGCGGGGCCCCGGCATGACGTCCGCGGGCACCGCCCGGCGGCTGTGGGCGCTGGCCGAGCCGTTCCACGCGCTGACCTACTTCGCCGAGGAGGCGCGGGCGGCCGGGGAGGCGGCCGGCACCACCGGCTTCTGGTCCACCTACTTCGCGCTGCGGGCGGCACCCCTGGGCCCGGTCGGCCCGGAGGTGGTGACGGCGGTCTTCTACAACTTCGCGCCGTCGTTCGTGGCCCGACGGGTCCCGGCGGTGTGGGACGCGGTGTCCCCGGCCGCGGCGCTCGACGCGCGGCTGGCCGGGGTCGACGCCGCGGTGCGCCGGGTGCTGGGGGAGTGGGCGGCGTCCCCGGAGGCGGCCGAGGCGGCCGCGCTGGCGTCCACTGCCGCGGCGGCCGTCGACCTGCCCGGCCGGCCGCTGGCGGCGGCCAACGCGGGGCTGCCCGCGCCCGGCGAACCGCACCTGGCGCTGTGGCAGGCGCTGACCACCCTGCGTGAGCACCGCGGCGACGGGCACACCGCGGCGCTGCTCGGGCGTGAGGTCTCCGGTGCCGGGGCCCACGTCCTGGTCGCGGCGGCCGGCCGGGTCGACCGCGAGTGGCTGCAGCGCGCCCGCGGCTGGGACGACGACGCGTGGACCGCAGCGGCCGACGAGCTCCGGACCCGCGGCTGGCTCGACGGCGACGAGCTGTCGGCGGAGGGCCTGGCGATGACCACCGCCATCGAGGCCGACACCGACCGGCTGGCCCTCGAGCCGTGGCGCGCGCTGGGCGACCCGGGCTGCGACCGGCTGGGCGAGCTGCTCGTGCCGGTGCGCCGCGCCGTCGTCACCGCCGGCCTGTTCCCCGACCGCAACCCGATCGGCGTCGCCCCCGACGAGGCCTGAGGGCCGGCAGCGCACCGTCAGCTGCCGACGTCCTCCGGCGGCGCGCTTCGGCAACTCGCGCCCTTCCGCGGCGCCGCCGGGGGCTCGCGGACGGCAGATCGTGTCGAGGCCCGCGCCACCCGATCGCACCACCCGCCCGTCCCGTCCCACGCGTCCCACAGTGCGTGTCCTCCACCCAGCGAGACTGTCCGGTGACGCTACGTTCCGCGGCAATCGGCGCCGACCGGGCGCTGCGGTCGACAGAGGTGTCCCCGTGACCAGCTCCACCCCCGTGCGCCGGCAGGTCCAGCGCTTCGGCCTCGCCGGCATCGGCTCGGCCGTGCTCTTCGTCTCCATCGCCGGTCCCGCCGCCGCGGCGACCGACGTCGTCATCCCGCTGCAGCCCTCCGAGGTCGTGCTGAGCGCCCTCCCGGTCGAGAACTTCGGCGCCATGGACCCCATGACCATGGCCGACCCCAGCGCCGGTGGCGTCTTCACGCCCGTCGAGGTGCAGTACTCCGGCACCCTCGAGGTCGAGGTGCCCGCCGACCTCGACGACACCGCCGCCGAGGTCGAGCTGTCCTTCGACGACGACGGCGACGGCAGCTACGACGTGACCTACTCCTCGGCCCTGCTCCCCGCCGACCCGTTCTTCCTCGCGGTCACCGGCCAGGGCACCGGGACGCTGTCGGTCACGCTCCCCGCCGACGACTCCACCGGAGTCGACGACGCCACGCTGTTCGTCGAGCCCCTCACCGACACCCTCGGCACGGCGCTGGAGTACTACGACCCGGTCGCCTACGAGCTGACCTTCGACGCCGCGGCGCCCGCCACGGTGACGGTCACCCCCGAGCTGCTCGCCTTCTCGCAGGTGCCCTGTGACGTGACCTCCGGCGTCCGGTGCCCCTTCCCGACCCCGGTGACGGCCGGCTCGACCGTGACGCTCGACCTCACCGCCGCCTCGCCGCTGCGCGAGCTGGGACTTCCCGACCTCACCGGCGTCGAGGTCGGCCTGGTGGACCTGGACGCCAACGGTGACCCGACCGGCGCCGCCGCGCCGCTCGCCACGCAGGTCGCCGGGTCGCGCGCCACGTTCGTGCTGCCGGCCGGCACGGCCGCCGGCCAGTACGGCGTGGTCGTCGCCCAGCAGGCGCCGTCCGGCGCGGTCTCGGTGGTCCTCGTCGAGGTCACCGTCGTCGCCGCGGACACCCCGGCCGTCGTGCCGCCGGCCGCGCCGACCACCCAGGCCGTCACCGGGAACGCGGGCCTCCGCTCGAACACCGGCGTGACCGCCCCGGCGGCCGAGGGCGCGACCGGCTTCGCCGCCGCGGGTGCGGGCCTGCTGGTCCTCGCCGGCGCCGGTGGCCTCGCCCTCGCCCGCACCCGCCGCCGCCCCGCGGTGGAGGACGGCACGGACCAGGCCTGATGCGACCGGGGCGGCGCACCGCCGCGATCACGGCGGTCGCCGCCCTGGGCGTCGCCGGCAGCGCACTGCTCGCCGTCGGCGTCGCCCCCGACGGGCGGTCCGCCGCGGCCACCGGGTCCCTCGACCCGGTGGCCGCGGCCCCCGCGGGGGAGCCCGCCCAGCCGACCCTGCCCCCCGAGGGGACGGTCCTCCCGACGCCGTCGTCGGACGTCCACGTGGCGGTGCCGGCGCTGAGTCTCGACCTGCCCGTCCTGCCGCTCACCCCGAGCGGCGGGGTCATCAACCCGCCGCTGCTCACCGCGGCCTACTGGATCGACTCCTACGGCGACCCGGTCGGCGACGCCGCGCAGGCCGACAACACCGTGTACATCGCCGCCCACGCCACCGGCACCGGCGAGTACGGCTTCGACGCCCTGGTCGACGCCGAGGCCGACGACGAGGGCCTGCGCGCCGGCGACGTCGTCGAGGTCAGCACGCCCGAGGGCACGGTCGACTACACCGTCGAGCGCACCCAGCGCTACGACAAGGACGAGCTCGCCGGCGCCGCCGACATCTGGGCGGCGGTCCCGGGGCGGCTCGTCCTCATCACCTGCTTCCAGCGCGCCGGCCAGGCCTCGACCGAGAACCTCGTCGTCGTCGCGCACGCCTGACCGGGCTCACGTGACGCGGGACCGCTCCTCGGGGTAGCCCTCCCAGGAGCGGTCCTCGAGCACGCCGCGGAACACGTCGAGGGCGTCCCACACGTCCACGAAGCGCGTGTAGAGCGGAGCCGGGCCCAGCCGCACCCGGTCGGGCGTGCGGAAGTCGGGCACCACGCCGCGGTCGACCAGCGCCTGGGTCAGCTGCCAGGCGTGCGGGTGCGCCAGCGTCACGTGCGCGCCGCGGCGGGCCGGGTCGCGCGGGCTGGCCAGCGCCACCCCGTGCGGGGCGAGCCAGGCGTCGGCGAGGTCGACCAGCAGCCCGGTCAGCGCGCGCCTCTTTGCCGCCAGCCGGCCGATGCCCGCCTCGGCCACGAGCCGCACCCCCACCTCCACCGCCGCCGCGGCCAGCACCGGCGGCGTGCCCACCGCGAACCGGCCGATCCCCGGCACCGGGTCGTAGGCCGGGCCCATGGCGAACTGGTCGCGCTGCCCGAACCAGCCCCAGATCGGCTGCCGCAGCTCCTCCTGCAGCTCCCGCCGCACGTACAGGAACGCCGGGGCCCCCGGCCCGCCGTTGAGGTACTTGTACGTGCAGCCGACGGCGAGGTCGGCGCCGGCGGCCGCGAGGTCGAGCTCCACCGCCCCGGCCGCGTGCGACAGGTCCCACACCACCAGGGCGCCGGCCTCCCGCGCGGCCGCCGTGACCGCGGCGAGGTCGACCAGCGCGCCCGAGCGGTAGGCCACCGCCGACAGCACGACGACGGCGACCCGCCCGTCCAGCGCCCCGGCCAGCACCGCCGGGTCGAGGCCCTCGTCGACGTCGGCGGGCACCTCCCGCACGGTCATCCCGCGGGCGGCGGCCACCCCGGCCACGACGTAGCGGTCGGTCGGGAAGTCGTCGGCGCAGCAGACGAGGACGTCGCGGCCCGGCCGGGCATCGGCGGCGGCCACCAGCAGCTTGTAGAGGTCGACCGAGGTGGAGTCCGCCAGCAGCACCTCGCCGGGCCGGGCGCCCAGCACGCCGGTGCCGATCAGGTCGCCCACCCGCGTGCCGACGTCGATCCACGACGCCCACGAGCCGACCAGGCCGCGGCCCCACTCCTGCTCGGCCACCCGGGCGAGGGCCGCGGGGGTCTCGCGCGGCATCCGGCCGAGCGAGTTGCCGTCGAGGTAGCGCAGGCCGTCGTCGCCCGCCCCGGTGAAGCGGGCGCGGAAGCCGGCGAGGGGGTCGGCGTCGTCGAGCGCCTGGGCCGCGGCGCGGGTCGGGTCCACGGCGCCGGTTCTACATGCCGGGGCTAGCGTCGCCGTCCGTGACGCAGCTGCACGACCTCACCGCGCTCGAGCAGGCGGCCGCCGTCCGGGCCAGGGAGGTCTCTCCGACCGAGCTCGTGCGGCACGCCCTGGACCGGGTCGCGGCCCTCGACGCCGGGCTCGGCGCGTTCGTCACCGTCACCCCCGAGCGGGCGCTGGCCGCGGCCGCCGCCGCGGAGGCGCGGGTGCGGGCCGGGGGCGAGCTGCCGCCCCTGCTCGGCGTGCCGACGGCCATCAAGGACCTCAACAACACCGCGGGCGTGCGCACCACCTTCGGCTGTCCGGTCTTCGCCGACTTCGTGCCCACCACCGACGACGCCGTCGTCACCAAGCTCGCCGCCGCCGGGACGATCAGCCTGGGCAAGACCAACACCCCCGAGTTCGGCTTCCCCTGCTACACCGACAACGACCTCGTCGGCCCGGCCCGCAACCCCTGGGACCCGCAGCGGCTGGCCGGCGGCTCCAGCGGCGGCGCGGCGGTGGCGGTGGCCGCCGGGATGGTGCCCTTCGCGCAGGGCAGCGACGGCGGCGGCTCCATCCGCATCCCGGCGAGCGTCAACGGGCTGTTCGGCATCAAGCCCACCCGCGGCCGGGTGAGCAACGCACCCTTCGGCAGCGACGTGACCGGTCTGGGCACCAACGGGCCGCTGGCCCGCACCGTCCGCGACGCCGCGGCCATGCTCGACGCGATGGCCGGCCCCGTCACCGGCGACGCCGCGTGGGCGCCGCCGCTGCCGCCGGGGGAGACCTTCCTCGCCGCCGCCGACCGCCCGGTCGGCCGGCTGCGGATCGGGCGGGCGCTGGAGTCGCCGATGCCCGGCGCCGTCCTGCAGCCGGAGGTCACCGGCGCCCTCGACGACGCCGCCGCCCTGCTGGAGTCGCTCGGGCACGAGGTGGTCGACGTCCCCGGCGGGCTGCTCACCCCCGACGTGCTGGCCGCCTTCGAGCGGGTGTGGTCGCTGTCGGGGACGCTGCTGCCCGTCCCGCCCGAGCGGGTGGGGGAGCTGCGGCCGCTCACCCGCGAGCTGCGCAGCCGCGGCCTGGCGCTGTCGGCCCAGGCGGCGATGGAGGCGCTCACCGCGCTGCGGCTGTTCTCCCGCCGCTACGTCGCGGCCACCGACGCCTACGACGTCCTGCTCTCGCCCGTGACGACGATGACGCCGCGGCCGCTGGGCTGGTTCGACGCCGACGGCGACGGCGCGGCCGACTTCGAGCGGCAGAAGGCCTACGCCGCCTTCACCGCGCTCTACAACGTCACCGGGCAGCCCGCCGTCAGCGTGCCGCTGCACTGGACCGGCGACGGCCTGCCGGTGGGCACGATGCTCGTCGGGCGCCCCGCGGACGAGGTCACGCTCGTCGCGCTCGCCGCGCAGCTGGAGCAGGCCCGCCCGTGGGCGCACCGGCACCCGCCGGGCTGGCATGCCGACGCATAGGTGATCTCCCCGGACGGTAGATTCCGGGGCGTGACCGTCGTCGAGACCCTGCTCGTCTTCCTCGTCGCGCCGCTGGCCGTCTACCTCCTCCTGTGGGCCCTCACCTACCTCCCCGGCGGTCGCAAGCGCCAGGGCGTGCGGTACCGGCCCGGCCAGGCGTGGGACCACGAGCCGGTCTGGTACGAGCCGCAGCCCACGGGCGCCCCGACCCACGCGGCCGGTGAGGGCGACACCCAGGCCGTCGGCTCCTCGCTCTACGGCGAGCCCGCGGCGATCGGCTCCGGCGACGGCCACGGCGGTGCACACGGCGGCGGGCACGGCTCGGGCGCCGTGGGCTCGCACGTCATCGCAGGCGGTGCCTCGCACGGTGCCACCGCCGTCTCGGCCGGCGCGCCGGCCCCCGCGGCGGGCGGCCCGCTCGGCGGCGCCCGCGGCACCTGGTGACCCGGGGACGCGTGACCCGGTGACCCCGACCTCCCCGACGACACTCCCCGGAGACCCGCGATGACCCGCGTGCTGGATGCCGACGCCCACGACACCGGAACGGTCGACACCGCGCCGAACCGGGCCGACGAGGGCTACGACACCGTCTTCAGCTACCGCGAGCTGGCCCGCCTCGACGAGGCGCTGACCATGTCCTCGCGCGAGACCGGCCTGCGCTTCACGCTCTGGATCGGCGACCTCGGCCCGAAGACCCGCATCCGCGCCGAGGAGCTGCACGCCCGCGGCGGCCACCCGGCCGACTCGGTGCTGCTGGCCGTCTCGCCGGGCCAGCGGGTGATCGAGGTGGTCACCGGCGCCTCCGCCGCCCGCCGGCTGCCCGACCGCGCGTGCGCCCTGGCCGTGCTGTCGATGACGAACTCCTTCGCCGCCGGCGACCTGGTGGGCGGCATCGTCAACGGCCTGCGCCAGCTGTCCGACCAGGCCGGGCACCCGCGGAGCTCCCGCGCCGCCCACTGAGCGACCCGCGCGCCCCGGGCGCACGGCCCCTCCACGACCGAGGCCCAGGACCCCGCGGGGTCCTGGGCCTCGGTCGTCCCTGCCGGTCAGCCGGCGGCGGCGTCCCGCTCGCGGGCGCGCAGCGCGCGGGCGATGCCGTCGCGGCCCTCGCTCACCAGCCGGCGCAGCGGCGCGGGGTGCTCCCCGCCGGACAGCCAGGCGTCGGCCGCCTCGACCGTGCGCTCCTCGACCACCGGCGGGAACAGGTACTGGACGGCGTTCTTGGCGATCTCCCCGGGGCGGCGGTTCCACATGGGGCCGATCTCGGCGAAGTAGCGGTCGACGTAGCCCGCGGTGAGCTCGCGCTGCGCCGGGTGCCAGAAGCCGGCCACCAGCGCCTCGTGCACCGCGTTCGGCACGTCGGCGTCGTGGAAGGCCTGCTGCCACGCCTCCTCCTTGGCCTCCGCCGTCGGGCGCAGCGCCCGCGCGGTGGCCGCCCGGCGCACGCCGGTGGCGGTGGCGTCCCGCTCGGCCTCCGCGTCGATCTCCGCGTCGCCGGCCGCGCCGATCGCCACCAGCCCGTTGAGGAACGCCCAGCGGGCGTCGGCGTCGACGGCCAGCCCCTCGTACGCCCGGGAGCCGTCGAGGAGGCCGCGCAGCACGGCGGCGTGCTCGTCGGTGCGCGCGGCGGCGGCGAAGGTGCGCGACCACTGCAGCTGCTCGTCGCTCTCCGGCGCGGCGGCCTCGAGCGCCTGCAGCGCCTTGTCGGCCAGCGCCGTCCAGCCGGTCTCGGCCCAGGCCGGGTCGGCGTAGGACGTCAGGGCCGACTGCACCCGCATCAGCAGCGACTGCACGACGCTGATCTCGGTCTCGGCGTCGATGCCGGCGAGCACCAGCCGCACCCAGTCGCGGGCGGGCAGTTCGGCGTCGCGGGTCATGTCCCACGCCGCCGACCAGCACAGCGCACGGGGCAGTGAGTCGGGCAGCGCGCCGATGTCGGTGCGCAGCGTGGCCAGCGACCGCTCGTCGAGCCGGAGCTTGGCGTAGGTGAGGTCGTCGTCGTTGACCAGCACCAGGTCGGCCACCGGGTGCCCGACCAGCTCGGCGACCTCGGTGCGCTCGCCGTCGACGTCGAGCTCCACCCGGGTGGTGCGGGTCAGCCCGTCGGGGCCGCGGTCGTAGAGGCCGACGGCCAGCCGGTGCCGGCGCAGCACGGGGTGCTCGGCGACGGCGGTCTGCTCGATGGCGAACGAGGCGTAGCGGCCGTCGTCGGTGAGCTCGAAGACCGGGCGCAGGGTGTTGACCTGGCTGGTCTGCAGCCACTGCTGCGACCACTCGGTGAGGTCGCGGCCGGTGGCCTCCGACAGCGGGTCGAGCAGGTCGGCGAGGGTCGTGTTGCCGTACTCGTGGGTGCGGAAGTAGCGGCGGATGCCGGCGAGGAACTCCTCGCGGCCGACGTAGGCCACCAGCTGCTTGAGCACCGAGGCGCCCTTGGCGTAGGTGATCCCGTCGAAGTTCACCTCGACGGCGGCCACGTCGACCATGTCGGCGGCGATCGGGTGGGTGGAGGGCAGCTGGTCCTGCGCGTAGGCCCAGGCCTTCTCCGCGTTGGCGAAGGTGGTCCACGCCGTCTCGTACTCGGTGGCCTCGGCCTGGCACAGCGTGGAGATGTAGGTGGCGAAGGACTCGTTGAGCCACAGGTCGTCCCACCAGCGCATGGTCACGAGGTCGCCGAACCACATGTGCGCGAGCTCGTGCAGCACCGTCTCGGCGCGGCGCTCGTAGCGGGCGCGGCTGGTGCGCGAGCGGAAGACGTAGTCCTCGAGCACGGTGACCGCGCCGGCGTTCTCCATGGCGCCGGCGTTGAACTCCGGCACGAACAGCTGGTCGTACTTGTCGAACGGGTACGGGTAGTCGAACACCCGGTGGTAGAACTCGAAGCCCTGCTTGGTCACCCGGAACAGCTCCTCCGGGTCGAGGTGCTGGGCCAGCGACGCGCGGCAGTACAGCCCCAGCGGGATGCCCTCGTAGGCGTCGGTCACCCGGGCGTACGGGCCGGCGATCAGCGCGACCAGGTAGGTCGACAGGCGCTTGGTCGGCTCGAAGTGCACGAGCTGGCTCCCCTGCGGCCCGGCCTCGATCGTGCGCCCGCCGGTGTTGGACACGACCTGCCAGTCGAACGGCGCGACGACGTGCACCGTGTAGGTGCCCTTGAGGTCGGGCTGGTCGAAGCAGGCGAAGACCCGCTTGGCCTCGGCCGGCTCGAAGTGCGTGTAGAGGTAGACCTGGTCGTCCTCGGGGTCGACGAAGCGGTGCAGGCCCTCGCCGGAGTTGGAGTACCGGCAGTCGGCGTCGACGACGAGGGTGTTCTCGGCGGCGAGACCGGGCAGCGGCAGACCGCCCTCCTCGGTGTAGGTGGAGACGTCGAGCTCCACCCCGTTGAGCGTGGCCGAGCGGACGGTCTCGGCGACCAGGTCGACGAACGTGCCGGCGCCGGGCTCGCGGCAGGTGAAGGTCACCGTCGTCGTCGAGCGGAAGGTGCCGGCGCCGGGGCGACCGTCCCCGTCGGTCAGGTCGAACTGCAGGTCGTAGGCGTCGACGGCGAGCAGGCGGGCGCGTGCGGCGGCGTCGTCGCGGGTCAGGTTGGGTACGGCCACGACCGGCAGCTTCCCACGGACGCCCGACACGCCCGGCGGGCACGGGGAACAAGCGCACGTCCGGGGCACTTGGCAGCCGGCAGGGACGCGGGGCGCACGGGTGCTCCGGCGTCGCGGACGACGAGAGGGAGACGACGGATGACCGAGGCAGTGCAGAGCGCCCCCACGAAGGCCCGGGTGGACTTCTGGTTCGACCCGCTGTGCCCGTGGGCCTGGCTGACCAGCCGCTGGGTCCTGGAGGCGGCGAAGGTCCGCGACATCGACCTGCACTGGCACGTCATGTCGCTGGCGGTGCTCAACCGCGGGCGCGACCTGCCCGAGCAGTACCAGCGGATGATGGAGCAGGCGTGGGGCCCGGTGCGGGTCGCGATCGCCGCCGCCCAGCAGCACGGCGACGAGGTCCTCGGCGACCTCTACACCGCCATGGGCACGCTGCGGCACCACGAGGGCCGCGAGCTCGACGAGATCATCGCCCCGGCCCTGGAGAAGGTGGGCCTGCCCGCCGAGCTCGCCGGGGCCGCGACCTCCACCGAGTACGACGAGGCGCTGGAGAAGAGCCACCACGAGGGCATGGACCCCGTCGGCGACGACGTCGGCACCCCGGTCATGCACATCGACGGCGTCGCGTTCTTCGGCCCCGTCATCAGCAAGGTGCCCACGGGCGAGGACGCCGGGCGGGCCTTCGACGGCGCCGTCCTGCTGGCCAACCTCCCCGACTTCTGGGAGCTCAAGCGCACCCGCACGTCCGACCCCGACATGTCCTCGGTGCCGGCCGACGCCCTGGAGCTCACCCGGCGCTGAGCCGGTGCGGACGGGCGCGGCATGCTGGGGGCGTGCCGCGACCCGTCCGCCAGCGCATCCTGGTCACCGGCGCCAGCTCCGGCCTCGGCCGGGGCATGGCCCGCCGCTTCGCCGCCCGCGGCCGTGACCTCGCCCTGGTCGCCCGCCGCGGCGAGCTGCTCGAGGAGCTCCGCGACGAGCTGCTCGCGGCGTCCCCGGGCATCCGGGTCGTCACCGCCGCCATCGACGTCGACGACGCCGAGGCCGTCGCGCGCGGCGTCCCGGAGCTCGCGGCGGAGCTCGGGGGGATCGACCGGTTCGTCGCCAACGCGGGCATCGGCCGGGGCGCCTCGGTGGGCACCGGCGCCGGCCGGGACAACCGGGCCACGCTGCTCACCAACGTGCTCGGCACCCACGCGCAGTGCGAGGCGGCCGTCGAGCTGTTCCGCGCGCAGGGCTCCGGGCACCTCGTCGTCATCAGCTCGGTGGCCTCGGTGCGCGGGATGCGCGGCACCCGCACCGCCTACGGCGCCAGCAAGGCCGCGCTCAACGCGCTCGCCGAGGGCATCCGGTCCGACCTGCTCGGCACCGGCATCCGGGTGACCACCGTGCTGCCCGGCTACATCGAGACCGACATCAACGTGGGCCGCCGCGGGCCGTTCACCGTCGACCTCGACACCGGCGTCGACGCGCTGGTCGCCGCGATCGAGCGGGAGCCGGTGCGCGCCTACGTGCCGGAGTGGCCGTGGCGGCCGGTGTCGGCGCTGCTGCGGGTGCTGCCGCTGCCGGTGGTCCGCCGCCTCACCTGAAGCAAGGACCCCCCTGCCCCCCACCCCTCGCAGGCTCGCGGCGGGATCCTGCAGAGGGGCCGCGTGCTATTCGCCCCTCGCACGCTCGGGACGGAGCCGATGGGCGGCGACGCGCATCGTCGCCGCGTCGTAGGGGCCGCGGTCGGGCCGGCCCGCGCGGACGGCGGACAGGACGGCGAGCAGCTCCTCCCGCTGCGCCCCGACGAAGTCCGCGTCCACCACCGCACCGTGCCCCGGCACGACGGCGCCGCGGGCCATCGCGTGCAGCCGGCCCAGCGTCGCCGGCCACTCGGCGGGGAAGGCGTCCTCGAACGCCGGCGGGGCGCCCTGCTCGACGAGGTCTCCCGCGAACACGGTCCCGTCCTCGACCTCGACGACGAGGTCGTGGCCGGTGTGCCCGCGCCCGAGGAACCGCAGGACCACCTCGACGCCGCCGACGTCGAGCACCGCGACGTCGTCGACGAGCGCGTCCGGCGGGTCGAGGGGCGCGCCGGCGACCTCCGCCGCTCCCTCGGCGTCCCCGGCGGCCGTCAGCTCGGCCACCCGGGCGGCACGCTGCGCCTCCCCGGTGGCGCGCAGGTCCGCCGCGCAGCCGCGGCTGCCCCAGACGGTCGCCGGCCGGAACGCGGCGTTGCCGAAGCAGTGGTCGTAGTGGGCGTGGGTGTTCACCACGGTCCACGGGTGCGGCGTCACCCGGCGCACCGCGGCGGCGAGGTCGGCGGCCTCGGCGGGGGAGGAGCGGGTGTCGACGACGAGGCAGGCGCCCTCGCCCACGACCAGGCCGCAGTTGAGGTCCAGGGAGGCGTGCCGGCGGACGAAGACCCCGTCGCCGACCTCGCGGAAGGTCACCAGCAGATCCGCATCGGCCGGCCGCGGGAGTCGCGGGCGCCGTCGCCCACGCACGCGTTCGTGCCGTCGGCGACGCGCCGGGCCGACCACGCGGCGGCGCACGCGTCGAGCGCGTCGACCGCCGGCACCCGCGGCGGCGCGGCGAGCATCGCCTCCTCGACGTCCATGACCGCGCGCAGGGCGGCCAGCCGCTGCGCCGCCCCGCGCGCGGTGCCCTTCGGGTCGGTGACACCGCCGAGGCCGACGCGGAACGCGAGTTCCGGGTGCACCTCGACGACGTGGTCCGGCGGCGGGTCGCCGAGGGCGTCGTCCAGCGCGCGGATGGACGGGACCAGCTGGAAGGCCTGCGCGGACAGCGACGTGCCGCCGGTGGCGGCGACGGAGAGCTCCCGTGCGTGGGCGTGGTCCCGCGCGCCGAGCACCGCGCGCACCGGGGCGGGGAACACCGAGCTCCCGGCGCTGCCCAGGAGGGCCTTGGCCTCCTGGTCGCAGGCGCGGGGGCCGTCGTCGGACAGGCCGATGGGCATGTCGATCGCGACCACCTCGACGTCCGGGACCGCGAGGACCGCCCCGGCGTCGCGGAGGTGCAGGAGGGTCACCCTGCGGCCGTCGAGCAGGGCCCCGACCCAGGCCCCGCGCCAGCCGTCGACCCCGAGCACCGCCACGCGCCGACCCTGACAGACTCGGGCCATGCGCGTCTTCGTGGGCACCGATCACGCCGGCCTGGAGTTCAAGGAGCACCTCAAGCAGGCGCTCACCGAGGCCGGCCACGAGCCGGTGGACTGCGGCGCCTTCGAGTACGACCCGGTCGACGACTACCCGCCGTTCTGCTTCGAGGTGGGCGAGCGCGTCGTCGTCGAGCCCGGCACCCTCGGCGTGGTCATCGGCGGCTCGGGCAACGGCGAGCAGATCGCGGCCAACAAGGTGCCCGGCGTGCGCGCGGCGCTGGTGTGGAACACCGAGACCGCGCAGCTCGCCCGCCAGCACAACGACGCGAACGTCGTCTCCATCGGCGCCCGGCAGCACTCCGTGGAGGAGGCCACCGGGCTGGTGCTCGAGTTCCTCCGGACGCCGTTCAGCGGCGACGAGCGGCACGTCCGCCGGATCGGCCTGGTCAGCGACTACGAGCAGGACCGGCACCGGCCGGCGGGCGGCCTGCCCACCCGCGAGGACGTCGTCTAGGACCCGCCGCCGGCACGGCTCAGAACTGGTCGGGGCACCACGGGGTCACCGGCCAGGAGAACGCCGTCGCGGCCTGGGTGACCGCGCCGGGGCTCACCTCGGTGACCCGGCCGGCCGCCTGCAGGGTGCCGAGCGACGTGCCGCCGAGGTAGGCGGCGGCCAGCGCGTCGACGTCGACCACCAGGTCGGGGTCGCCCTCGCTCGGCGCGCAGAACGCCCCGGCCGGGTGGCCGCGCAGCCACCAGCGGCCGTCGTTCCACGGGCACAACGGGTCGCGCACCTCGAGCACCATGTCGATCGGCGCCGGGTAGCGGCGCGCCGCCAGCGCCCGGCCGACGTCGACCAGCCGCAGCCACATCCCGTCGAGGGGGCGGGTGTGCAGCGCGCGCGGGTCGGCGAGCAGGTGGCGCAGCGGGTCGTCGACCGGGCCGTAGCCGAACTCGGCCGAGCGCACGAGGTCGAGGTCGAGCAGGTACCGCCACAGCGCCGCGTAGCCGGCCGTGCTGCGCGCCCGCACGTCGTCGACCAGGACGGTGCCGTCGGCCTCGCCGTCGTCGGTCCAGCGGGAGCGCACCCGGTAGGCGGCGTAGCCGGTCACCTCGCCGTCGGCCTCGCGGTGCAGCAGGAACCGCAGCGCGCTGGCCCCGTTCCGCCGCCCGGCCGGGTCGCGCAGCGAGCGCCGCCACCACCGCTCGTCGCGGTCGAGGACGCCCGGCGTCCAGCGGCGCAGCGCCTCGGCCACGCCCGCGGCCCCGGCCAGGTAGGTCTCGGCGTCGGCCGGCGCGACGGTGCCGGCGCCCAGGTCGACGCCGGGCCGGAAGCCCAGCTGCCGGGTGCTGCCCCGCCAGTTGCCGCGCAGGGTGCCCGGCGCGTATCCGAAGCGGCCGTAGATCGAGCCCTCCGAGGCCCACAGCGCCGCCAGCGGCTCGCGCTCCTGCTCGTGCAGCTCGGTGAGCTGCCGCCGCATCACCGCGGTGAGCACGCCCCGGCGGCGGTGGGTGGGGGAGACGGTCACCCAGGTGACGCCCGCGCACGGGACGACGGCGCCGGGCACGGTGAGCTGCCGGCTGTAGAGGCCCGCGGTGGCGGCGACCCGGCCGTCGGCGGACCACAGCGACAGCGACCGGTCGAGCTCCGCCGTCGCCGGCACCTTCTCGGTGAAGTCGTCGATCGGCTCGTCGCCGAAGACCTCGAGCATCGCCCGGCTGAACGCGGGCCACTCCTCGGCGGTGACGGGGCGGAGGTCGGCGGGATCGGTCACCTCCGCTGTCTACCGGGCGGCACCGACGGCCCGCGACCGCGTTCCGGCTCAGCCGGGCAGCGCGACGCCGTCGTCGAGCAAGCTGAGGTCGCCGCAGGTGACCGAGCGGGCCGCCTCCACCTGGGCGGGCGGGGCATCGGAGACCGTGATGCTGACGTCGGTGCTGCTCGCCCGCGGCCCGTCGAGGCGCACGGCGGTGGCGGTGTAGCCGGTGCCGTCGTCGGCGGCGTCGAGGCCGGCGAGGTCACGCACGCCGTCGCCGTCGACGTCGACGCAGCCCACCCCGGTGCCGAAGCCGGTGAACCCGAGGTCGAAGGCGTACGGGGCGCCCTCCGGGTCGGTCACCGGCAGGATCTCGCAGCCGCTGAGCGCGAACAGCAGCACCTGCCGGCCGTCGTCGGCGAGCGCCACCAGCTCGCCCTCGCCGGTGACGTCGGCGACCAGGACCGAGCGGGTGACCGGGCTGCCCGACGGGAACGGCGCGGACGCCCCGCCGCCGGAGGCCGTCGCGACGCCGAAGCGCACCTCGCCGTCGCCGGCGTCGGCGATCCAGGCGGTGTCGGGCCGGTCGTCGCCGTCGACGTCGATCGTCGGCCGGGAGGCCGCGCCGTCCGGGACGCCGGCCGCACCGTCGACGGGGCAGCCGGCCGGGTCGCCGGAGGCCGGGGGAGCCGAGGGGGTGGCTGAGGCCGACGTCGACGACGGCGCCGCGCCCGGCAGCTCCTCGTCGTCGGGGGTGGCCACGTCGGCGCAGCCGGCGAGCAGGACGGCGGTGAGCAGCAGGAGCACCGGTCGGCGGGTCACGCACACCACCGTGGTCCGCCGAGGGGCCGGGGGCCAGTCAGCCACGCAGGTAGGCCAGCGTCGCCATGACCCGGCTGTTGCGGTCCTCGTCGGGCGCGAGGCCGAGTTTGGCGAAGATCCGCTGCGTGTGCTTCTCCACCGCGCCCGGGGTGACCACCAGCGTGCGGGCGATCGCGGTGTTCGAGTGGCCCTCGGCGATGAGGCCGAGCACCTCCCGCTCGCGCGGGGTGAGCCGGCGCACCGGGTCGTCGCCGCGGCGGCGGGCGAACAGCTGGGCCACCACCTGCGGGTCGAGCACCGTGCCGCCGGCGACCACCTCGGCGAGGGCGGCGAGCAGTTGGTCGAGGTCGGTCACGCGGTCCTTGAGCAGGTAGCCGGCGCCGCCGCGGCCGTCGGCGAGCAGCTCGTCGGCGTAGGCCACCTCGACGTACTGCGACAGCACCAGCACCGCCGTCCCCGGCACCGCCCGGCGGACCTCGACGGCGGCGCGCAGCCCCTCGTCGGTGTGGGTGGGCGGCATCCGCACGTCGACGACGGCCACGTCGGGCCGGTGCTCGCCGACGGCGCGCACCAGCGACGGGCCGTCGCCGACCGCGGCCACCACGGTGGTGCCCGCCTCCTCGAGCAGCCGGACCAGCCCCTCGCGGAGCAGGACCGAGTCCTCGGCGAGCACCACCCGCAGCGGCCGGCCCTCCGGGGTCAGCCCCACGGCAGCTCGGCGGTGGTCCGGGTGGGGCCGCCGCGCGGGCTCTCGACGGTCAGCACGCCGTCGACGGCGCGCAGCCGGTCGGCCAGCCCCGCCAGACCGTGCCCCGGCACCGGCTGCGCCCCGCCGACGCCGTCGTCCTCGACGACGACCCGCAGCGCGTCGCCCGCCCGCGCCACCTCGACCCGGCACACCCCGGCGCCGCTGTGCTTCGCCACGTTGGCCAGCGCCTCGCTGACGACGAAGTAGGCGGTGTTCTCGGTGACCGGGGCCAGCCGCTCCTCGGGCAGGTCGACGGCGAGCTCCACCGGCACCGGCGAGCGGGCGGCCAGCGCGGCGAGCGCGGCGGCCAGGCCGCGGTCGGCGAGCACCGGCGGGGCGATGCCGCGGGACAGCGCCCGCAGCTCCTCCAGCGCCTCGCGGGCGAGCACGCCGGCCTCGGCGAGGGTGGTGCGGGCGGCGGCCGGGTCGCGGTCGAGCTGCCGCTGGGCGCGGGAGAGGTCCATGCCCAGGCGCACGAGGTGCTGCTGCGGGCCGTCGTGGATGTCGCGCTCGAGCCGGCGCAGCGCCACCGCCTCGGCGGCGACGGCGGCGTCGCGGCCGCGGGAGAGCCGGCCGATCTCGGCCTGCGTGGCGGCGCGGGAGGTCAGCAGCACCCGGCCGAGGGAGGCCTGCAGCACCGCCACGGCGCGGACGGCGAACGGCAGCACCAGCGCGCCGAGCAGGCCGATGAGCGTGTAGCCGGTGATCCGCAGCAGGCTGCCGCCCTCGAACCCGAGCAGCTCGAACAGGTCCTCGTTGTCCCCCTGGGGCAGCGCCCAGTCCCACAGGCCGTAGGTCAGCCCGCCGAGGGCCAGCGCCCAGAACGCGACGGTGACCGAGAACGCGAGGACCGCGAGCGGGAAGCGCAGCACCGCGTGCAGCACGTCGAGCCAGGACTGCGGGTCGCGCAGCGGCGTGAGCATCCTGCGCACGCGGCCGCCCTCGGGCCGCAGGTAGGCGGGGCGGGGGAGCGGGCGGCCGAGCACCGCGGGCAGCTGCGCCCGCTCGATGCCGGCCAGGCCGCGGGCGGCGAGCAGGGTGACGGCGAGGACGGCGACGCCCACCCAGATCACCAGCGTGCCCACGCCGAGGGCGATCCCGGTGACGGCGAGGACGAAGCCGGCGATCCCGAGCGGGAAGGACAGGAGGGCGTAGCCGGAGTCGACCAGCAGCTGGCGCACGCGCGGGGACCGGGCGTGCGACGGGGCGGTGTCGGCGGGCATCACGAGGGTGTCGGTGGTCATGTCCCGAGCCTGGCGACGCGGCGGCGCCCGGCCGATCCCGTCAGCCGGTCGATCCGCTGTCGGGCTGGCCCGACACCCTGCGCCGCCGCGTCCATGTCGGGCGCGATGCTCCCGGCACCCGGGCCGCGGTGTCCAGCACCTCGTAGGGTCGTCGGCGTCGGGCGAGCCGCCGTCGTCGCGTCCCCCGCGACCGGGCGTCCGGCGGACGGAGGTCCCCGCGTGCGACACCGGGCCGCGCCCCTCGCCGTCAGTGCCCTGCTGCTGGCCGCCGGCTGCACCTCGTCGGCGTCCGGCGGGGACGACGACGCCGGCCCCGCGTCCGTCACCGCCGCGGCGCCCGCCGAGCGGCTCACCGTGGTCGCCGACGCCGAGCCCGTGGCCACCGCGGTGAGCACCAGCCGCGCGCTGTTCGAGGAGGCCGGCGTCGTGGTGGTCGCGCCCGACGGCGACCGCGCCGCCACGCTGCTCGGTGCCTCGGCCGCCGTCGGCCTCGGCGTCCCGCTGCTGCTCGACCCCGAGGGCGGGGACGGCGACGACGCCGTCGCCGGGGAGCTCGACCGGCTCGGCGCCACCACCGTGCTCGCCGTCGGCGCCGACACCGCGCCCGGGGACGCCGACGTCGTCTCCGTGCCCGCCACCGCCGACGCCGTCGCCGCGGCCACCGGCCTCGACCTGGCCGAGGCCGACCCGGTGGCCGACGGCGGCGAGGCCGCGGCGGTCGCCGCGCTGGACCCGGACGCGCCCACCGCGCTGCGCCCCGAGGACGGCGACGAGGCGGCCGAGGGCGAGGCCTCCGGGGAGCTGCCCGGGGTCGAGCGGGCCGAGCCGCTGGAGGGGACCGTCGTCCTCTCCGACGGCGACCCCGCGGCGCTGGCCGGCGTCGCCACCGCGCGGGCCGCCGGCGCCACCGTCCAGGTGACCGACGGGCAGACCGACCCGCGTGTCTCGGCCGACGTCGTCGACGCGGTCGCGGGCGCCGACACCGTCGTCGCGCTCGGCGCGGGCTTCGCCGCCGAGGACGGGCTGGACTGGAAGCTGGAGACCGCGGCCACCGGCGCCCAGCTCCCCGGCGGTGGCCAGGTGCTGTTCCCGCAGCACTTCCTCGTCGCCCTCTACGGCCACCCCGGCACCGGCGCGCTCGGCGTGCTGGGCGAGCAGGACGTGCCGGCCACCGTCCAGCGCGCCCGCGACACCGCGGCGCCCTACGAGGCGCTGGTGCCCGACGCCACCGTCGTCCCGGCCTTCGAGATCATCGCCACCGTCGCCTCGGAGTTCCCGACGGAGGGCGGCGACTACTCCTACGAGGCGCCGGTCGAGGAACTGCGGCCCCTGGTCGAGGCCGCCGGCGAGGCCGGGATCTACGTCGTCCTGGACCTGCAGCCCGGCCGCACCGACTTCGTCACGCAGGCCGAGGTCTACCGGCCGCTGCTGGAGCTGCCGCACGTCGGGCTGGCGCTGGACCCCGAGTGGCGGCTGGGCCCCAACGAGGTGCACCTGACCCAGATCGGCTCGGTCGACGTCGAGGAGGTCAACCGCGTGGTCACCTGGCTGGCCGACCTCACCCGCGAGAACCGGCTGCCGCAGAAGCTGCTCGTGCTGCACCAGTTCCGGGTGGACATGATCCCCGGCCGCGAGCGGGTGGACCTCTCCCGCGACGAGCTCTCGGTGATGGTGCACGCCGACGGGCAGGGGCCCCAGCCGAGCAAGCAGGACACCTGGCGGGTGCTGCGCGGCATCGGCCCCGAGGGGCTGACCTGGGGCTGGAAGAACTTCTACGACGAGGACGCCCCGATGCTCACGCCCGAGGAGACGATCGCCCAGGTCTCCCCGCGCCCGGAGCTGGTCACCTACCAGTAGCCCGCCGGGGACTCCCGTTCGGTCGGTGCCCCGTGGTGGACTGACGCCCGCCGACGGGGAAGTCGACGAGGAGAGGTGGTCTGCGGTGACCAGCGTGCTGCGCGGGGTGTCCGGCGAGCTCGACCCACGGCTGCTCGAGCACCGGCGCGAGCTGACCGGCTACTGCTACCGGATGCTCGGGTCGAGCTTCGACGCCGACGACGCGGTGCAGGAGACGATGGTCCGCGCCTGGAAGAGCCTGGGCGACTTCGAGGGCCGCTCGTCCCTGCGGTCCTGGCTGTACCGGATCGCCACCAACGTCTGCCTCGACCAGCTGTCCGGCCGCCAGCGCCGCGCGCTGCCCATGGACCTCTCGGGCCAGTCGTGGTCGCCGGTGGAGGCGTCACTGGCCGCCAAGCGGCCGGCCGAGGCGTGGGTGGAGCCGGTGCTCGACCGGCAGGTCCTGCCCGAGGACGGCGACCCGGCCGAGCGCGCGGTGGCCCGCGAGTCGGTGCGGCTGGCGTTCGTCGCGGCGCTGCAGCACCTGCCGCCCCGTCAGCGCGTGGTGCTGCTGCTGCGCGACGTGCTGCGCTGGCGGGCCGACGAGGTGGCCGAGCTGCTCGACAGCACGGTCGCCTCGGTGAACAGCGCGCTGCAGCGGGCCCGCGCCACGCTGGCGGCCGTGGGCGGCGACCCGGAGGAGCGCCCGCTCGACGCCGACCACCGCGAGCTGCTCACCCGCTACCTCGACGCGTTCGAGCGCTACGACATCGACGCGTTCGTGAAGCTGCTGCACGAGGACGCCACGCAGCACATGCCGCCGTTCGAGATGTGGCTGGGCAGCGCCGCCGACATCGGCACCTGGATGCTCGGCCCGGGCAGCGGCTGCCGGAACTCCCGGCTCATGCTCACCGAGGCCAACGGCTCCCCGGCCGTCGCGCAGTGGCGGCCCACCGACGAGGGCGGCCACGTGCCCTGGGCGCTGCACGTCCTGGAGATCGAGGACGGCCGGATCCGGCACATCACCAGCTTCCTCGACCTCGACAACGACCTGTTCGCCCGGCTCGGGCTGCCCGTCGCGGCCCCGGAGGGTGTCGCCGTTCCCTGACGCCCGCTCCGCTCGCCACCGCCGCTCCGCCCGCCCGGGTGGGGCGGCGGTGCCGTGTCCGGGGTGGTTGCGCCGGATACCCCTGGGGGGTACAACGGTCGCGTCGACCGGAGGAGGGGACATGCACACCGATCACGCACCCGCGACGACCTACGGCGCGGCGGGCCACGCGGCGCACGGACACCGATCCCACGGCGGCCCGGTCAGCTGGGCCGCGGCCGCGCAAGCCACGCTGCACTGCCTCCTCGGCTGCGCCGTCGGCGAGGTGCTCGGCATGGTGATCGGCACGGCCCTGGGCTGGTCCGCCGGCGCCACGGTCGTGCTGGCCGTCGGGCTGGCCTTCGTCTTCGGCTACGCGTTCACCGCGCGCGGTGTGCTGCGCGCAGGTCTGCCGTTCCGCCGGGCGCTGCGGGTGGCGCTGGCCGCCGACACCGTCTCGATCGCGGTCATGGAGCTCGTCGACAACGGCGTCATGCTCGGCGTCCCGGGTGCGATGGAGGCGGGCCTGGACTCGGCGTTCTTCTGGGGCGCGCTCGCCGTCGCGCTGGCCGTGGCGTTCGTGGTCACCACGCCGGTGAACCGCTGGCTGATGGGCCGCGGACGCGGGCACGCCGTCGTCCACGCCCTGCACTGAGCGGGCCGCCGGCCCGCCCGGGCCTCACTCGTCGGGCAGCACCTTGCCGGGGTTGAGGATGCCGAGCGGGTCGAGCGCCGCCTTGACCGCCCGCTGCATCGCCACCACCGCGGGGCTCTGCTCGAGCGCCAGGCCCGAGCGCTTGAGCAGGCCGACGCCGTGCTCGCCGGTGACCGTCCCGCCGAGCTCGACGGCGTCGCGCATGATCTCGGCGAACGCCACCTGGGCGCGCTCGCGGGCGGCGTCGTCGCCGGGCGGCGTGATGATCAGCGGGTGCAGGTTGCCGTCGCCGGCGTGCGCGATGTTGGCGATGAGCACGTCGTTGCGCCGGGCCGCGGCCTCCACCCGGCCGAGCATCTCCGGGACGGCGGCCTTCGGCACGCAGACGTCCTCGGTGAGCACCGGCCCCAGCCGCTCGACGGCCGGGTAGGCGAGCCGGCGGGCGGAGAACAGCGCCTCGGCCTCCGCGGAGTCGGTGGATGCGGCGGCCCAGGTGGCGCCGGCGCCGGTGAAGCAGCGCAGCATCCCGTCGGCCTCGGCGTCGCCGGCCGGGCCGGGTGCGTCGGAGCGGCCGAGCAGGACGACGTCGGCGTCGACCGACAGGCCCATGTTCTTCCACGCGTCGACGGCGGCCAGGCAGTGCCGGTCGACGAGCTCCAGAGCCGACGGCACGATGCCTGCCGCGCCGACCGCCTCCACCGCGCGGCCGGCGTCGACCACCGAGGCGAAGTAGCCGACGACCGTGCGCTCGGCGGGGCGGGCCGGGCGCAGCCGCACGGTCACCTCGGTGACGATCCCGAGCGTGCCCTCCGAGCCGACCATCAGGCCGGCGAGGTCGTAGCCGACGACGCCCTTCGCCGTCCGCCGGCCCAGCCGCACCAGCTCGCCGGTGCCGGTGACCACCTCGAGCTCGAGGACGTAGTCGCGGGTGACGCCGTACTTCACGCAGCACAGGCCGCCGGCGTTCGTGGCCACGTTGCCGCCGATGGTCGACCACGGCGCGCTCGCCGGGTCCGGCGGGTACCACAGGCCGTGCGCCGCGCACGCCGCGCGCAGGTCGTCGTTGACCACGCCGGGCTGGACGACGGCGTAGCGCTCGACCGGGTCGATGGCCCGGATCTCCCGCATGGCCTCGGTGGAGACGACCACGCACCCGTCGACGGCGTTGGCCCCGCCGGACAGGCCGGTGCCGGCGCCGCGGGTCACGACCGGCACCCGGTGCTCCCCGCAGGCGCGCACGACCGCCTGCACCTCGGCCGACGTCCGTGGCCGGACGACGGCGACCGGCCGGCCGTGCGGCGCCCACTCGGCCTCGTCGTGCACGTAGGAGGCGACGACGTCGTCGTCCAGCAGCAGCCGGTCGGCGGGGAGCGCGGCGCGGAGGGCCTCGACGACCCCGGCGCTGAGGGTGGTCACGGGGACAGTCAACCCCGCGGTCGAGGATGGGCCGGTGAAGGTCTACCTCTCCTCCGACATGGAGGGCACCGCCGGCGTCGTCGACTGGGACCAGTGCCGCGGCCCGGGCGGCGAGTACGAGCACTACCGGCGGCTGCTGCAGGACGAGGTGAACGCGGCGATCGCCGGCGCCCTCGACGCCGGCGCGACGCAGTTCCTCGTCAACGACTCCCACTCGACGATGCAGAACCTGCGGCCCGGCGAGCTGCTCGGGCGGGCGCGCTACCTGTCGGGCCGGCACAAGCCGATGTACATGATGGAGGGCCTCGACAGCTCCTTCGACGCCGTCTTCCTGGTCAGCTACCACGGTTCGATGGCCGCGGAGCCCTCCACGCTGTCGCACACCTACAACCCGCGGGCGATCGCGCGGGTGACGCTGAACGGCGTCGAGGTGGGGGAGTCGGGCATCAACGCGCTGGTGGCGCTCGGCCACGGCGTGCCGGTGGTGCTGGTGACCGGCGACGACACGACGGCCGCCGAGGCGCGGGCGGTGTGCCCGGGGGTGACCGCCGTCGTGGTCAAGCGGTCGGTGAGCCGGTTCGCCGCCGACAGCCTGCACCCCGAGGAGGCGTGCCGGCTGATCCGCGAGGGCGCGGCCGCGGCCCTGCGCGGCCTCGACGGCGCGCGGCTGCCGGCGGTCGACCTGCCGGCGACGCTGGAGGTCACCTTCCGCAACGCGGACCTGGCCGAGATGGCGACGCGGGTCGTCGGGGTGGAACGGGCCGGGACGCTCGTGGTGACGATCACCGGCGAGGACCCGGTGGAGCTCTACCGGACGTTCGTCACCGTCGTGCTGCTCACCCGGGGGATCGCCGAGTAGGGGCGGCCGTCGTCACCAGGGGACGGGCACGCCCTCCCACGTCGTGAACGTGCCCGTCGGGCCGTCCGGCCCGAGGCGGGCGACCCGCACCACCTCCCGCGCGGCGTCCTCGACCGGGTCCGTCCCCTCGAAGTTGGTGAGGGCGGTCCGGGCGAAGCCCGGCGAGACCAGGTTGACCTTGATGCCGGTCCCCTCGAGCTCGAGCGACATGGCCAGCGTGACGGCGTTGAGGGCGGTCTTCGAGGCGCCGTAGACCGGCTCGAACGCCGCGCGGAGCGGGGAGGCCGGGTCGGCGACGGTCGTCAGGGAGCCGAGCGCGCTGGTGACGTTGACGATGCGCGCGTCGGGCGACCGCCGGAGCAGCGGCAGGACGGCCTGGTACAGCGCCAGGACGCCGAAGACGTTCACCTCCCACACGGCGCGCACGTCGTCGAGCGGGGCGGTGCTGGGCCTCGACGTCGCGCGGAACGCGGCCACGTCCAGGCCGGTGCGCGTGGTGGAGGTGCCGGCGTTGTTGACGAGGAGGTCGAGCCGGCCGACCTCCTCGCCGATCCGCGCGGCGGCCGCCGCGATCGAGACCTCGTCAGTGACGTCGAGCTGGAGCGCGGTGGCGCCGCCGCCGATCCCGGCCGCCGCCTCCCGGCCGCGGGCCAGGTCGCGGGAGCCGACGTAGACGGCCACGCCGTCGGCGGCCAGCTCCCGGGCCACCTGCCGGCCCATCCCCTGGTTGGCCCCCGTGACGAGGGCGGTGCGTGTGGCGGACATGGTGGACATGGCGGGACCTCGTCTCGTCGGCGGTCGGAGCCGGGCGGACGGAGTCGGCGCCGCGCCCTCGACGACGAGCCTGCGCGACCGCCGAGGGGCGAGGGAGGGCCCGCGGGTCCTGGGACTGGGCGGTCCCCGCGGAGGGGGACGGAGGTGTGGAGCGGGTGACGAGAATCGAACTCGCGTAGCCAGTTTGGAAGACTGGGGCTCTACCATTGAGCTACACCCGCGAGGTGCCCGCCCAGCGTAGCGGCACCCTCGATAGCGTCCGCGGGGTGACGCAGACCACCGAGCTCGACGCCACCACGCAGGCCGACCTCGTCCGCCGCGGGGAGGTGTCCCCGGCCGAGCTGGTCGACGCCGCGATCGCCCGGATCGGGGCCACGAACCCACAGCTCGACGCCGTCCTCCGGGACCGCTTCGACGCCGCCCGCGCCGAGGCCGCGGGCGACCTGCCCGACGGCCCGTTCCGCGGCGTGCCGCTGCTGCTCAAGGACATGGGCGCCCACATGGCGGGGGAGGAGACCGCCTACGGGCTGGCGCCGCTGCAGCGGGCCGGCATCCGCTGGCGCCGCGACAGCCACCTCGCCACGGCCTTCCGCGCCGCCGGGTTCGTCGTCCTCGGCCGCACCAACGTGCCGGAGCTCGGCACCACCGTCACCACGGAGCCCGCCGCCAACGCGCCCGCCCGCAACCCGTGGGACCCGTCCCGCTCCACCGGCGGGTCCAGCGGCGGCTCGGCCGCGGCGGTCGCCGCCGGGATGGTGCCGGTCGCGCACGCCAGCGACGGCGGCGGCTCCATCCGGATCCCGGCGAGCGAGTGCGGCCTGGTCGGCCTCAAGCCCACCCGCGCCCGGGTGAGCCAGGGCCCCGACGTCGGCGAGGGGTGGGCCGGCGCCACCATCGACGGCGTCGTCACCCGCACCGTCCGCGACACCGCCGCCGTCCTCGACGTCATCGGCCGCCCGATGCCCGGCGACCCCTACGCCGCCCCGCCGCTGCCGCGCCTGCTGCTCGAGGAGCTCGGCGCCCCGGTCGCCGGGCTGCGCGCCGGCCTGTGCGCCTCCCCGCCCGACGACCGGTGGCTCGACGACCCGGCCTGCCGCGAGGCGGTCGCCGTCGCCGGGCGGCTGCTCGAGGCCCTCGGCGTCGTCGTCGAGGAGGCGCACCCCGCCGCCTTCTTCGAGGACGACTTCTCCCGGCACTTCAACACCACGATCGCCGCCGACACCGCCCGCACCCTCGCCGACCTCGAGCGCGTCGTCGGCCGCCCGATCGCCGACGACGAGATCGAGCCGCGCAACGCCCGGTACCGCGTCGCCGGCGGCCGGCTGAGCGCCCCCGACTACCTCGCCGCCCGCGCCTGGCTCGGCTCCTGGTCGCGCCGGATGGCCACCTTCTGGACGCCGGCCCCCGACGGCGGCCAGGGGTTCGACCTGCTGGTCACCCCGACCGTGGGGGCCCCGCCGCCGGAGCTCGGCTGGTTCACCGCGGCCGGCCCGCGGGAGGAGGGCCGCCGCGTCTCCTCCTTCATCCCCTGGACGGCGCAGCTCAACGTCACCGGCCAGCCCGCCGTCAGCCTGCCCCTGCACACCACCGACGGCGGCCTGCCGGTCGGCGTCCAGGTGGTCGCCGCGGCCGGCCGGGAGGACCTGCTGGTCCGCGTGGCGGCCGCGCTGGAGGAGGCGGCCCCGTGGGCGGGACGGCGTCCCGCGCTCCCCGCCTAGACTCGACGGCGCCACGGGGTGTGGCGCAGCTTGGTAGCGCACCCGCTTTGGGAGCGGGGGGCCGTGGGTTCGAATCCCGCCACCCCGACCCCGCCCCCGGCGTCTCTAGACTCGGGGGTCGACCCGGCGCCGTCCCGGCGTCCCCGTCCGTCGTACCGAGGAGCACTGCCGCTGTGAAGAGCACCATCGAGGAACTGGGCCCCACGCGGGTCCGGATGGCGATCGAGGTGCCGTGGGGGGACCTGGACCACGCCTTCGGTGAGGTCTACAAGGAGCTCAAGAAGCAGGTCCGCGTCCCCGGCTTCCGCCCCGGCAAGGTGCCCGAGCGGGTGCTCGACCAGCGCGTCGGCCGCCCGGTCGTCCTCGAGCAGGTCGTGCAGCACGCGATCCCCGAGGTCTACTCCGAGGTCGTCCGCGAGAACCAGGTCCGCGTCCTCGGCCAGCCCGACATCGAGGTGACCCGCCTCGACGACAACGACACCCTCGCGTTCACCGCCGAGGTCGACGTCGCGCCGAAGATCGAGCTGCCGTCCTTGGACGACCTCTCGGTCACCGTCGACGACGTCGAGGTCACCGACGAGGAGATCGACGAGCAGGTCGCGGTCATGCGCGAGCGCTTCGCGATGCTCACCGCCGTCGAGCGGGCCGCGGAGGACGGCGACCACGTGTCCCTCGACCTCGAGGCGCGCGTCGACGACGAGGTCCTCGAGGACGGCACCACCAGCGGCATGTCCTACGAGGTCGGCTCCGGCTCCCTCATGGAGGGCCTCGACGACGCCGTCCGCGGGCTGTCGGCCGACGAGTCGGCGACCTTCCGGACCGACCTGCACCAGGGCCCCTACGCCGGCCAGCAGGCCGACGTCACCGTCACCGTCCGCTCGGTGAAGGCCAAGGACCTGCCCGAGCTCGACGACGAGTTCGCCTCCACCGCGAGCGAGTTCGACACCCTGGCCGAGCTGCGCGACGACGTCCGCACCCGCCTGGGCCGCGCCAAGACGATGCAGCAGGGCGCGCAGGCCCGCGACAAGCTGGTCGAGCACCTGCTCGAGGCCACCGAGGTGCCCGTGCCCGAGGGCCTGGTCGCCCGCGAGGTCGAGTGGCGCAACCAGTCGCTGTCGCAGGAGCTGCAGCGCGCCGGCATGACCTGGGACACCTTCCTGCAGGCCGGCGGCGTCGAGAGCCGCGAGGCCTACGACGCCGACCTGTCCAAGCAGGTCGAGGAGGCCGTCCGCACCCAGTTCATCCTGGACGCGGTCGCCGACGCCCGGGAGATCACCGTCGACAACGACGACCTCTCCGCGCAGATCATGGCCCAGGCCTCCCGCCAGCGCGTGAGCCCGGAGCAGTACGCCCAGCAGCTGCAGCAGGGCGGCAACATCGCCGAGTTCGTCGCCGACGTGCGCCGCACCAAGGCGCTGGCCCAGCTGCTCGAGCAGACGACGATCACCGACGCGTCGGGCAACACCGTCGACCTCGACGCGCTGCGCCCGCAGACCGTCCGGGCCGGCGCGGACGCCGAGGACTCCGAGGGGACCGCCGCCGCGGAGGCCGCCGCCGAGGAGACCGCCGCCGACGCCGACGAGGCGCCCGACGCCGAGGTCGCCGACGCGGCCGCCGTCGAGGCGACCGAGGGTGCCACCGAGGACACCGAGGACGTCGCCAAGGGCTGACGCCCCGCACCGTCCGACGACGCCGTCCTGCCCCGCACGCGCGGGGGAGGGCGGCGTCGTCGCGTCCGGGGCCGGGCCCCGCTGCGCCGACGGCGAACAGGCCCCCGCGCCGGGACTCCGGGCCCGGGGGTGCGCGTTAGGGTCGACGTGACTCGGGGTGGAGGCCGGGGGTACGGCCCGCCAGGGCCGCCGGCCCCGCTCCCGCCCACCGAGACCGACTCGAACCACCGCCAACGGAGGTCACCACACCCGTGAGCACCGACCCGAACCCGGCGTACTCCCCGCTCCTGCGGGGCGGCGCCGGTGGGATGAACCTCAACGACTCGGTCTACGAGCGCCTGCTGCGCGAGCGGATCATCTTCCTGGGCACCCAGGTCGACGACGTGATCGCCAACCAGCTGGCCGCGCAGATGCTCCTGCTGTCGGCCGAGGACCCCAAGAGCGACATCCACCTGTACATCAACTCGCCCGGCGGCTCCGTCAGCGCGGGCATGGCCATCTACGACACGATGCAGTTCATCGACTGCGACGTCGCCACCTACGGGATGGGCCTGGCCGCCTCGATGGGCCAGTTCCTGCTCACCGCGGGCACCAAGGGCAAGCGCTACGCCCTGCCGCACGCGCGGATCATGATGCACCAGCCCTCCGCCGGCGTCGGCGGCACCGCGGCCGACATCGCCATCCAGGCCGACCTGTTCCGCCGCACCAAGCGCGAGCTCAACGAGCTGCAGTCGCTGCACACCGGCCAGCCGGTCGAGCAGATCGAGCGCGACTCCGACCGCGACCGGTGGTTCACCGCGCAGGAGGCGCTCGAGTACGGCTTCGTCGACCACGTCGTCAGCCGCGCCACCATGACCGACAGCGCCAACCCGGTCACCGACAACTGAGTCCGGAGGGATCCCGATGAGCAACCCCCAGATGCCCTCCAGCCGTTACGTGCTGCCCTCCTTCGTGGAGCGGACCAGCTACGGCATGAAGGAGTCCAACCCGTACAACAAGCTCTTCGAGGAGCGCATCATCTTCCTCGGGGTGCAGATCGACGACGCGTCGGCCAACGACGTCATGGCCCAGCTGATCACGCTGGAGTCGGCCGACCCGGACCGCGACATCACCATCTACATCAACTCGCCCGGTGGCTCGTTCACCTCGCTGATGGCCATCTACGACACGATGATGTTCGTCCGGCCCGACATCCAGACCGTGTGCATGGGCCAGGCCGCCTCGGCCGCCGCCGTCCTGCTCGCCGCCGGCACCCCCGGCAAGCGGCTGGCGCTGCCGTACTCCCGCGTGCTGATCCACCAGCCCTCCGGTGAGGCCGGCGGCCAGGTGTCGGACCTCGAGATCCACGCCGCCGAGATCGAGCGGGTGCGCACGCAGATGGAGGAGATCCTCGCGCGGCACACCGGCCGCACCGCCGAGCAGGTCCGCTCCGACATCGACCGCGACAAGATCCTGACGGCCAACGAGGCCAAGGAGTACGGCCTCGTCGACCAGGTCGTGCAGAGCCGGAAGCTCAACGCGTTCGCCACGGCGTGAGCCGGTCGTCCCCCGGGCGGTGCGGGAAGAGTTCGCGCGTGTCGCGTCCGCAGCCCGTACCGTTCGGGGGGCAGTGCCGGGAGTGACGAGCGAGTCGAGCGCCCCCGGCGCACCGGGGCGTCGGAGCCCCGCGGCGTCGGCGGCGACAGGTACCGTCGGCGAGCGCCCGATCCCCGGCCGGCAACGCCGGGAGGACCGTCCTCGCGGCACCCGCCACCAGCGGGACCGAGCACGGGCACATCAGTGACACATCATCTGCAGGTCCGCTTCCCCAGGGCCTGCATCCCCCCGAGGTGGAGGTCAGCAGGTGGCACGAATCGGTGAGAGCGGTGACCTGCTCAAGTGCTCGTTCTGCGGGAAGAGCCAGAAGCAGGTCAAGAAGCTCATCGCTGGCCCCGGCGTCTACATCTGCGACGAGTGCATCGACCTCTGCAACGAGATCATCGAGGAGGAGCTCTCGGAGTCGTCGGACCTGAAGTTCGACGAGCTGCCGAAGCCCCGGGAGATCCACGACTTCCTCGAGCAGTACGTCATCGGCCAGGAGAAGGCCAAGCGCACCCTCGCCGTCGCCGTCTACAACCACTACAAGCGGGTCCAGGCCGGCGGTGAGCGCTCCAGCCGCGACGACTCCGTCGAGCTGGCGAAGTCCAACATCCTGCTGATGGGCCCCACGGGCTGCGGCAAGACGCACCTGGCCCAGACGCTGGCCCGGATGCTCAACGTCCCGTTCGCGATCGCCGACGCCACGGCCCTCACCGAGGCCGGCTACGTCGGCGAGGACGTCGAGAACATCCTGCTCAAGCTGATCCAGGCCGCCGACTACGACGTCAAGCGCGCCGAGACGGGGATCATCTACATCGACGAGGTCGACAAGATCGCCCGCAAGAGCGAGAACCCGTCGATCACCCGCGACGTGTCCGGCGAGGGCGTGCAGCAGGCGCTGCTGAAGATCCTCGAGGGCACGACGGCGTCGGTGCCGCCGCAGGGCGGGCGCAAGCACCCGCACCAGGAGTTCATCCAGATCGACACGACGAACGTGCTGTTCATCGTGGGCGGTGCCTTCGCCGGACTGGAGAAGGTCATCGAGCAGCGCGTGGGCAAGCAGGGCATCGGCTTCGGCGCGGAGATCCGCGGCAAGAAGGAGATCGAGGCCTCCAGCGCGTTCGCCGAGGTCATGCCCGAGGACCTGCTGAAGTTCGGCATGATCCCCGAGTTCATCGGCCGGCTCCCGGTGATCACCAGCGTGCAGGCGCTCGACCGCGACGCGCTGATCCAGATCCTCACCGAGCCGAAGAACGCCCTGGTGCGCCAGTACCGGCGGCTGTTCGAGCTCGACGGCGTGGAGCTGGAGTTCACCGACGACGCGCTCGAGGCGATCGCCGACCAGGCGATCCTCCGTGGCACCGGCGCCCGCGGGCTCCGGGCGATCATGGAGGAGGTGCTGCAGTCGGTGATGTACGAGGTGCCCAGCCGCGAGGACGTCGCTTCCGTGGTGATCTCCAAGGAGGTCGTGCTGGAGCACGTCAACCCGACGATCGTGCCGCGCAAGCCCTCCCGCGAGCGCCGCGAGAAGAGCGCCTGACCCAGCACTGACACCGCTGTACCCCGGTGGCCCAGGACCCGCGTGGTCCTGGGCCACCGGCGTTCAGAGCTCCGTGCGACGCCGGCGCAGGACCGCCTCGATCTCGCGCCGGCAGGCGTCCGGGTCCGTGGTCAGCCGCCGGTAGCTGAAGCGGAGGACGACCCACCCGAGCGCCGCGAGCGCCGTGTCCCGGCGCAGGTCCCGCTCCCGCTGCTCCCGGCTGCCGTGGAAGGCGGCGCCGTCGAGCTCGACGGCCACCCGGAGCTCCGGCCAGGCGGCGTCGAGGAACACCCGCCGCCCGTCCGCCAGCGCCACGGCGTGCTGCTGGACGAAGGGCGGGATGCCGGGTCCGCCCAGCACCTGCAGGACACCCCAGATCTCGAGCTCGCTCTGGCATCCGCCGGCCACCAGGTCCAGCAGCGCGCCCAGCGCCGCCCGGCCGGCGTGGCGCCGCTGCGCATCCGACGCCGACCGCAGGTCATCGACGTCCACGGCGCGGGTGCGCACCGCCTCGATGACCGCCTGCCGGACGACGGGGACCTCGGACGCCGCTCGCGGGTTGCGGCCCGGGGTGGCCGCCCACGCCCAGGCGTCGACCAGGCTGCGGGCGGCGGCGAGCACCGGCAGGCCCGAGACGGCGACGGGGCGCATCGGCAGCGTCGTCCCGTGGGCGACGACTCCGGTCGATCCCCGTGGCCAGCGGTCCGCGGGGACGGTGACGTGGAGGGGGCCTGGGGGCGCGGGGACGAGCTGATGAACGGCCAGCGCGGAGAGGTGGCTCAGCGGGCCCCGTGCCCACAGCACGGCAGCTCGTGCCCGGACCGGCCACTCGAGGGCGCGCTCGGCGAGGGCCAGCACCCCGGGGTGGAGCAGGACGACGTCGCCCTGGGCCATCCACCGGCTGACGCTGCTGGAACTGGTGGCCAGGGTGAGCCGGTCGCGGCGAGCGGCACCGTGCGGGACGAGGGCGGCGAGATCGTGCACGGCGGGCAGCCTGGCCGGACGGAGGTCGATCGCGCCGACGCCCTGTGGACAGCAGCACCGCTGTACCCGAGTGGCCCGGAACCGGCGCCGAACCGGGCCACTGGTGTCCAACGGTCGTGGACGGCACGAGGCGGTCGGCGGGCCGGGAGAGCGGGCGGCTGGCACCCTCGGAGGGGTGCGCGCGCTGACGTCCCTGCCGGAGATGGCGCGCGAGGCGTTCCGCGCCCGCGTCTCGGGTGACCCGACCGGGGCGCCGGACTGGGTGCGCGACATCGCCCGCGTCGGCAGCGGCCCCGGCTGGTTCGAGCCCGACGGCGTCGTCTGGCGGGTGCACGGCGACCTGTCCACGCTGGTCGGCGGGGTCGCGGCGCTGCTCGGCCAGGCGGCGCACCCGCTCGCGCTCGCCGGCGTCCAGCAGCACTCCGCCTACCGCGAGGACCCGTGGAAGCGCCTCGCCGGCACCGCTCGCTGGCTCGTGGTGAGCACCTTCGGGTCCGAGGAGCTCGCCGAGCGGGAGGCCGCTCGCGTCCGCGGCATGCACGCCACGGTGCGGGGCAGGGTGCGGGGCCGGCCCTACTCCGCGTCCGACCCGGGCCTGCTGCGCTGGGTGCACCTGGCCTTCACCGACGCCTTCCTCGCCGCCCAGCAGGCCGTCGGCACCGACCTCACCGCCCGCTTCGGCCGCGGCTGGCCCGACGTCTACGTCCGCGACTGGGCCCGCAGCGCCGAGCAGCTCGGCACCACCGACCTCCCGCGCAGCGCCGCCGAGCTGGCCGAGGCGATCGCCGAATACCGCTCGCAGCTCGCACCCGTCCCCGACTCGCTGCGGGCCTTCCTCGCCGCCCCGCCCGGGCTCAGCACGCCCGAACGGGTCTTCTACCGCGGCCTGTCCGGCGCCGCGGCGCACCTGGTCTCACCGACGCTCGCCGGGTGCGCCGGCGTCCCCGGCCGCGGCCGCGGCGGCGCCCCGCAGATCGCCGTCGCCCGGGCGCAGCTGCGCGGGCTGCGCCTGGCGCTGGGCAGCCACAGCCCCTCGGAGGAGGCGGCCCGCTGGCGGCTCGGCATGGGACCCGCCCCCGCCTGGGCCACCGAGGACGCCGCCTGAGCAGTGGGCGCCAGGATCAGGTCACCTGATCGTCGAACGGCGGTCAGGCCTCGGCGGGCGAGGCCAGCACGACGTCGACCGACAGCGGACCGTCGCCCGCGACCAGCGACAGCGACGCGATCCGGCCGGCGTCGGTGAGGTCGGCGCGGCCGGCCTCCAGCAGCGGCAGCTGGGCCTGCGGCGCGGTCACCGTGGCCGACTCGACGTCGGCGCGCATCGACACCTTGGCGTCGGACTTCGCCTTGCGGACGCCGGCCAGCGCGGCGGCCACCACCGGCACGACCTCCGGGTCGCCGCCCTCGGGCAGCTCGGCGGCGGCCGGCCAGGACGCGCGGTGCACCGAGCCGGCCTGCCACCAGGACCAGACCTCCTCGGTGACGAACGGCAGCACCGGCGCGAACAGCCGCAGCTGCACCGACAGCGCCAGCGCCAGCGTGGCCTGCGCCGACTCGGCCGCCGCCCCGGTGCCGTAGGCGCGGGACTTCACCAGCTCCACGTAGTCGTCGCAGAACGACCAGAAGAACGACTCGGTGACCTCGAGGGCGCGGGTGTAGTTGTAGGCCTCCATCGCGGCGGTCGCCTCGTCGACGACGCCGGCCAGCCGGCGCAGCAGCCCGAGGTCGATCGGCTCGGTGACCTGGTCCGCGGAGAGGTCGGCGGTGACGCCCAGCCCCAGCACGAACTTGCCGACGTTGAGGATCTTCATGGCCAGCCGGCGGCCGACCTTCATCTGCGCCTCGTCGAACGGCGAGTCCGCGCCCGGGCGGGCGCCCGCGGCGCGCCACCGGACGGCGTCGGTGCCGTAGCGCTCGAGCACGTCGACCGGGGTGACGACGTTGCCCTTCGACTTCGACATCTTCTTGCGGTCGGGGTCGACGACGAAGCCGGAGATCGTGGCGTGCGTCCACGGCACCGCGCCGAACTCGAAGTGCGAGCGGACGACGGTCGAGAACAGCCAGGTCCGGATGATGTCGTGCGCCTGCGGCCGCTGGTCCATCGGGAAGACGTGCGCGAACAGCTCGGGGTCGGTGTCCCAGCCCGAGGCAACCTGCGGCGACAGCGACGACGTCGCCCAGGTGTCCATGACGTCCGGGTCGGCCATGAACCCGCCCGGGACGCCGCGCTGCGACTCGTCGTACCCCTCGGGCACGTCGGAGGACGGGTCGACCGGAAGGGACGCCTCCGGCGCGAGCAGCGGCGCGGAGTAGTCCGGCTCGCCGGCCTCGTCGAGCCGGTACCAGACCGGGAACGGGACGCCGAAGAACCGCTGCCGGCTGATCAGCCAGTCGCCGTTGAGGCCCTCGACCCAGTTCTCGTAGCGGTGCCGCATGTGCTCGGGCACCCACTGGATCTCCCGGCCGCGGGCGACCAGCGCGTCCCGGAGCTCGGGGGAGCGGCCGCCGTTGCGGATGTACCACTGCCGCGTGGTGACGATCTCGAGCGGGCGCTCGCCCTTCTCGAAGAACTTCACCGGGTGGGTGATGGCCTTCGGCTCGCCCTGCAGGTCGCCGGACTCGCGCAGCAGCTCCACGATCCGCTGCTGGGCGCTGAACGCCGTCTTCCCGGCGAGCTCGGCGTAGACGTCGGCGGGCACGCCGTCGGGGGCGTCGGCCACGAACCGGCCGTCCCAGCCGACGACGGCGCGGGTGGGCAGCTGCAGCTCGCGCCACCAGGTGACGTCGTTGAGGTCGCCGAAGGTGCAGATCATCGCGATGCCCGAGCCCTTGTCCGGCTCGGCGAGGCGGTGCGCGACCACGGGCACCTCGACGCCGAACAGCGGCGTGCGCACCGTCTGACCGAACAGCGGCCGGTACCGCTCGTCGTCGGGGTGGGCGACCAGCGCGACGCACGCCGGCAGCAGCTCGGGCCGGGTGGTCTCGATGGAGACGGGACCGGACGGGCCGGCGAACGCGATCCGGTGGTAGGCGCCGGGCCGCTCGCGGTCCTCGAGCTCGGCCTGGGCGACGGCGGTGCGGAAGGTGACGTCCCAGAGGGTCGGCGCCTCCTGCGCGTAGGCCTCGCCGCGGGCCAGGTTGTGCAGGAACATGCGCTGCGCGGTGGCCCGGGAGGTGGCCGAGATGGTCCGGTAGACGTTCGACCAGTCCACCGACAGGCCCACCCGGCGCCACAGCTGCTCGAAGGCGCGCTCGTCCTCCTCGGTCAGTCGCTCGCACAGCTCGACGAAGTTCCGCCGCGAGACCGGGACCTGGTCCTTGCCGGGCTTCGCCGGCGGCTCGAAGGACGGGTCGTAGGGCAGGGCCGGGTCGCACCGCACGCCGTAGTAGTTCTGCACCCGCCGCTCGGTGGGCAGGCCGTTGTCGTCCCAGCCCATCGGGTAGAAGACGTGCTTGCCGCGCATCCGCTGGTAGCGGGCGACGATGTCGGTGTGCGTGTAGCTGAACACGTGGCCCACGTGCAGCGACCCGCTCGCGGTCGGCGGCGGGGTGTCGATCGAGTAGACGTCCGAGCGCGGGGCGGCCAGCGCGGCCGCGCGGTCGAACGCGTAGGTGTCCTGCTCGGCCCAGCGGGCCACCCAGGTGTCCTCGAGACCGTCGAGGGTGGGTTTGTCGGGTACGCCCGCTCCGGCTCCCGGAGCGGTGCTGACCGGGGTGCGGGTGTCGGCGACCATGGCCTCCATCCTAGGAACCCGGCGGCTGGCATCCTGGGGAGGATGAGCAGCGACCTGTCACGCGTGGAGAAGGAGCTGCTGGCGCGCTGGCCGGAGACGCGGCTGGAGCCCTCGCTCGGCCGCATCGCCGCCCTCGTCGACCTGCTCGGCAACCCGCACCGGGCCTACCCGGTGGTGCAGGTGGCCGGCACCAACGGCAAGACGACGACGGCGCGGATGGTCGACGAGCTGCTGCGCGGCTTCGGCCTGCGCGTCGGCCGGTTCACCAGCCCGCACCTGCAGTCGGTGCGCGAGCGGATCGTGCTCGACGGCGAGCCCGTCGACGCCGAGCGCTTCGTCGAGACCTACGACGACATCGCGCCCTACGTGCAGATGGTCGACGCCGCCGGCGAGCACCCGATGAGCTTCTTCGAGGTCACCGTCGGCATGGCGTACGCGCTGTTCGCCGAGGCGCCGGTCGACGTCGCCGTCATCGAGGTCGGCATGGGCGGCACCTGGGACGCGACCAACGTCGTCGACGCGCGGGTCGCCGTCGTGACGCCGGTGTCGCTGGACCACGCCGAGTACCTGGGCCCCGACGTGACGACCATCGCCGGCGAGAAGGCCGGGATCATCAAGCCCGACGCGATCGCCGTCCTCGCCCGCCAGCAGCCCGGCGCGCTCGACGCCCTGGTGCGCCGCGCCGTCGAGGTGGAGGCCGTGGTGGCCCGCGAGGGCACCGAGTTCGGCGTGCTCGACCGGAAGGTCGCCGTCGGCGGGCAGCAGCTGCGGCTGCAGGGCCTGGGCGGGGAGTACGAGGACGTCTACCTCCCGCTGTTCGGCGCGCACCAGGCGCAGAACGCCGCCACCGCGCTGGCCGCCGTCGAGGCGTTCCTCGGCGCGGGCGCGGCCACCGGGCCGGTCGACGTCGAGACGGTGCGCGCCGCCTTCGCCGCCGTGCGCTCGCCCGGCCGGCTGGAGCGGGTGCGCACCAGCCCCAGCGTGCTCGTCGACGCCGCCCACAACCCCGCCGGGATGGCCGCCACCGTCGAGGCGATCCGGGAGTCCTTCGACTTCACCCGGCTCGTCGGCGTCGTCGCCTGCGTGCGCGGCAAGGACGTCGAGGGGATGCTGCGCGAGCTGGAGACCGTCTGCGCCGAGCTGGTCGTCACGGAGAACGGCTCGGCGCGGTCGATGCCCGCCGACGAGCTCGGCGCGCTCGCCGTCGACGTCTTCGGCGCCGACCGGGTGAGCGTGTCGCCGCGGCTGCCCGAGGCGATCACCGAGGCGATCGAGCTGGCCGAGGCCGGTCCCGACGACGCCCTCGGCGGCTCCGGCGTGCTCGTCACCGGCAGCGTGATCACCGCGGGGGAGGCCCGCACCGTGCTCGGCGGGACCGCGTGACGGCGCCCGACCCGGTCCGCGCCGCGCGGGCGCTGCGCGGCGCGGCCGCCGCCGTCCTGCTGCTCGAGGGCATCGCGGTGCTGTTCGTGCCACGGGCCATCGCGCAGACCGAGGCAGGCCTCGGTGGCGTCCGGCTGACGATCCTGCTCGTCCTGGCGCTGCTCCTGGTGCTGTCCAGCGGCATCCAGCGGCGGCCGCGCGGCCTGGAGATCGGCACCGCGCTGCAGGTCCCGCTGCTGCTGACCGGCCTGATCGACGCCTCGATGTGGTTCGTCGGCGGGCTGTTCCTGCTGATCTGGCTGTACCTGCTGCAGATCCGCAAGGACCTGCTGGGCTCGCCGTTCCGCGAGCCCACCGCGCCCCCGGACCGGGACGCCCCGCCCGCCTGAGCCCCGGCTCTGCCAGGGTGGCCCGGTGGGCCTCGACCGCGCGGTGCTGTTCCGGCTGGCCACGAGCACGCGCCTGGAGCGTGCCGTGCGCGCGGTGCCCGGCGGTGCGGCGCTGACCTGGTCCGCCGCGTCCCGCTACGTGGCCGGCCGCGGCCGCGCCGAGGCGCTGGCGGTGACCGGCCGGCTGCTGGCCGCCGGGCGGGGGGTCAGCGTCGACCTCTTCGGCGAGCACGTGACCGACGTCGGCACCGCCGACGCGGTCACCGCCGACTACCGGTCGCTCGCCGCCGCGCTGCCGCCGCCGCCGGCCGACGCCTGGCTGTCGGTCGACCTCAGCCACCTGGCCCTCGACACCGACCCGGCCGGGACCGCGGACCGCCTCGCCGCGATCGCGGGCGCCCTGCCCCCGGGGCGCCGGGTGCAGGTGGGCGCCGAGGAGGCCGAGCGCACCGACGCGGTGCTGTCCTGCGTCCTCGACGTCGCCGGCCGCGGCCTGGCCGACCGGCTGGGGGCCACGGTGCAGGCCAACCTCCTGCGCTCACCCGCCGACGCCGACGCCCTCGTCGCCGCCCGCGTCCACGTGCGGCTGGTCAAGGGCGCCTACGTCGAGCGGGCCGGGGTGCACCGCTACGGGGAGCCCACCGACGTCGCCTACCTGCGGCTGGGGGCGCGGCTGGCGGAGCGGGGCGCGGCCTGGTCGATGGCCACCCACGACGGGCGGCTGCGCGAGGCGCTGCTGCTGACCGGCGCCCCGGGAACCGTCGAGCAGCTCCTCGGGGTGCGGCCCGAGGTCCTCGACGACCTGGCCGGCCGGGGGATCCCGACGCGCGTCTACGTGCCGTACGGCGCCGACTGGTTCCGCTACTGGATGCGGCGGGTCGCCGAGTCCCGCGGGGCCTGAGCTCAGGCGGCCGGGCGGGCCTCGAGCTCCTCCCGCAGCCGCACGACGTCGGTGCCCAGCGAGCGCAGCACCCGCCCGACCACCGGGTCGGCGACGGCGAGGACGCCGACGACGAGGTGCCCGGTGTCGATGACCCGCACCCGGCGCCGGCGCGGCTGCGCCAGGACGTGCCGGAGCGCGGCCTCCAGCGCCCGCTTCGCACCGTCGGTGACGGGCAGGTGGCCGGTGCGGACGCCCGGCGCCCGGTCGAGCGCGCCGGCGCCGAACGCCGACTCCGCCGCCGCGCGCACCCGGTCGAGGTCGATGCCGACGGTGGCCAGCGCGTCGGCGTCCAGCGGCCCGGCCGACCGGGCCAGCGCGTCCCGGACGGTGACGTGGTCGAGGCCGGCGGCGCGCAGGGCGGCCCCGCCGCGACCGGGGTCGCGGGCCAGCGCGAGCAGCAGGTGCACCGGCTCGATGCGGCCGGACCTCAGGTCGCGGGCCTCCTCCTGGGCCACGACCACCGCGGTGCGGGCCTCCTGGGCGAAGCGTTCGAACACCTCAGACGTCCTTCCTGCTCCGGGCGTGCTTCTTGTGGACGGCCTGCCTGCTGACGCCGAGGGCCCCGGCGATCTGCTGCCACGACCAGCCGCGCGCCCGCGCGTTGCCGACCTGCAGCGCCTCGAGGCGCTCGGCCAGCTCGCGCAGCGCCCGGACGGCACGCAGGCCGGTGTCCGGGTCGTCGGCCGCGGCGGCGGTGGTGACGTCGGTGTGGGTGGCCATGTGTCAACCATCGTTGACACGGCGAGCAATGTCAACCCGGGTTGACACGCGTCGTCCCGTAGGGTGCCGCCTCGTGACTGATCGCACCCTGGTCCTCGTCAAGCCCGACGGCGTCGCCCGCGGCCTGGTCGGAGAGGTCGTCTCGCGGCTGGAGGCCAAGGGCCTGCGCCTGGTGGCCACCGAGCTGCGCACCCTGACCCGCGAGGTCGCCGAGGAGCACTACGGCGAGCACCGCGAGAAGCCGTTCTTCGGCTCCCTGGTCGAGTTCATCACCGGCGGCCCGCTGCTCGCCCTCGTCGTCGAGGGCCCGCGCGCCGTCGAGGCGTTCCGCGCGCTGGCCGGCGCCACCGACCCGGTGAAGGCCGCCCCCGGCACCATCCGCGGCGACTTCGCCCTCGAGGTGCAGTCCAACATCGTCCACGGCTCGGACTCCGCCGAGTCGGCCGCGCGCGAGATCGGGCTGTTCTTCCCGAGTCTGTAATCGGGTGGACCGCGCCCCTGGGGCCCGGGTGAGCATGGGAGCCATGGCAGAACCGCTCGTCCGGGCCCGGGGGCTGGTCAAGCGCTTCGGCACGTACACCGCCGTCGACGGCATCGACGTCGACATCGCGCCGGGGGAGGCCTTCGGCTTCCTCGGGCCCAACGGCGCGGGCAAGAGCACGACCATGCGGATGGTGGGTGCGGTCTCCCCGCCGACCGCGGGCGAGCTGCGCATCCTCGGCATGGACCCGGCCGTCGACGGCCCGGCCATCCGCGCCCGGCTCGGCGTCGTCCCGCAGACCGACAACCTCGACCTCGAGCTCACGGTGGCCGAGAACCTGCTGGTCTACGGCCGGTACTTCGGCCTGCCGCGGGCCGTCGTCCGCGAGCGGACGGCGGAGCTGCTCGACTTCGTCCAGCTCACCGACCGGGCCGGCGACCGCGTCGAGCCGCTGTCGGGCGGCATGCGCCGGCGGGTGACCATCGCCCGGGCGCTGGTCAACGACCCCGACGTCGTCCTGCTCGACGAGCCCACCACCGGCCTGGACCCGCAGGCGCGGCACGTGCTGTGGGAGCGGCTCTACCGGCTCAAGCAGCGCGGGGTCACCCTCGTGCTCACCACGCACTACATGGACGAGGCCGAGCAGCTGTGCGACCGGCTGGTGGTCATGGACCGCGGCCGGATCGCCGCCGAGGGCAGCCCCGCGGAACTCATCGCCACCTGGTCGACCCGCGAGGTCTGCGAGCTGCGCTTCCCGCTGACCGAGGGCGGGCCCGGGCCCGCCGCGCACGCCGACGCCCTGGCGCCGCTGGTCGCCCGCGGGCTGGCCGAGCGGGTGGAGGTGCTGCCCGACCGGCTGCTGCTCTACACCGCCGACGGCGACGCGGCCCTGTCGGCGGTGCTGGCGCACGGGCTGCAGCCGGTCTCCTCGCTGGTGCGGCGCAGCTCGCTGGAGGACGTCTTCCTCCGCCTCACCGGCCGCACCCTGGTGGACTGACCGTGCCCGGCGCCGCGGCGGTCTCCTTCTTCCGGCAGCGCCTGACCGCGCACCGCCACTACTGGCGCAGCAGCGCGATCGGCAGCGTGCTGGAGCCGGTGCTCTTCCTCGCCGCGATGGGCCTGACGCTCGGCACGCTGGTCGACCGCGGCCCCGGCGTGCCCGGCGGCGCCGGCTACCTGGCGTTCCTCGCGCCCGGCCTGCTCGTCGCCGCCGCCATGCAGACCGCCACCGGCGAGTCGAGCTACCCGGTGCTCGGCGCCATCAAGTGGGACCGGGTCTACGAGGCGGTGCTGGCCACCCCGGCGCGCGCCGTCGACCTGCTCGCCGGGCACCTGCTCTACGTCGGGTTCCGGGTGACGACGTCGGCCACCGCCTTCCTCGTCGTCCTGCTGCTCTTCGGCGCCGCGCAGAGCCCGCTCGTCGTGCTCGCCGTCCCGGTGGCGCTGCTGACCGGGCTGGCGTTCGCCGCGCCGGTCACCGCCATGGCCGCCCGGCTGGAGGAGGACGCCGCGTTCGCCGCGCTGCAGCGCTTCCTCGTCGTCCCGCTGTTCCTGTTCAGCGGCACGTTCTTCCCGGTCAGCCAGCTGCCGGCGGCGCTGGAGTGGTTCGCGTACGCCACCCCGCTGTGGCACGGCGTCACCCTGGCGCGGGAGCTGGCCCTGGGCACCGTGGACGGCGGCTCGGCGCTGCTGCACCTGGGCTACCTGCTGGCGTGGACGGCGGCCTGGGCGGCGCTGGCGGCCCGCGCGCTGCAGCGGCGGCTGGTCCGGTGACGGCGTCCCCGGCCCCCGCCCCGGTCGCGCTGCTGCTGCGGGTCGTGCCGCTGTACCCGCTCTCGCCCCGCCGGGCCGGCCAGCTCGTGTACCGCAACCTGCTCGTGGCCCGGCGCAGCTGGCTGGTGTTCGTCTCCGGCTTCTTCGAGCCGTTCTTCTACCTGCTGTCGATCGGCGTGGGCATCGGCGGCCTGGTCGGCGACGTGGTCACCGACACCGGCGCGGCGCTGACCTACCAGGAGTTCGTCGCGCCGGCGCTGCTCGCCTCGGCGGCGATGAACGGCGCGGTCTACGACGCCGTCTTCAACCTCTACTTCAAGCTGAGGCACGCCAAGACCTACGACGCCGTGCTGGCCACCCCGCTGTCGGCCGCGGACACCGCGGTGGGGGAGACGGTCTGGGCGCTGCTGCGGGGCGCGGTCTACTCGACGGCGTTCCTGCTGGTGATGCTCGCGATGGGCCTGGTCGGCTCGTGGTGGGCGCTGCTCGCGCTGCCCGCCGCGGTGCTCATCGGCTTCGCCTTCGCCGCGGTGGGCCTCGCCGCCACCACCTGGCTGCGCGGCTGGCAGGACTTCGAGTTCGTGCAGGTCGCCGTCCTGCCGCTGTTCCTCTTCTCGACCACCTTCTACCCGCTGTCGACCTACCCGCGGGCGCTGCAGGTGCTGGTCGAGTGCACGCCGCTCTACCACGGCATCGAGCTGGTCCGGGGGCTGGTGACCGGCGACGTCCGCTGGGGCCTGCTCGGGTCGGCGGCCTACCTGGTGGTCATGGGCGTCGCCGGCCTGGCCGTCGGCGCCCGCCGCCTGGAGCGGCTGCTCCTGCGGTGAGACCCGCGCTCAGGCCACCGCGATGAGCGGGCGGCCCGAGCGCACCATGTGCTCCACGGCGGACGCCGGCACCGGCGAGCCGAAGAGGTGCCCCTGGGCGGCGTCGCAGCCCAGCGACCGCAGCGCGGCGAGCTGGCCGGGCTGCTCGACGCCCTCGGCGACCACCTGCAGGCCGAGGCTGTTGCCCAGCGCGATGACGGCGTCGGCCAGCGAGCCGGCCGCCTGGCCGGCCGCGAGCAGCGCCACCGACGACGAGTCGATCTTCAGCCGGTCCAGCGGCAGGTCCTGCAGCCGGGCAAGCGAGGAGGAGCCGGTGCCGAAGTCGTCGATCGCCACGTGCACGCCGAGCGCCCGGACGTCGCGGATGCCGGCCGCGGCGTCGGGCCCGGACGCCACCGCCTCGGGCACCTCGATCTCCAGCCGGGACGGGTCGACGCCGGAGGCGCGGGTGGCCGCGGCCAGCGTGACGGCGAGGTCGCCGGTGGCCAGCCGCCGCGGCGACACGTTCACCGCCATCCGCAGCTCGGGCAGGCCCGCGTCGTCCCAGGCGCGCAGCTGTCCGCAGGCCTGGCCGATCACCCAGTCGTCGATCGCGTCGATGACGCCGGTGGCCTCCGCGACCGGGATGAACCCGGCCGGCTCGACCAGGCCGCGGCTGCCCGACTGCCAGCGGGCGAGGGCCTCGACGCCCGTGACCGCGCCGGTCCGCAGGTCCACCTGCGGCTGGTAGAGCACCCGCAGCTCCCCGCCGTCGACGGCGGCGCGCAGGTCGCGCACCAGCTCGTCCTGCGCGGCGACCTCCTCGCGCATGCCCCGCTCGAACACCCGCACCCGGTTCTTGCCGCCGGACTTGGCGACGTACATCGCGAGGTCGGCGTCGCGCAGCAGGTCGTCCATGCCGCGGCCGTCGGTCGGGTCGGTCAGCGTGACGCCCACGCTCCCGCCGACGGTGAACCGCTCGTCGCCCCACGGCACCGGCTCGCGCAGCGCCCCGAGCAGCCGCTCGGCCACCGTGACGACGTCGCGGCGGCCCTCGACGTCCTCCATGAGCACCACGAACTCGTCGCCGCCGAGGCGGGCCACGGTGTCGGCCGGGCGCACGTGCGACTCCAGCCGCCGGGCCACCGCGACCAGCACCGCGTCGCCGGCCTCGTGGCCGCACTCGTCGTTGACCGCCTTGAAGTCGTCGAGGTCCAGCAGCAGCACCGCGTGCCGGCGCACCCGCCGGTCGGCGAGGGTGTGCTCGAGGCGGTCCTGCATGAGCGCGCGGTTGGCCAGGCCCGTGAGCGGGTCGTGCAGCGCGCGGCGGGCGAGCTCGCCGGCCTGCACCTCGAGCTGGCGGGCGGCGGCGCGGGCCTCGGCCTCGCGGCGCTTGGTCCCGGTGATGTCGCGGCTGATGCCGGCGACGCCGGTGGGCCGGCCGTCCTCGCCGCGGATGAGGGAGAAGGTCACCAGCGCGTCGAACGCCGAGCCGTCGCGGCGGCGGTGCACCCGCTCCTGGGCGCCGGGCGGCAGCGTCGTCATGTCGGCGGGCAGCGGGGCGCCGCCGGACAGCAGCGAGGCGTGCCGGCCGAGCACCTCCTCGGGCCGCCAGCCGTAGAGCCGCTCCGCGCCGGGGTTCCAGCTGGTGATCGTCCCGTCGACGGTGGTGGTGACCACGGCGTCGTCGGTCGACTGCACGACGGCGGCCAGCCGGGCCAGCTGGTCGCGCTGCGCCCGCAGCTCACCGGTCCGCTCGGCGACCACCTGCTCGATCTGCTCGCGCCGGTCGTCGAAGCGGCGCCAGGCCGCGAGGCACGCCCAGCTCTCCAGCAGGACGAACCCGGCGTGCAGGGCGGCCATCGGCAGCGGCGCGGCGGAGTGGGAGAAGACGGCGTGCGGCACGAGGGTGCCGAGCAGGAGGTGGTGCGCCGCGACGAAGCCGACGGCGAGCAGGAACGGCGCCCGCGCGGCGTACAGCGCGGCCAGCGGCAGCAGCGCGAAGAACAGGAAGTGCGCCTCGGTCGCGCCGTCGGACAGGTACACCACCACCGCGGCGGTGGCCATGAGCCCGAGGGCGGCGGCGCCGGCCCGGGTGCTGCGGTGCAGCGAGGGCAGCCGGGCGGCGAGGGCGAGCGCCAGCAGGGGAGCGGTGGCCAGCACCGCCGCTCCCGGCCCGGCGCCGCGCAGCAGCGCGTAGACCGGCACCGCGACGACGAGGACGGTCAGCGCGCGCAGGACGAAGGCGTGGTGGGCGTCCCACTGCTCGGCCGGCATGGCGCGGCCGTGCGGGAGCGCGGGGAGGGCGGCCCGCGCCCAGCCGCGGGGTCGGGTCGGACCGACGCTCTCGGCGTCGAGCTGCGTACCGGTGATCCCGGCCGGCTGGGTCATGCTCCCCCTCGGAACCGCCCCCGCTGGTCACCGTCAGTGTAGAGGCGATCACGCATCGGCGCCTCCCGGCGGAGGCGGTCGGAGCCGGGCCGGACGGCGTCTACCCTGGACCGGTCATGAGCGGAGAGAGCCTCTACCCCCGTCTCGAGCCCCTGCTGGCCCAGGTGCAGAAGCCCATCCAGTACGTGGGCGGTGAGCTGAACGCCCAGGTCAAGGCCTGGGACGACGTCGCCGTGCACTGGGCGCTGATGTACCCCGACGCCTACGAGGTGGGGCTGCCCAACCAGGGGCTCATGATCCTCTACGAGGTGCTCAACGAGCGCCCGGATGCGCTGGCCGAGCGCACCTACGCCGTCTGGCCCGACCTCGCCGCCCTCATGCGCGAGCACGGCGTCGGCCAGTTCACCGTCGACGCGCACCGCCCGGTGCGCGACTTCGACGTCCTGGGCGTCAGCTTCGCCACCGAGCTCGGCTACACCAACCTCCTCGAGGCGCTCGACCTCGCCGGCGTCCCGCTGCACGCGGTCGACCGCGACGAGACCCACCCCGTCGTCGTCGCCGGCGGGCACGCCGCGTTCAACCCCGAGCCCGTCGCCGACTTCGTCGACTGCGCCGTCCTCGGCGACGGTGAGCAGGTCGTCGGCGACGTCACCGACGTGGTGGCGGCGTGGAAGGAGCAGGGCCGCCCCGGCGGCCGCGAGGAGCTCCTCGCGCGCCTGGCCCGCGTCGACGGCGTGTACGTGCCGCGCTTCTACGCCGTCTCCTACGGGCCCGACGGCGCGATCGCCGCGGTGACCCGCACCCGCGACGACGTGCCCGCCCGGGTCGGCAAGCGCACCGTCATGGACCTCGACGAGTGGCCCTACCCCAAGACGCCGCTGGTGCCGCTGGCCGAGAGCGTGCACGAGCGGATGAGCGTCGAGATCTTCCGGGGCTGCACCCGCGGCTGCCGGTTCTGCCAGGCCGGGATGATCACCCGCCCGGTCCGCGAGCGGACGATCACCGGCATCGGCTCGATGGTCGACCAGGGGCTGCGCGCCACCGGGTACGAGGAGGTCGGGCTGCTCTCGCTGTCGAGCGCCGACCACTCCGAGATCGCCCAGGTCGCCAAGGAGCTCGCCGACCGCTACGAGGGCACCAACACCGGCCTGTCGCTGCCCTCCACCCGCGTCGACGCCTTCAACGTCACCCTCGCCAACGAGCTGTCCCGCAACGGCCGCCGGTCCGGGCTCACCTTCGCCCCCGAGGGCGGCAGCGAGCGGATCCGCCGGGTGATCAACAAGACCGTGTCCAAGGAGGACCTGGTCCGCACGGTCACCACCGCCTACGCCAACGGCTGGACGCAGGTGAAGCTGTACTTCATGTGCGGCCTCCCCACGGAGACCGACGAGGACGTGCTCGAGATCGCCGAGCTCGCCGTCGAGGTCATCCGCGCCGGCCGCGAGGCCAGCGGGCGCAGGGACATCCGCTGCACCGTCTCGATCGGCGGGTTCGTGCCCAAGCCGCACACCCCGTTCCAGTGGGCCGGGCAGGCCAGCGCCGAGACGATCGACCACCGGCTGCGGGTACTGCGGCAGGCCATCAACGCCGACCGCCGCATCGGCCGCTCCATCGGCCTGCGCTACCACGACGGCAAGCCCGGCGTGATCGAGGGACTGCTCTCCCGCGGCGACCGCCGCGTCGGCCGGGTCATCGAGCGGGTGTGGCGCGAGGGCGGCCGCTTCGACGGCTGGAGCGAGCACTTCTCCTACGAGCGGTGGACGGCCGCCGCGGCCGAGGAGCTCGCCGCGTTCGGCGTCGACCTCGACTGGTTCACCACCCGCGAGCGCACCCAGCACGAGGTCCTGCCCTGGGACCACCTGGACTCGGGGCTGGACAAGGAGTGGCTCTGGGACGACTGGCAGGAGGCCCTCTCGGAGGAGGAGGTCGCCGACTGCCGGTGGACCCCCTGCTACGACTGCGGCGTGTGCCCGACCATGGGCACCGAGATCCAGATCGGCCCCACCGGGCGCAGCCTGCTGCCGCTCACCGTCGTCGGGCGCTGACGGGTGGCCCGCTCGCCGGAGGGCCCGCCTCCACCGCCCACGGTCCAGAAGCTGCGGCTGCGCTACGCCAAGCGCGGCCCGCTGCGCTTCGCCTCCCACCGCGACCTCGCCCGCGCGCTCGAGCGGGCGCTGCGCCGGTCGCGGGTGCCGATGGCCTACTCGGCCGGGTTCACCCCGCACCCGAAGATCAGCTACGTCGGGGCGGCACCCACCGGCGCGGCCAGCGAGGCCGAGTACCTGGAGATCGGCCTGGCCGAGCGGCGCGACCCGGAGGAGGTCCGCGCGGCGCTGGACGCCTCGCTGCCGCCGGGCATCGACGTCCTCGAGTGCGTCGAGGCGGCCGAGGGCGGCGGGTCGCTGGCCGACCGGATCGACGCCGCGCGGTGGAGCATCGAGCTGCCCGGTATCGAGCCCGAGCACCTGTCGGCAGTGGTGGCGGAGTTCCTCGCCCGCGACGAGGTGACCGTGGCCAAGCGCACCAAGAACGGCCTGCGCGACGTCGATGCGCGCGGCCCCGTGGCGTCGGCGTCCGTGGGCGGTGCGGCAGGACGTGCCATACTGCACGTGGTCGTCCGGCAGGTGACGCCCGCCGTTCGACCCGACGACGTGGTGGCCGCTCTGGCTGCCGTCGCCGACCTGCGCCCGCCGTCGCCCCCACGGGCCGTGCGTGAGGCGCAGGGCCGGCTCGACGGCAGCGGGACCGTGGCCGATCCGCTCGGTCCCGACCGAGAGGCGCGCACCCGCTGCCAGGGGGAGCACGCCGCGGTCTGACCGGAGCAGCCCGGGAGCCACCCGCCGTCGCGCGACACGGCTGCCAGACGTGCCGCACCCCGACCGGTACCACCCGAGACCACCGGCACCACCGCACCACCCAGACCACCGCACCACCTGCAGTCCGCACCACCTGCAGTCCGGCCCCGGCCACGGCGACCGCCGACCCGGGACCGACCCACAGACTTCGCAGGCCGGGCGAGCCCGCCGTACCCCGTGCGGCCGCCCGGCCCGCCCAACCCGTGCTCCTGCGCGGCCGCCTGTCCCCGCCGGGGACCGGCGCCCGGGAGCACCACACAGGAGGCGAGCCCTCGTGGCCGACCAGGACGACGACACCACCACCACGCCCGGAGGAGCCGGCAGCGGCACCCCCGACCTCCCGCCCGGCGACGCCGCGGCCGCGGAGGTCCTCACCGGGGAGGCGGCGACCGGCGAGAGCGGCGGCGAGCCGCTGCCCGACCCGGAGCTCGAGGCCGCCGAGGAGGGCCCCACCGACGAGGCACCCGCCGAGGAGGTGCCCGCCGGGAACCCCGCCGAGGAGGCCGAGGACGAGGAGCCGGCCGGCCCCCGCTTCGGCGCCCAGTTCAGCTCCCCGGAGCCCACCGCCGTCATCGCCCGGCCCCGCCGCCGGGCCACCCGCCCCGCCGGCGCCGCCGACCCCGGCAGCGTCGAGGCCGCACCCCTGCCGGCGGCCCCGCCGCGGCCGGCCTTCGTCAGCTTCGTGGCCCCGCTCGAGCCCGAGGTCGCGCCCGCCCCGCGCCGCCGCAGCCGCCGGCCGCTGCCCGAGTCGCCCGACGTCGAGGAGCTCGAGGGCCTCGACGACGTCCCCGCGGCCTCCGCGGACGACGAGGACGTGCCCGCGCCGCGCTCCCGCCGCGGCCGCTCCCGCCGCCGCGCCGCCGCGGACGCCGAGGCGCCCGCCGAGGAGACCCCGCTCGAGGACACCGCCGACACCGGCCGGGACACCGGGCGGGACGACGACGCCGACGACGAGGTCGACCGCGACGACGCCGAGGACGGCGACCGCGAGGAGGCCGGCGGGAGCAGCCGCCGCCGTCGCCGGGGCCGCCGGGGCCGCGGCCGGGGCCGCAGCGGTGAGGACGCCGCCGACGAGGCCGACCGCGACGACGCCGACGAGGACGCCGACCGCAGCGGCGAGCGCAGCGGCGAGCGTGCCGCCGACGAGGACACCGAGGACACCGACGACGACGCCGACACCGGCGAGGACGCCGAGGGCGACGAGGCCGAGGGCGGCTCGAGCACCCGGCGCCGCCGCCGTCGCCGCCGCCGTGGCGGGGAGCCCGCGGGCGAGGCGGCGGCCGAGGACGACGACGACCGTCCCGAGCGCGCCGGCCGCAACGGCCGCGCCACCAGCGACGACGACGTCCGCGGGGTCACCGGCTCCACCCGGCTGGAGGCCAAGCGCCAGCGCCGCCGGGAGGGCCGCGACAGCGGGCGCCGCCGCGCGCCGATCCTCACCGAGGCCGAGTTCCTCGCCCGCCGCGAGGCGGTGGAGCGCCGCATGGTCATCCGCCAGCGCGGTGAGCGCACCCAGATCGCCGTCCTCGAGGACGGCGTGCTCGTGGAGCACTACGTCACCCAGGCGCAGGCGACGTCCTTCGCCGGCAACGTCTACCTCGGCCGGGTGCAGAACGTGCTGCCCAGCATGGAGGCGGCGTTCGTCGACATCGGCAAGGGGCGCAACGCCGTCCTCTACGCCGGTGAGGTCAACTGGGACGCCGCCGGCCTGACCGGCAAGCAGCGCTCCATCGAGCAGGCGCTCAAGTCCGGCGACAAGGTGCTGGTGCAGGTCACCAAGGACCCGATCGGCCACAAGGGCGCCCGGCTCACCCAGCAGGTCAACCTGCCCGGCCGGTTCCTCGTCTACGTGCCCGGCGGGTCGATGACCGGGATCAGCCGCAAGCTGCCCGACACCGAGCGGCAGCGGCTCAAGGACATCCTCAAGAAGATCGTCCCCGAGGACGCCGGCGTGATCATCCGGACCGCCGCGGAGGGCGCCTCGGAGGAGGAGCTCACCCGCGACGTCGCCCGGCTGCAGGCGCAGTGGGAGGTCATCCAGCAGAAGTCGCAGTCGACGAGCAACGCCCCGTCGCTGCTCTACGGCGAGCCCGACCTCGCCATCCGGGTGATCCGCGACGTCTTCAACGAGGACTTCAGCGAGCTCGTCGTCCAGGGCGACGACGCGTGGGACACCGTCGAGGCCTACGTCGCGCACGTCTCCCCGGAGCTGACCGGGCGGCTGACCCGGCACACCGGCGAGGGCGACGTCTTCCGCGACCTGCGCGTCGACGAGCAGCTGGCCAAGGCGCTCGACCGCAAGGTGTGGCTGCCCTCGGGCGGCTCGCTGGTCATCGACCGCACCGAGGCGATGACCGTCGTCGACGTCAACACCGGCAAGTTCACCGGCTCCGGCGGCAACCTCGAGCAGACCGTCACGCGCAACAACATGGAGGCGGCCGAGGAGATCGTCCGCCAGCTCCGGCTGCGCGACATCGGCGGCATCATCGTCATCGACTTCATCGACATGGTGCTCGAGAGCAACCGCGACCTGGTGCTGCGCCGGCTCACCGAGTGCCTGGGCCGCGACCGCACCAAGCACCAGGTGGCCGAGGTGACCTCGCTGGGCCTGGTCCAGATGACCCGCAAGCGGGTCGGCCAGGGCCTGCTCGAGGTGTTCTCCGAGCCGTGCGAGCACTGCCGCGGCCGCGGGGTGCTCGTGCACACCGACCCGGTCGACGACAAGCGCCGCGGCGGCTCGGGCTCCGGCTCCGGCGGCTCCGGCGGCTCCGGCGGGGGCAACGGCGGCAACGGCCGGCGGGACCAGCGCGGTGACCAGCGCAAGGACGCCGAGCGCAAGGAGACCGAGCGCAGGGACGCCGAGCGCGCCGAGACCGCCTCGGCCGAGCAGGCCGCGACGGACGCCGACGGCTCCGGCGACGGGTCCGGCGCCGGCAACGGCTCGGGGGAGGGGCAGCGCTCGGGCGGCCGCCGCAACCGGGGACGCCGCAACCGCGGCCAGTCCGGTGAGGAGCGCGCCGCCGAGGACGCCGCCGTGCTCGCCGCGGCCGCCGGGGGCGACACGGCGTCCGAGGACACCGCCGCCGACCCCGCTCAGGACGTCCCGCCGGCCGAGGACGCCCCCGTCGAGGACACCGCCGTCGAGGACACCGCCGCCGACGCCGCCCAGGACGTCCCGCCGGCCGAGGACGCCCCCGTCGAGGACGCCCCGGCCCAGGACCCGACGCCCGCCGACGTCGCCACCGAGGTCACCGTCCCCGACGAGACCACCCCGGAGCTGCCCGCGGCCGACGCGGTCGCCGGGCCGGCCGAGGTCGACGTCACGGTGCAGTTCGGCGCCGAGGTCCCGGGGGCCGAGGTGACCGAGCCGGAGCCGGCCGAGTCCGAGACCGAGGCCGCCGCGGCGGCGGACGAGGACGTGCCCCCGGGCACCGGTCCGGACGACGCCGGTCCCGGGGACGACGAGCCGGTGCCCGCCGACGGCGTCGCGGGGAACGGCACGGGCGACGCCGCAGGCGCCGAGGACGCGGCCGTCCCGCCCGCCCGCCCGCGTCGGCGCCGGGCCGCCAGCCGCCCGGCGGGCCCGCCCGCCAGCTGACCTCCGGGCGCCCGAGGCCGCGTTCGACCCGGTCCCGGGCGCTCGGGTACGCTGGTCGGGTTGCACCGCCCCGGACCGGGCTCCCTCCCGGGGCCGAGGAGGCGGTGCGGCCCGTCCAGCACCCGGTGCCCGCGCCGGGGTGCGCCCAGGACGCATCGCGGGACAGACAGCAGCGATCGAGGAGTTCAGTGGTGTACGCAGTCGTGAAGGCCGGTGGCCGGCAGCACAAGGTGGCCGTGGGCGACCGGTTCACGGTCAACCGTCTCGCGGGTGAGGCGGGCGACTCCGTCACCCTCCCGGCCCTGCTCCTGGTCGACGGCGACACCGTCACCAGCGACGCGCAGGCGCTGGCCGGCGTGACCGTGACCGGCGAGATCGTCGGGCACGGCAAGGGCCCGAAGATCCGCATCCACAAGTTCAAGAACAAGACGGGCTACCACAAGCGTCAGGGCCACCGTCAGCCGCTGACCGACGTGGTCGTCCGCGACATCACGAAGGGCTGACGACGACATGGCACACAAGAAGGGCGCCTCGTCCTCCCGCAACGGCCGCGACTCGAACGCCCAGCGCCTCGGCGTGAAGCGCTTCGGCGGCCAGGTCGTCAAGGCCGGCGAGATCATCGTGCGCCAGCGTGGCACCCACTTCCACCCGGGTCTCGGCGTCGGCCGTGGCGGCGACGACACGCTGTTCGCCCTGACCCCGGGCGCGGTCACCTTCGGCACCAGCCGTGGCCGCAAGACCGTCTCGATCACGACGGTCGACGCCTGAGCCGCAGGCTCGGGACCAGATCTCCGTACCGCCACGAGCGCACGGGCCGGCCGGCCCGTGCGCTCGTCGGCGTTGAGCAGGCAGTGAGCAGGTAGAGCAGAGATGGCCGCGTTCGTCGACCGCGTGATCGTGCACGTCGCCGCGGGCAACGGGGGTCACGGCGTCGCGTCCGTGCACCGCGAGAAGTACAAGCCCCTCGGCGGCCCCGACGGGGGCAACGGGGGCAACGGCGGCGACGTCGTCCTGGAGGTGGACCCCAACGTCCACACCCTCCTGGACTTCCACCACCGCCCGCACCAGAAGGCCGGCAACGGCCGCCCCGGCGCCGGCAGCCACCGGCACGGCGCCAACGGCGAGGAGCGCGTGTTGCGCGTCCCCGAGGGCACCGTGGTCAGCGTCGGCGGCGAGGTGGTCGCCGACCTGGTGGGCGCCGGCACCCGCGTCGTGCTGGCGCAGGGCGGCAAGGGCGGCCTGGGCAACGCGGCGCTGGCCAACCCCCGCCGCAAGGCGCCGGGCTTCGCCCTGCTCGGCGAGCCGGGCGAGGCCTTCGACGCCGTGCTGGAGCTCAAGAGCGTCGCCGACGTCGGGCTGGTCGGCTTCCCCTCGGCCGGCAAGTCCTCGCTGATCGCCGCCATGTCCGCGGCGCGGCCGAAGATCGCCGACTACCCGTTCACCACGCTGGTGCCCAACCTCGGCGTCGTGCGGGCGGGCGACACCGTCTTCACGATGGCCGACGTCCCCGGGCTGATCCCCGGCGCGGCCACCGGCAAGGGCCTCGGCCTGCAGTTCCTCCGGCACGTCGAGCGCTGCGCGGTGCTGGTGCACGTGGTCGACATGGCCACCCTCGAGCCCGGCCGCGACCCCGAGACCGACATCGACGCGCTCACCCAGGAGCTCGCGGAGTACGGCGGCGACGAGCTGGACCTCGTCGGCCGGCTGCGGGTCGCCGTCCTCAACAAGATCGACGTCCCCGACGGGCGGGAGCTGGTCGACCTGGTGCGCCCGGCGCTGGAGGCGCGCGGGCTGCGGGTCTTCCCGGTCAGCGCCGCGACGGGTGAGGGCCTCGACGCGCTCGGCTACGCCTTGGCCGCCGCCGTCGAGGAGTACCGGGCCGCGCTGCCGGCGCCGGAGCCCGCGCGGGTGACGATCACGCCGCGCGCCGTCGACGACTCCGGCTTCACCGTCGAGCGCGACCCCGACGACGAGACGACCTTCGTCGTCCGCGGCGCCAAGCCCGAGCGCTGGGTGCGCCAGACCGACTTCACCAACGACGAGGCCGTGGGCTACCTCGCCGACCGGCTCAACCGGCTCGGCGTGGAGGAGCGGCTCACGAAGCTCGGCGCGCGGGAGGGTGACACGGTCGTCGTCGGCGACGTCGCCTTCGACTTCGATCCCGAGCTGCCCGCCGGCACCCCGCTCGCGGAGGAGACCGCCGGCCTCGGCGGGCGCGGCACCGACAGCCGGATCGACGCGCCGCACCGCGTGCGCGCCGCCGAGCGGCTGGCGGCCAAGAAGGCCCGCCGGGTGCCCTACGAGGTCACCGACACCTGGACCGACGAGGAGCTGCCCGGCGAGGAGCTGCCCGCCGACGACCCGACCGGCGAGGACGACGCGTGACCGCCCGCCCGGGGATCGCCGGGGCGGGCCGGGTCGTCGTCAAGGTCGGCTCCTCCTCGCTCACCACGCTGCCCGGCGGGCTCGACCCGGCCCGGCTGACCGCGCTGGTCGACGTCCTCGCCGCCGTGCGAGCGCAGGGCCGCGAGGTCGTGCTCGTGTCCTCCGGCGCGATCGCCGCGGGCCTCGCGCCGCTCGGCGTGGAGGGCCGCCCGCGCGACCTCGCGACCGCCCAGGCGGCGGCCAGCGTCGGGCAGCTGCGGCTGGTGCAGACCTACGCCGACGCCTTCGACCGGCACGGCATCACCGTCGGCCAGGTGCTGCTGACCGCCGACGACCTCACCCGGCGCGGCCACTACCGCAACGCCCGCCAGACGCTCGAGCGGCTGCTCACCCTCGGCGCGCTGCCGATCGTCAACGAGAACGACACGGTCGCCACGGAGGAGATCCGCTTCGGCGACAACGACCGCCTCGCCGCGCTCGTCGCGCACGTGGCCGCCGCGGACGCGCTGGTGCTGCTCTCCGACGTCGACGGCGTCTACGACGGCGACCCGCGCACCGGCCCCGCACAGCTGGTCGACCGGGTGACCGGCCCGGCCGACCTCGCCGCGGTCACCCTCGGCACCGCCCGCCGCAACGGCGTGGGCACCGGCGGCATGGCGACCAAGGTGGAGGCCGCGTTCATCGCGTCGGGCGCCGGCGTGCCCGTCGTCGTCACCTCCACGCCGCAGGCCGCCGCCGCGCTGGCGGGGGAGCGGGTGGGCACGCTGTTCGAGCCCTCGGGCCGCCGCCCGTCGGGCCGCCAGTTCTGGCTGCGCTACGCCAGCCGCCCCCGCGGGCGCCTGGTGCTCGACGACGGCGCGGTGCGCGCGGTGCGCGAGCGGTCGGCGTCGCTGCTGGCCGCCGGGATCACCGGGGTGGACGGCGACTTCCTCGCCGACGACCCGGTGGAGCTGGTCGGCCCCGACGGCGCCGTCGTCGCCCGCGGGCTGGTCGCCTACGACGCCCGCGAGCTGCCCGGCCTGCTCGGCCGGCGCACGCCCGACCTCGACCCGGAGTACCGCCGCGAGGTGGTGCACCGCGACGAGATGGTGCTGGTCGGGCGCCCGCGGGCGGCTGGGAGACTGCCCGGGTGACGATCCGCCCCATCCGCGAGCTCGGTGACCCCGTGCTCCGCACCCCCGCCGACGAGGTGCGGGCCTTCGACCGGGAACTGGCCGCCCTGGTCCGCGACCTCGAGCAGACCGTCGACCACCCCGGCCGCGCCGGGCTGGCCGCGCCGCAGATCGGCGTGAGCGCGCGGGTGTTCAGCTACAACGTCGACGGCGAGATCGGCCACCTGGTCAACCCGCGGGTCGTCGAGCTGTCGGAGGAGACCCAGGACGGCGACGAGGGCTGCCTGTCGATCCCCGGCATCTGGGCGCCCACGGTGCGGGCGATGCACGCCGTCGTCGAGGGGTTCGACGTGCACGGTGAGCCGCTGCGGCTGTCCGGCTCGGGCCTCATGGCGCGCTGCCTGCAGCACGAGGTCGACCACCTCGACGGGAAGGTGTTCCTCGACCGGCTCACCGGGGACGCCCGCAAGGCGGCCCTGCGGGCGCTGCGCGACCGTTGACGCGCCCGTAGGTTCGGGACCCGTGACCGACCTCGCGACCCGCGCCCGCACCCTCCTCGACCTGCACACCGCCCCGGAGATCCTGGTCCTCACCAACGTGTGGGACGTCGTCTCCGCGCAGGTGGTCGCCGCCACCGAGGGGGTGCGCGCCCTCGCCACCGCCAGCCACGGGATCGCCGCGACCTTCGGCTACGAGGACGGCGAGAACATCCCGCTCGACCTCCACCTGGACATGGTCGGCCGGATCACCGCCGCCGTCGACCTGCCGGTGAGCATGGACATGGAGGCCGGCTACGGCGACGCCGGCGAGACCGCGCGGCGAGCCATCGAGAAGGGCGTCGTCGGGGGCAACCTCGAGGACCAGATGAAGCCGCTCGACGACGCCGTGGCCGCCGTCGAGGCCGTGGTCCGGGCCGGGCGCGACGCCGGCATCGACTTCGTGCTCAACGCCCGCACCGACGTGTTCGTGCGGGCGGCCCAGGGGGCCGACCGCGGCGAGCTGGTGGCCGAGGCGATCCGCCGCGGGAAGGCGTTCCTCGAGGCCGGCGCGCCGGTGGTCTTCGTGCCGCGCCTGGTCGACCGCGACGAGATCGCGCAGGTGGTCGAGGGCCTCGGCCGCAACAAGCTGACGCTGATCAGCCCGCCCGGCGCCGCGCTGCCGGCCCGCGAGATGCAGGAGCTCGGCGTCGCCCGGGTCTCCACCGGCCCGTTCACCCAGCGCGTGGCGCTCACGGCGCTGCAGGACGCGGTCGTCGACATGGTCGGCGGCGGCGTCCTGCCGCCCGGCACCCGTGCCTTGAACTGACCCGCCCGGCGCCGGCCCCGCGGGGCCGGCGCCGGCCCCCCTCAGACGGCGACGCCGGTCCGCGGGAGCACCAGGCCGCGGACCTCGAACTCGGTCACGGTCGGAGGCGGGAGCTCCCGGCCGCCCAGGACCTCCGCGGACACCGGCCCGACCACCTCCCGGATCCCGCGCTCGTAGGCCTCGCGCGACTCCCACACGTCGATCACCTGGAAGCCGTCCGCGGTCGCGCGGGCCACGTGCACCAGCAGGCCCTCGGTCGCCGGGTCCATCCGCGCGAGCATCGCCGCGTGAACCGCGTCGTAGGTCTCGACCGGTGCGGACACGTCCGTGATCACACCCAGGGTCATGTCGCCCTCCTCGGCTCCTCCCGGCGGCCCTGCGCCGCCGGCAGTCTCTGCAGGCCCTCCCCGGAGAGCCGGTGCACCGTCGCGGTGCGCCCCGTGACCAGCAGCAGCAGGTCCCCGGTCGTGCCCTCGACCGAGGCGCCCTCGCCCAGCACGAGGTCGCTGTCGGTGGCCCGCAGCCGCAGGCCGGCCAGCCGCTTCCGCACGCCGAACGGGAAGCTCATCGCCCAGGCGCGCCGCGCCGACACGGCCGCGGCGGCCGGCGGGACCGGCCGGGTGCGCCCGAGGGGCAGCGCGATGTCCTGGCCGTGCACCAGGACGTCGGTGAGCGGCTCGACGGGGGAGACGAACGGCGCCCGCCGCCGGGAGCCGACCATGGCGCGGATCCGGCGGCCGTACTCCGCGTCGGGCAGTGGTCCCAGGCGGAGCGCGGTGTCGCGGATGATCCGGTTGAAGTTGCCCCCCGCGCGGACGGCGGCGACCGTCGCGGGCCACGGCCCCATCTGCGCCAGCGTGAGGTGCGCGGCGACGTCGCGGACCCGCCAGCCTGCGCACAGCGAGGGCGTCTCCCACTCGGCCGGGGAGAGCTCGTCGAGCAGGTCGGCGAGGCCCGCCCGCTCGGAGTCGATCATGCGCCAGACGTCGTCGGTGTCCATGGCGGTCTCCGCTGGGTTGGTACGATGTCCTGACCATCTAGTCAGAAGATCTGACCATCGTCAAGGGGTCCCGTGACCGAGCCTGACCGCCAGAACCTGGGCCTGCTCTGCTTCTACCCGCACCGGGCCATGGAGGCCCGGCTGCTCGCCGCGATGGCGGAGAAGGGGTTCGACGACATCACCGCCGCCCAGGGGCGCATCGCCGCGCGGATCGGCCCGCAGGGGACGCGGCTGACCGACCTGGCCGAGCAGGCGCTGGTGACCAAGCAGACGGCGGGCCACCTCGTCGACCAGCTCGAACGCGCCGGCTACGTGCGGCGCGTGCCCGACCCGACCGACGCCCGCGCCCGGCTGGTGCAGATCGCCGAGCGCGGCTGGGCCGTCATCGCGCTGGCCCGTGAGGTGGAGGCGCGGGTGGAGGCCGAGTGGACCGCCCACCTCGGGGAGGAGACGACGGCACAGCTGCGCGCGGCCCTCACCCGGCTGCGCGAGGTGACCGACCCCTACCGCTGAGCGGCGTGGCAGGCGGCGCAGGTGCCGAAGACCTCGACCTGGTGGGACACGTCGGTGAACCCGTGCTCGGCGGCCACGCGGGCGGCCCAGCGCTCCACCGGCGCGTCGGCGACCTCGACCGTCGTCCCGCACGAGCGGCAGACCAGGTGGTGGTGGTGCACCGGCGAGCAGCGCCGGTAGGACGCCTCGCCGTCGTCGTTGCGGAGCACGTCGAGCAGGCCGTCGTCGACCAGGGCCTGTAGCGCGCGGTAGACGGTGGCCAGGCCCACGGCGTCGCCGCGCTCGCGGAGCAGGGCGTGCAGGTCCTGGGCGCTGCGGAAGCCGTCCTGCTGCTCGAGCAGCGCGAGCACCGCCGTCCGCTGGCGGGTCTGCCGGCGGGCGGGCGCCTCGGTCGTCTCCGGGCCGCTCACGCGCGCTCCGTCCTCCCCGCCGGGGGCGTCCCGACCGGGTCGCCCGTGTGCTCGTCCGTGTGCTCGTCCGTGTGCTCGTCCGTGTGCTCGTCGTAGTGCACGCCGCTGCCCGTCCGGTGCGGCGCGTGCAGGTGGCCGTCGTGGTCGTAGTCCACGTGGTCGCCGTGCGGCACCGCCCGGTGCCCGCAGCCGGTGCCGTGCTCGTGCGGGTGGGCGGCGTGGACGACGACCCTACGCCCGTGCCGCCGCCGCGCCGTCGCGTCGCGGAGGGCGACGGCGGCCGTGACGGCCAGGAACAGCGCGATCGCCAGCAGCACGATGGTGCCGCCCGAGGGGGTGCCCGTGTAGTACGAGCCGGCGGTGCCGGAGACGCTGACGACGACGCCGATCGCGCACGCCAGGTACAGCGTGGTGCGGAAGCTGCGACCCACCAGCTGGGCCACGGCGCTCGGCAGGATCATCAGCGCGCTGATGAGCAGCAGGCCCACCACCCGCATCGACAGCACGACCGTCGAGGCCACGAGCGCCGCGAGCACGGTGTTCAGCGGCAGTACCGGCAGCCCGACGGCGCGGGCGTACTCCTCGTCGTCGCTCACCGCGTACAGCCGCTGCCCGAGCAGCCAGACCACGCCCAGCACGACGACGGTGATCACGCCGAACACCGCGACGTCGGCGGCCGTCGTCGTGGTGATCGCGCCGAACAGGTAGGCGTCGAGGTTGGTGGCCTGCCCGCGCGGCGCGAGCGACAGCAGCACGACACCGCCGGCGATGCCGCCGTAGAACAGGACGGCGAGGGCGACGTCGCCGCTGGTGCGCCCGCGCGCACGGACCAGCTCGATGAGCACGGCGCCGAGGACGGCGGCCACCAGGGCGGTGCCCACCGGGGCGCTGGAGGTGAGCACGCCGACGCCGACGCCGGTGAGCGCGACGTGGCCGAGGCCGTCGCCGAGCAGCGACAGCCGCCGCTGGACGAGGAAGACGCCGACCGCGGGCGCGACCAGGCCGACCATCAGCGAGGCGAGCAGCGCCCGCTGCATGAAGCCGTACTCGAGCAGTTCCACGTCAGCGGCTCCCGTCGCGCACCCGGACGGCGTCGGGCGCCGGGCGCGGCTGGTCGAGCGAGTAGCCGCGGGCAGGCCGCTCATCAGCCTCCGCGGGGTGGTGGCAGTCGGGCCCGGCCGGGGCGCCCGCGCCGGCCAGCGGCCCGTCGTAGGTCAGCAGCCCCGAGTCGACGACGACCGCGCGGGTGAGCACCCCCGCCAGCGGGCCGGTCTCGTGGGTCACGACCACCAGTGTCGTGCCGCCCGCGGACACCCGGGCGAGCACGCCGGCCAGCGCCGCCTGGCTGGCCGCGTCCACGCCGGCGGTCGGCTCGTCCATGATCAGCAGCTCGGGCTCGGCGGCCAGCGCCCGGGCCACGAGCACACGCCGCTGCTGACCGCCGGAGAGGGAGGCCACCGGGTCCTCGAGCCGGTCGGCCAGGCCCACGGCGGCCACGGCCTCGGCGACGGCGGCGCGGTCGCGCGGACCGGGCCGGCGGAACAGCCCCAGGCGGGGCAGCCGGCCGACGGTGACGACCTCGCGGACGGTCGCCGGCATGGCGCCGCTGACCGTGTGGCGCTGCGGCACGTACCCGACCCGGCCGCGCTCGCGCAGTCGGCCGACCGGGGCGCCGAGCACCTCCACGGTGCCGCCGAGCACCGTGGCCAGGCCCAGCACCCCGCGGGAGAGCGTGGTCTTGCCCGACCCGTTGGAGCCGAGCACCGCGACGGCCTCGCCGCGCCGCACGGTCAGGTCGGCGTCACGGACGATCGCGACGTCGCCGTACCCGATGGTGGCGCCGGCGAGGCGTAGCGCGGGGTCGCTCATGCGCAGCCCTGTCCCTCCTGCAGCGTGGCCAGGTCGGCGCGCATGACCTCGAGGTAGTCCGACCCGGCCGACTCGTCGGTGAGGCCCTCGAGCGGGTCGAGCACGGCGGTCTGCACGCCGGCCTCCTGCGCGACGGTCTCGGCGACGGCGGGGTCGACGAGGGTCTCGGTGTAGACGGTGGTCACGCCGGTCTCCCGCACCAGGGTGGAGATCTCGGCGAGCTGCCCGGGGCTGGGCTCCGTCGAGGGGCTCAGGCCGCTGATGCCGACCACCTCCAGACCGTACCGGTCGGCGAGGTAGCCGAAGGCGTCGTGGGAGGTGACGAGCGTGCTCACCGCGCAGTCGGCCAGGCCCTCCTGCATCTCGGCGTCGAGGGCCTCGAGGTCGGTGCGCAGCGCGGCGGCGTTCTCCTCGTAGGTGGCGGCGCCGTCGGGGTCGGTCTCGGCGAGCCGCTCGGCCAGCGCGTCGCCGACGTCGGCCAGCCGCGTCGGGTCGAGCCAGAAGTGCGGGTCGGTGACCTCCTCGCCGCCCTCCTCCTCGGCGTGCTCGGCGTGCTCCTCCTCGCTCTCGCCCTCGTGTGAGTGCTCCTCGGTCGTCAGCGAGAGGTCGGCCGCCTGGCCGGCGTCCCAGGTGTTGTCGCCGGCCTCGGCCGCGGCGTCGTCGAGCGCCGGCTGGAAGCCCTGGAGGTAGACGACGAGGTCGGCCTCGGTGAGGGAGGCGACGTCGCGCGGGGTGAGCTCGAGGTCGTGCGGCTCGGCGCCCGGCGGGGTGAGCGAGGTGACGTCGACCCGGTCGCCGCCGACCCGCTCGGCGGCCCACTGCAGCGGGTAGAAGGCCGCCACGACGCCGACGCCGTCCGACGCCGCGGCCGCGTCGTCGCCGGACCCGCAGGCGGTCAGCAGGAGGGCGGTGGCCGAGGCGGCGGTCGCGGCGAGCACGCGCGTCGAGGTCGTGGGCATGAGAACCATTCTCACACATCGGCGACACGCCCGGCCGGGAGGGGCGCCGGGTAGCGTGAGGGCGTGTCCGACGCCGCCGAGCTGCCGCTGATCGGGGCCGCCGTCACGCGCGCCCGCGCCGCCTCCCGGGTGCTGCGCACCCTGCCGACCGACGTCAAGGACGCCGCGCTGTCCGCGATGGCCGACGCGCTGGTCGAGCGCACCGACGAGGTGCTCGCCGCCAACGCGCGCGACGTCGAGGCCGCGGCCGCCGACGGCACCCCGGCGTCGGTGCTCGACCGGCTGCGCCTCGACGCCGGCCGGGTCGCCGGGGTGGCCGCGGCGCTGCGCGAGCTGGTCGCGCTGCCCGACCCGGTGGGCGACGTCGTCCGCGGGTCCCGGCTGCCCAACGGGCTCGAGCTGCGCCAGGTCCGGGTGCCCTTCGGCGTGATCGGGATCGTCTACGAGGCGCGGCCCAACGTGACCGTCGACGCCGCGGGCCTGTGCCTGAAGAGCGGCAACGCGGCGCTGCTGCGCGGCTCGGCGTCGGCGTTCGGCACGAACACCGCGCTGGTCGCCGTCCTGTCCGAGGCCGGGCAGAAGGCCGGGCTGCCGGAGGGCGCCGTCGAGCTGCTGCCCGCCGACCGCGCCTCCGTGGGCGAGCTGCTCTCCGCGCGCGGACTGGTCGACCTCGTCATCCCGCGCGGCGGGGCCTCGCTCATCCAGCGGGTGGTCCGCGAGGCGCAGGTGCCGGTCATCGAGACCGGCGTCGGCAACTGCCACGTCTACGTCGACGCCTCCGCCGACGCCGCCATGGCCGAGGCCGTGGTGCTCAACTCCAAGACGCACCGGGTCAGCGTGTGCAACTCCGCGGAGACGCTGCTCGTGCACCGCGACGCACCGGTCCTGCCGCGGCTGCTCACCGCGCTCGCCGACGCCGGCGTGACGCTGCACGGCGACGCCGCCGCCCGCGCCGCGCACGACGCCGTCGTCCCGGCCACCGACGAGGACTGGGCCACCGAGTACCTGTCGATGGACATGGCCGTGCGGGTGGTCGACGACCTGCCGCAGGCCCTCGACCACATCGCGCGGTGGGGGAGCGGGCACAGCGAGGCCATCGTCGCCGACTCCGCGGCCGCCATCGCCGCGTTCACCGCCGGGGTCGACGCGGCCGCCGTCCTGGTCAACGCCTCCACCCGGTTCACCGACGGCGGCGAGTTCGGGTTCGGCGCCGAGATCGGCATCTCCACCCAGAAGCTGCACGCGCGCGGGCCGCTGGGCCTGCCCGAGCTGACCAGCACCACCTACGTCGTCACCGGGAACGGCCACACGCGCTGACCCCGGCCTCCCCCTCGAGGAGTCCCATGCCCCGCCCGCCGACGCAACTGCCGCAGTTCTCCTCCGTCAGCGACGTCGAGAAGCGGCTGTCCACGGCGGGGTACCTGCCCGACGAGCGGATCGCGACGACGGTCTTCCTCGCCGACCGGCTGGGCAAGCCGCTGCTCGTCGAGGGACCGGCCGGCACCGGCAAGACCGAGCTCGCCAAGGCGCTGGCGGCGGCGACGAGCGCGGAGCTGATCCGGCTGCAGTGCTACGAGGGGCTCGACGAGGCGCGGGCGCTGTACGAGTGGAACTACAAGAAGCAGCTGCTGCGCATCCAGGCGGCGCAGGGCGACGGCGGCGCGGACTGGGACACCGTCCACGACGACATCTTCGGCGAGGAGTTCCTGCTGTCGCGGCCGCTGCTCACCGCGATCCGGCGCACCGAGCCCACCGTGCTGCTCATCGACGAGACCGACAAGGCCGACGTCGAGGTCGAGGGCCTGCTGCTCGAGGTGCTCAGCGACTTCCAGGTGACCATCCCCGAGCTCGGCACGGTCGCCGCCACCCGCCGGCCCACGGTGGTCCTCACCTCCAACGCCACGCGCGAGCTGTCCGAGGCGCTCAAGCGGCGCTGTCTGTACCTGTCGCTGGACTACCCGTCGGCCGAGCGGGAGCGGGAGATCGTGCTCTCCCGGGTGCCCGACCTCGCGCCGGCGCTGGCCGAGCAGCTCGTGCGCACCATCCGGGCGCTGCGGGCGATGGAGCTGAAGAAGTCGCCGTCGATCTCCGAGACCCTCGACTGGGCGCAGACGCTGCTGGAGCTGGGCCTGGACACCCTCGACGAGACGGCGGTGCGCGCGACGCTCGGCGTGGTGCTCAAGCACGCCAGCGACCAGGACCGGGCCGCCGCCGAGCTGCGGCTCAACTGATGAGCGCGCCGGCGGCTCCCGGCCCGGTCGCCGCGGGCGGTCTGGCCGGGCATCTCGACGGGTTCGTGCGCGCGGTGCGCGAGGCCGGTATCCCGGTCGGGATCAGCCAGGCCGTCGACGCCGCCGAGATCCTCACCGTCGTCGACCTGCTCGAGCGCGAGCAGCTGCGGCACGGCCTGGCGGCGGTGCTGCTGCAGCGGGCGTCGCAGCGGCCGGCCTACGACGTGCTGTTCGACCTGTGGTGGCCGCTGTCCGACCGCCCCGCGTCCGGCCCCGACGCCGACGGGGACCCCGACAGCGGGGATGCGGACGAGGACGCCGACGACGGCGCGACGCTCGACCTGCCCGACGGGCACGGCGACGGCGACGAGCGCGACCTCGCCGAGCGGATGCGCGCCGAACTCGCCCGCCTGCTCGCCGACGGCGACGACGAGGCGCTGCGCCGCTTCGCCCGGAGGGCCGTGGAGCAGCTCGGCCGGGCGCCGGCGTCGCCGTCGGGGCAGTCGTTCTTCGGCTACCGGGTGATGCGGGCGCTCTCGCCCGACACCCTGGTCGCCCAGCTGCTCGCCGGGCTCCTCGGGGACGGCGGCCGTGGCGGCCTGGCCGAGCAGGTGGCGCGGCAGACGGTGCGCGAGCGGCTGGCCGCGTTCCGGGCGGCCGTGGACGCCGAGGTGCGGCGGCGGGCGGCGGCCGAGCGCGGCCGGGACCGCGTGGCGAAGAGCGCGGTGCGGCCGCTGGCCGAGCAGGTCGACTTCCTGCGCGCGCAGCAGGCCGACCTCGCCGAGCTGCGGCGGGCGGTGGCGCCGCTGGCCCGCCGGCTGGCGGTGCGGCTGTCGGCGCGGCGGCGGATGGGCCGCGAGGGCCGGCTGGACTTCCGCAAGACCGTGCGCGCCTCGCTCGGTACCGGCGGCGTCCCGGTGGTCACCCACCACCGGCCGCGCAAGGTGCACAAGCCGGAGCTGGTCGTGCTGTGCGACGTCAGCGGCTCGGTGGCCGGGTTCAGCCACTTCACGCTGATGCTCACCCAGGCGCTGCGCGAGCACTTCTCCGGCGTGCGGGCGTTCGCGTTCGTCGACGCCACCGACGAGGTGACCCGCTTCTTCCGGCCCGGCGCCGACGTCACCCAGGCGATCGCCCGGATCGGCCGGGAGGCCGACGTGGTGGCCTTCGACGGGCACAGCGACTACGGCAACGCCCTCGAGGTGTTCGCCGACCGCTGGCCGACCGCGGTCGGGCCGAAGACGTCGCTGCTCGTGCTCGGCGACGGGCGGACCAACTACCGCCAGCCGGGGCTGCCGGTGCTCGCCGACCTGGTGCGCCGTGCCCGCTCGGCGCACTGGCTCAACCCGGAGCCGCGGCGGCTGTGGGGGAGCGGCGACTCGGCGGCCGACCGCTACGGCGAGGTCATCGACATGGTCGAGTGCCGCAACGCCACCCAGTTGGCCGACTTCGTGACCACCCTCTGACCCGTGACCGCCGCGGTGCGCTCCGTGGCGGCACGCGTGCCCGACACGCCCGGGACGGTGGATCCGCGCCGCAGCCGTAACCGGATCACGCTCGTTCCGTTGGTCAGCGCGGTGCCGGGTCCGGTCCGGCGCCACCCCGGCTCCTCCGCCCCGGCGGCGGAGCCCGGGGGAGCGACCGACGGCACGGGGGTGCCGGTCGTGACCGGACCCCGGTCCCGGCGGCCGGGTGCGGCGACGACCGCGCCCGGCCGTCCGGACCGGGCGCCGTCCACCGCCCGTTCCACCGGGGCCGGACCGGTCCGGCCCGCATCGCCCCGCCCGGCTAGGCTCGATCGGTGGCTGGGACGCGGATCGGCGTGATGGGTGGGACGTTCGACCCCGTCCACCACGGCCACCTGGTCGCCGCCAGCGAGGTCGCCGGTCTGTTCGGTCTCGACGAGGTCGTCTTCGTGCCGACCGGCCAGCCCTGGCAGAAGACCGAGCGGGAGGTCAGCCCCGCCGAGGACCGCTACCTCATGACCGTCATCGCCACCGCCTCGAACCCGCGGTTCTCCGTCAGCCGGGTCGACGTCGACCGCGAGGGGCCGACGTACACGATCGACACCCTCTCCGACCTGCACGCCCAGCGCCCCGACGCCGAGCTGTTCTTCATCACCGGCGCCGACGCGCTCGCCCAGATCCTCAGCTGGCGCGACAGCGACCGCTTCCTCCGGCTGGCGCACTTCGTCGGCGTCACCCGCCCCGGGTACGCGCTCGCCGACGGCCACCTGCCCGAGGGCGCGGTGAGCCTGGTCGAGATCCCGGCCCTGGCCATCAGCTCCACCGACTGCCGCGACCGCGTCGCCCGCGGGATGCCGGTCTGGTACCTCGTGCCCGACGGGGTCGTCCAGTACATCGAGAAGCGTGGGCTGTACCGGAGCGGGCAGACCGCCCGGCGCCCCGGCGCCCCGCGCACCGGCCGGCCCGCCGCCGGCCCCGCCGACCCACCCACCGAACACCTCCGGGAGATGCCCCGATGACCGCCTCCGCCGAGGCGCGGGAGACCGCACTGCTCGCGGCCCAGGCCGCCGCCGACAAGCTCGCCACCGACGTCTCGATCGTCGACGTCAGCGACCGGCTCGCCATCACCGACGCCTTCGTGCTCGCCTCCGCGCCCAGCGAGCGCCAGGTGCAGTCGATCGTCGACGAGGTCGAGGAGCGGCTGCGCCGCCACGGCGTGAAGCCGGTGCGCCGCGAGGGCGTCGCCGAGGCGCGCTGGGTGCTGCTGGACTTCGTCGACGTCGTCGTGCACGTCCAGCACACCGAGGAGCGGGCCTACTACGCGCTCGAGCGCCTGTGGAAGGACTGCCCGACGATCCCCTTCGTCGACCGGGCGCTGCCCGCCGACGGCGCTACCGGCCCGGCCGGAGACCGCGCCGTCGCTGACGGTGCGGTCTCCGGCGGCGTGGTCTCCGGGGACGACGTCGACCCGGCCGGCGCCTCGCCCGTGCTGCTCGCGCCCGACCCGGACGCCGAGCAGGCCGACGCGGGCGGCGCGACCGACGAGGACCTGCTCGACGACGACCTGCTCGAGGCCGACCCGCTGCTCGACGGGGGGACCGGCGGGGACGGCGCGACCGGTGAGCCGGGGGCGTCCGGCCGCTGACGGCCGCACACCCCCGATGAGCCTGCCCGAGCTGCCGCCCCTGCCCGTCCCACGCCTGCTCGTCTGGCGGCACGGCCGGACGGAGTGGAACGCCACCGGCCGCTTCCAGGGCCAGATGGACCCGCCGCTCGACGCCGAGGGCCGCGCCCAGGCCGCCCGCACGGCGCCGCACCTCGCGGCGGGCGGACTGCGCACCGGGTCGTCCGTCGTCGTCTCCAGCGACCTCGTGCGTGCCGCCGACACCGCGCTGGCCCTCACCGACCTCCTCGGTGTGGACCTGCGGATCGACGAGCGGCTGCGCGAGCACGGGCTCGGCTGCTGGGAGGGCCTGACCCGTGGCGAGGTCGAGCAGCGGTATCCCGAGCAGTTCGCCGACTGGCTCGCCGGCCGGCCGGTGCACGGCCGCGGCGGCGAGGAGAACGCGGCGGTCGTCGCCCGGGCGCTGGCCGCGCTCGTGGACCTCCCGCCCGTCGACGTCGCCGTCGTCGTCACCCACGGCGGCACGGCCGGGCGGCTGATCGAGGCGCTGCTGGGCCTGGGCCCCGAGCACCGGCGGGTGTTCGGCCCGCTGTCGAACTGCGGCTGGAGCGAGGTCGTGCGGCAGGGCGACCGCTGGCGGCTGATGCGGCACAACAGCACGGTGGCCGCCGTCCCCGCGGCCGAGGGCGACGGCAGGGTCGCCCGGCCCGCCGACGGCGCCACCCCCGAGGCCGCCCCGCCGCCCGCCTCGGACGCCGACGCGCTGTCCTGAGGACACCCGCCGGACGCCCGCCGGCTCCCTCCGCGACACGCCACCGCCGGCGCGCGGTCTAGCCTCGCCTGGTGTCCGTCGCCGTGGTCACCGACTCCACGGCCTACCTGCCCCCGGACGTCGTCGCCCGGTACGGCATCGAGGTGGTGCCCTGCTACGTCGTCCTGGCCGGCCGGTCGGGGCGCGAGGGCGAGGAGATCACCCCGGAGGACGTCGCCCGGGCTCTGGGCACCCGCGGCCAGCGGGTCTCCACGTCGCGGCCCACGCCCGGCGACTTCGTCGCCGCCTACCGCCGACGGCTGGCCGAGGGCGCCGACCGCGTGGTGTCGGTCCACCTGTCCGCCGACCTCTCCGGCACCTGGGACGCGGCGCGACTGGCCGCCGGGCAGGTCGGCGAGCACGTGGTGACCGTCGTCGACACCCGCTCCACCGCCATGGGCACCGGCTTCGCCGTCCTCGCGGCCGCGCGGGCGGCCGCCGAGGGCGCCACCGCGCAGGAGGTGGCCGCGGTCGCCAACGGCACCGCCGCCCGCACCCGCACGCTGTTCGTCGTCGACACCCTCGAGCACCTGCGCCGCGGCGGCCGCATCGGGCCCGCCGCCTCGCTGCTCGGCACGGCGCTGTCCATCAAGCCGCTGCTGCACGTCGTCGACGGCACGGTGGTGCCGCTGGAGCGGGTCCGCACGACCGGGCGGGCGATGACCCGCCTCGTGCAGCGCGCCGTCGAGGCGGCCGGCGGGGCGGGCGCGTCGGTCGCCGTGCACCACCTGGCCGCGGCCGACCGCGCGGAGAAGCTCGCCGCGCAGCTGCGGGAGGCCCTCCCCGGGATCCGCGAGATGCACGTCAGCGAACTCGGCGCGGTGATCGGCGCGCACGTGGGCCCCGGCGCGGTGGGCGTCGTCGTGGCGCCGGCCGAGGTGGCGCCGGAGGAGCCGGAGGAGACTCCGGAGGGCACCGTGGAGGACCCCGGGGAGGGCTGAGCAGGAGGCGGGCACGGGCGCAGGCTGCACCCGGGTACCTCCCGGACGGCTCCGCGCGTCCACAGGCCCGCTCGCCGTCCACAGTCCTCCCGTGACCGGACCGGTGGCCGCGGCGGCTTCCTAGCGTCCGCCGCGTGCGCCTGACCTCCCGCCGCGACGACGACGCCGACGTCATCCGCGCCCGCCTGCGGGTGCTGCTGGCGGAGGGCCGGCGGTCGGGCTGGCTGCCCGAGGACGACCCCCCGGACCACGACGCCCCCAACGAGGACCGCTGGGGCGGGGAGCCGGAGGAGGACGCCGGACGGGCCGCCGGACGGGACGCTCCTGCCGCACCCGGCGACGACCTCTCCGACGGGCTCCCTCCCGGGCTCGGCCGCCACCGCGCGCCGGCGCGGACGGTCCGCGTCGACCCCGGCCGGCGGGGCAACCGGGCGCTGTGGGCCGCCGGGCTGATGGCCGCGCTGCTGCTCGCGGGCTGGACCTGGCTCGACCGGCCCGCCGTCGAGATGCCCCCGCCGGCTCCCGCCCCGGCCTCGGCGTCGCCACCGCCCGCCGACCCGCCGGGAGGGGAGGCCGCCGACGCCCAGCCCGCCGATGCGCAGCTCACCGTCGTCGTCTCGGTCGTGGGTCTCGTGGTGCGCCCCGGCCTGGTCACGCTGCCGCAGGGCTCGCGGGTCGCCGACGCGGTCGCCGCGGCGGGCGGCCTGCTGCCGGAGGCCGACCCCGCGTCGGTGAACCTCGCCGCGGTGGTCGCCGACGGCGAGCAGGTGGCCGTCGGCGTGCCCGGCGCCGCACCGGCGGCCGCGCCGGCCGGAGGTGCCGCGACCGCCGGGCCCGTCGACCTCAACACCGCCACCGTGGCCGACCTGGACGCGCTGCCGGGCATCGGCCCGGTCCTGGCGCAGCGGATCGTCGACCACCGGCAGAGCGCCGGCCGGTTCACCAGCGTCGAGCAGCTCGACGACGTCCCGGGCATCGGCCCGTCGATCTACGCCGACCTCGCCGACCGGGTGCGGGTGTGAGCCGCGCGCCGGAGGGCCGCTGGACGTGGGTGGACCTCCGGCTCGTGCCGGTGGCCGTCGCCGTGTGGGCCGTGACGCTGGCCGCCGGACCGCTGCCGCCGCTCGTCCCGGCGCTGGTTTCGGCCGGCGCGGTCCTCACCGCCGCCGTCCTGCTCCGCGCCCGCGATCGGCCGCGGGTCCTGGTGGCGCTGGCCGTCCTCGCCGCGGTGGCCACGACGGCCGGTGCAGCCGCGGTCCGGGGTGCCGCGCGGGCCACCTCGCCGCTCCTCGACGTCGCCGGCGCGGGCCCGGTGACGCTGGTCCTGGAGGTGGACGGCGACCCGCGGCTCGTGGGCGCGGCCGCCACGCCGCGGCTCGCGATCGACGCCACGGTCCTCGTCCTCGACCACGCGGGCGCCCGGGTGCACCTGACCGCGGACGTGGTCGTCTTCGCGCCGGTGGAGGGCTGGGCGGGCCTGCTGCCCGGCCAGCAGGTGCGCGCCCGCGCCGCGGTCACCGCCGCCGCACCGGCCGAGGGCGTGGTCGCCCGGTTGTCGGCGCGGGGCCCGCCGGAGGCCGTCGGTGCGGTGCCGGGGACCCAGGCACTGGCCGGCGGGCTGCGCGACGGCCTGGCCGCCTCGGCGGCGCGGGTGCTCGGCGATCCCGCGGCGGGGCTGCTGCCCGGCCTGGTCGTGGGGGACACGCGGGCGATGGACCCGGTCCTCGCGGAGGACTTCCGCCGCGCCGGCCTGTCCCACCTGACCGCGGTCTCCGGCGCGAACGTGGCGATCGTGCTGGCCGGCGTGCTGGCGCCGCTGCGCCGCCGCGCGGTCGACCGGCGCGTGCAGGCGGGAGTGGCGCTGGTCGCCCTCGCCGGCTTCGTCGTCCTGGCCCGGCCGAGCGCGAGCGTCGTCCGCGCCGCGGCGATGGGCGGGGTCGGGCTGCTGGCGCTCGCGTCGGGGCGGTCGCGGGTGGCGGTGCCCGCGCTGGCGGCCGCGGTGACCGTCCTGCTGCTCCTCGACCCCGGACTGGCCCGCGACGCCGGCTTCGCGCTGTCGGTGGGCGCCACCGCGGCCATCGTGCTGCTCGCGCCGGGCTGGTCCCGCCGGCTGCGCGACCGCGGCTGGCCGGGGCCGGTCGCCGACGCCGTCGCCGTCGCGGCGGCCGCGGGGCTGGCCACCGCACCGCTGGTCGCCGGCCTGTCGGGCCTGGTCAGCCCGGTCTCGCTGCCGGCCAACCTGCTCGCCGCGCCCGCGGTGCCGCCGGCCACCGTCCTCGGCCTGCTGGCGGCCCTGGCCGGCGCCGTCGTGTCGCCGCTGGGTGACGCGCTGACCTGGCTCGCCGGCTGGCCCGTGCGGTGGCTGGTCGCCGTGGCCCGGGTCGCGGCCGGCCTCCCCGACGGGGCGGTCGGCTGGCCCGCCGGTACCCGCGGCGCGCTGCTGCTCACCGTGCTGCTGCTCGCCGCCGGCCTGCTGATGTGGCGGTTCCGGCGGCTGCGCGCCCTGGCCCTCGCCGCCGCCGTGGGCCTGGTGCTGCTCGGCTGGCCGCTGCGGCAGGCGGCCGACGGCTGGCCGCCGGCCGACGCCGTCCTCGTCGCCTGCGACGTCGGCCAGGGCGACGGCCTGGTCGTGCCCACCGCGCCGGGGGAGGGCGTGCTCGTCGACTCCGGCCCCGAGGTCGGGCCGATCGACCGCTGCCTCGACCGGCTGGGCATCGACGCGCTGCCGCTGGTCCTGCTGTCCCACCTCGACGCCGACCACGCCGGCGGGCTGGCCGGCGCGCTCACGGGCCGGGAGGTCGGCACCGTCGCCACCGGCGCGCTGTCCCCGGCCGACGACCGCCTGCCCGCCCTCGACGCGCTCACCGCCCGGGCCGGCGCGCGCCGCGAGGTGCTCGCGCCCGGCGACGTGCGCACCGTGGGCGGCGCGACGCTGCAGGTCCTCGCCCCACCGTCGGAGGTCGCGACGGCGGCCGCCGAGCCCAACGACCTGTCGCTGGTCGTCCGGGTCACCGTCCGCGGCGTCCGGGTGCTGCTCACCGGCGACCTGAGCGCGGCGGCCGAGGCGCGGGTGCTCGCCCGCGGGGTCGACCTGCGCGCCGACGTCCTCAAGGTGCCGCACCACGGCAGCGCCGACGCCGACCCGGCGTTCCTCGCGGCGTCGGGCGCCCGGGTGGCACTGCTCAGCGTCGGCGCGGACAACACCTACGGGCACCCGGCGCCGCGGCTGCTGACGTGGCTGTCCCGCGCCGGCATGCAGGTGCACCGCACCGACCGGGAGGGCGACCTCGCGGTGGTCGGCTCGGCGGGGGAATGGGGCGTCGCGGCGCGCGGCGCCCCGGGTGCGGGCGCGGTGGCGACCGAGGGCGCCGGCAGGGGGCCCGGCGGGGACGACGCTCCCCGGCACGCACTGCCGGGGCGCCGGTCCCGTCGGCACCGCGTGACACCATCGGGACGTGGCAGCGGCACCCCCGGCACCGACCTCCCGCCTGCGGGCCGTCGTCGGGGAGGAGGAGCTGCTGCGCTCCCGCGCCGTGGCCGCCGTGCGCGCCGCCGTCTTCGAGCGCCACCCGCAGGCCGAGCTGCACGAGCTGACCGCGCTGGGCCTGCCCGTCGGTCAGCTGGCCGACGTGCTGGCGCCCTCCCTGTTCGGCGAGCACCGCCTCGTCGTCGTGTCCGGCGTGCAGGAGGCGGCCGGCGCGCTGGTCGACGCGCTGACCGCCTACTGCAAGGACCCCGACCCGGAGCTGACGCTGGTGGTCGTCCACCACGGCGGCAAGCGCAACGAGGCCCTGGTCAAGACGCTCACCGCCGCCGGCGGGGCCGTCGACGAGTGCGCCAAGATCTCCTCCCCGGGCGACCGGGCGGCGTTCGTGCGCAACGAGGTGCGGTCGGCCGGCGGCCGGATCACCCCGGACGCGATCGGCGCGCTGGTCGACGCGGTCGGCGGTGACCTGCGGGCGCTGTCGTCGGCGGCCACCCAGCTCGTGGCCGACTTCGGCGGCACCATCGACGCCGACGCCGTCGCCCGGTTCCACCGGGGCCAGGCCGAGGTCACCGGGTTCACCGTCGCCGAGCGGGTGCTGGTGGGCGACCGCACGGGGTCGCTGGAGATGCTGCGCTGGGCGCTCGAGCGCGGCGTCGCGCACGTGCTCATCGCCGACGCGATCGCCGACGGCATCCGCACCGCGGCCCGGGTGACCTCGCTGAACACCGCCAACACCGGCGACCTGGCCCGCGCGCTCAAGCTGCCGCCGTGGAAGGTCAAGAAGGCCCAGACGCAGGCGCGCGGCTGGAGCATCGACGGGCTGCAGCAGGCCATCGGCGTGGCCGCCGAGCTCAATGCCGACGTGAAGGGCGTCGCCGCGAGCGCCGACTACGCCCTGGAGCGGGCGATCCGCCGGATCGTCGACATCCGCGCCGCCACCGGCCGCGACGCCCGGGCCCGCAGCCTGCGCTGACGTCGCGGGCCGCCCGGGACCGCTGGGCCGCTCGGGGCGCCGGAGGGCTCCGGAACGCGACGAGCCCCGTCCCTCACGGGGACGGGGCTCGTCGCAGGAGCGCGGGGACGCAGCTCAGAGGCTGGTCAGCTGCTTGGCCATGCCCGACTTGCGGTTGGCGGCCTGGTTCTTGTGGATGATGCCCTTGCTGGCGGCCTTGTCGAGGGCCTTGCCGGCCTTCTGCAGCGCGGTCGTCGCGGCCTCGGTGTCGCCGGCGGCGGCGGCCTCGCGGAAGCGGCGGACGGCCGTCTTCAGGGCGGACTTGACGGCGACGTTGCGCTGCCGCGCCTTCTCGTTCGTCTTGTTCCGCTTGATCTGGGACTTGATGTTCGCCACGCGTGAGCCTCGGTGTCTCGCAGGAAGGGAGTCTGTCAGTGCGTCCGGACGGCATGCGTCGGCGGACCGGCCTGCCAGGTTACCAGCGCCCCGACCGCCACCCCAACCCGCGTCGCACCCGGCCCGGGGCGGGTGCTCGGCAGGGCGGCGAGGTCGTGGGACGATGGCGGCACTGTGACGACTCCCGCTGCGACCGATCCCGCCCGGATCCGGAACTTCTGCATCATCGCCCACATCGACCACGGCAAGTCGACGCTGGCCGACCGGATGCTCGAGGTGACCGGGATCATCGAGGCGCGGCAGATGCGCGCGCAGTACCTCGACCGGATGGACATCGAGCGCGAGCGCGGCATCACCATCAAGGCGCAGAACGTGCGCCTGCCCTGGAAGGTCGGCGACGCCGAGTACGTCCTCGACATGATCGACACCCCGGGCCACGTCGACTTCACCTACGAGGTGTCCCGGTCGCTGGCCGCCTGCGAGGGCGCGGTCCTGCTGGTCGACGCCGCGCAGGGCATCGAGGCGCAGACCCTGGCCAACCTCTACCTGGCTTTGGAGAACGACCTCACGATCATCCCGGTCCTCAACAAGATCGACCTGCCGGCCGCCCAGCCGGAGAAGTACGCCGCCGAGATCGCGCACATCATCGGCTGCGACCCCGAGGACGTCCTGCGCGTCAGCGGCAAGACCGGCGAGGGCGTGCCCGAACTGCTGGACCAGATCGTCGCCCAGATCCCCGCCCCGGTCGGCGACGCGCAGGCGCCGGCCCGCGCGATGATCTTCGACTCGGTCTACGACATCTACCGCGGCGTCATCACCTACGTGCGCGTCGTCGACGGCCGGATCTCCAGCCGCGAGCGCATCAAGATGATGTCCACCGGGGCCACGCACGAGCTGCTCGAGATCGGCGTCATCTCGCCCGAGCCCAAGCCGGTCGAGGGCCTCGGCGTCGGCGAGGTCGGCTACTTCATCACCGGCGTGAAGGACGTCCGCCAGTCCCGCGTCGGCGACACCGTCACGCTGCAGCACAAGCCGGCCGCCGAGCCGATCGGCGGCTACAGTGACCCCAAGCCGATGGTCTACTCCGGGCTCTACCCGATCGACGGCAGCGAGTACCCGCTGCTGCGCGAGGCCCTGGACAAGCTGCTGCTCAACGACGCCGCGCTCACCTACGAGCCGGAGACGTCGGCGGCGCTGGGCTTCGGCTTCCGCGTCGGCTTCCTCGGCCTGCTGCACCTGGAGATCGTGCGCGAGCGGCTGGAGCGCGAGGCGGGCATCAGCCTCATCTCCACCGCGCCCAACGTCGTCTACCGGGTGGTGATGGAGGACGGCACCGAGCACACCGTCACCAACCCCAGCGACTGGCCCGAGGGCAAGATCGACCGCGTCTTCGAGCCGATCGTCAACGCCACGATCATCGCGCCGAGCGACTACACCGGCGCGATCATGGAGCTGTGCCAGAGCCGGCGCGGCCAGCTCGGCGGCATGGACTACCTGAGCGAGTCCCGGGTCGAGCTGCGCTACACGCTGCCCCTCGGCGAGATCATCTTCGACTTCTTCGACGCCCTGAAGTCGCGCACCCGCGGCTACGCCAGCCTCGACTACGCCGAGGCGGGCGAGCAGGAGTCCGCGCTGGTCAAGGTCGACATCCTGCTGCAGGGCGAGGCCGTCGACGCGTTCAGCGCCATCGTCCACAAGGACAAGGCGTACAGCTACGGCGTGATGATGGCCGGGAAGCTGCGCGAGCTCATCCCGCGGCAGCAGTTCGAGGTGCCCATCCAGGCCGCCGTCGGCTCCCGGGTCATCGCCCGCGAGACGGTGCGCGCCATCCGCAAGGACGTCCTCGCCAAGTGCTACGGCGGTGACATCACCCGCAAGCGGAAGCTGCTGGAGAAGCAGAAGGAGGGCAAGAAGCGGATGAAGATGGTCGGCCGCGTCGAGGTCCCCCAGGAGGCGTTCGTCGCCGCGCTCTCCACCAACGAGCCGTCCGCCGCGAAGAAGTGAGCGGCCGGCTCCTCGCCGTCTGCGTCTCCGGCTCCGACCTGCTGCCCCTGCCCGGGCGCCGGCCCGACCGGAGCGGCATCGACAAGCGCCCGCGGGAGGGCCGCGTCGCCGTGTACGAGCTGGGGCTCGACGGCGACGTGCAGGTCAACCGCAAGTACCACGGCGGGGAGGGGCAGGCGGTCTACGCCTTCGCCCAGGAGGACGCCGACGTCTGGGCCGCCGAGCTCGGCCGCGACCTGCCGCCGGGCCGGTTCGGGGAGAACCTGCGGACGGCGGGCATCGACCTCACCGCCGCCGAGGTGGGGGAGCACTGGCGGATCGGGACGGCGCTGGTCGAGGTGACCGCGCCGCGCATCCCGTGCGCCAACTTCGCCCGCTTCTGGGACGTCCCGGACCTGGTCAAGCGGTTCACCGCGCGCGGCGCCACCGGCGCCTACCTGCGGGTGCTCGAGACCGGCGACGTCGGCGCGGGCGACGAGGTGACGGTCGTCTCCCGGCCGGGCCACGGCGTCACCACCGGCCTCGCGTTCCGGGCGCTGACCACCCAGCGGTACCGGGTGGCGCAGCTGGAGCCGGCGCTCGCGTCGTTCCCGGTCAAGGACCGGCCGAAGCTCGCCGAGCGGATCGCGCGCGCCACGGACTCGGCCGCCCGGGCCTGACCCGAGCGGCGCGCTACCGTGCCCGCGCCGGGCGCACCCGGCGCGAACGGGGAGGTCGGGATGCTGTTGCGCCGCGCTGCCGCGCTGGGGACCGGGCTGGTGGTCGCGCTCGCCGGCTGCGGGGGCGGGGAGCCGGAGGAGTCCGCGGGCGACCTGCTCTCGCGCGCCAAGACGACGCTCGACGAGACCAGCAGCCTGCACTTCGTGCTCACCAGCGAGGGCGCCCCGACCACCGGCACCGCGCTGGTCGGCGGCGAGGGCGACGTCCTGCGGCCGGCCTCCTTCGAGGGCACCCTGCAGGTCCTGGCCGCGGGCTCCTCCCTGGACCTGGCCGTGGTCTCCGTCGACGGGACCGTCTACGCCCAGCTGCCGTTCACCAGCGGCTACAGCGAGGTCGACCCCGCCCAGTTCGGCTTCGGCGACCCGGGCGCGCTGCTCGACCCGGACACCGGCATCTCGCAGCTGCTCGCCGAGGCCGACTCGGCGCAGCTGGGGGAGGAGCGGCGGGTCGACGGCGAGGTGGTGCGCGAGGTGACCGCCGAGCTGCCCGGCGAGCTGGTCGAGCAGGTGCTCACCAGCGCGGACCCGGCCCAGCCGGTGCAGGCGCGCTTCTCCGTGGCCCCCGACAGCGGCGAGCTGCGCCGCGCCGAGCTGACCGGCCCGTTCTACGCCTCCGGCCAGGACGCCACCTTCACGATCGAGCTGTCCGACCCCGGCGCCGATGTCGAGATCACCGCACCGCCAGTCGGCTGAGCCGCGGGAGGACGCCCGCCCGGTCCCGGGGCTGCCGCTGGTCGTCCTCGCGACGCTCGCGGTCCTGGTCACCGCGGCCGACACCTACGTCGTCGTCCTGGCGCTGCCCGACATCCTCGCCGGGGTCGGCGTCGGCATCGACGAGCTGCAGCGGGCGACGCCGATCATCGGCGGCTTCCTGCTCGGCTACACCGCCACGCTGCCGCTGCTGGGCCGGCTCGCCGACCTGCGCGGCCGCGTCCCGGTGCTGGCCGGCTGCCTGCTGCTGTTCGCCCTCGGCTCCCTGCTGACGGCGACGGCGGACGGTCTCGGGCTCGCGGTGGCCGGCCGTGGCCTGCAGGGCGTGGGCGCCGGCGGGCTCGTCCCGGCCACGCTGGCGCTGGTGGCCGACCGGTGGCCGCCGGAGCGCCGCGCGGTCCCGCTGGGCGTCGTCGGCGCGGTGCAGGAGGCCGGCGCGGTGCTCGGGCCGCTGGCCGGCGCCGCGGTGCTCGCCGTCGCCGACTGGCGCGCAGTCTTCTGGCTCAACCTGCTGCTCGGGCTGGCGCTGGCCGCCGGGGTGGTCGTCACCGGGGGACGGCGGCCGGACCCCGTGGGACTCGCGCTGCTCGCGCTGGCCGGCGCCGCGGGCGGCCTCCAGCTCGCCGAGCCGGCCGCGCTGGCCGAGGACGTCACGCTCGGGCTGGCCTGGGTGCCGCTGCTCGACGGCGTCCCGGCGGCGACGCCGCTGGTGCTCGTCGCCGTCCTCGCCGGGCTCGCGCTCGGAGCGCGCAGCCTCGCCGCGCCGGACGGCGCCGTGCTGCCCCTGCGCGGGGTGCCGCGGCTGGTGCGCGAGGTCGACGTCGTCGGCTCGCTGCTGGCCGTCGTCGCGCTCGGGGCGCTGGTGTGGTCCTTCGCCGCGGCCGACCCCGCCACCGAGGTCGTCGCCCACGGGCCGGTGCTGCTCCCGGTGGCCGCGGCCGCCGCCGTCGCGTTCTGGCTGCACGAGCGGCGCACGCCCGACCCGGTGCTGCCCCTGGGGGCGCTGCGCCCGGCCGGCGCCTGGGGCGCGCTGCTGGTGAACCTGCTGGTCGGCGTGGCGCTGGTGGCCGCGCTGGTCGACGTCCCGCTGTTCGCCCGCGCCACCACCACACCCGGCGACCAGCTCGGCGCGGCACTGGTGCTGCTGCGGCTGCTGGTCGCCGTCCCGGTGGGCGCGGTGGCCGGCGGGTGGCTGTGCCGGCGGGTGGCGCCCCGGCTGGTCGCCGCGGCCGGCATGGCGCTGGCCGCGCTCGCGCTGTGGGCGATGACCGGCTGGGGCGAGACCTCGCTGGACTCGTGGGCCTCGACCGTCGTGCTGCTCGCCGCGGGTCTCGGCTTCGGCCTGGCGATCGCGCCGGTCAACGCGGTGCTGCTCGCCGTCACCGGGCCGGAGGTGCACGGCAGCGCCAGCGCGCTCGCCGTCGTCGCCCGGACCGTGGGGATGCTGGTCGGGCTGTCGCTGCTGACCGCCGTCGCGCTGCGGCGGTTCACCGCCGAGGTCGAGGCGATCGGCTCGCCGCTCACCGTCTGCCCCGACACCCCGGCCGACTGCCCCGCGTACGACGCCGCCGCGAACGCCGCCGTCCTCACCCAGCTGCACACGGTCTTCGCCGGCGCCGCGACCGCCGCGGGACTCGCGGCGGTCGCGGCGCTGGTGCTGCTGCGGGAGCGCCCCGTCAGAGGGTGAAGACGATCTTCCCGGCGGTGCGGCCCTCGAGCATGCGGGCGAACCCCTCGCGGGCCTCGGCCACGGGCAGCTCGACGTCGATGACCGGGCGCACGCCGGTGACCGCGCACATCCGCATCAGCGACTCGAGCTCGTCGCGGGTGCCCATGGTGGAGCCGACCACCGACAGCTGGGTGAAGAAGACGCGGTTGAGCTCGGCGCTCGGGTCGAAGCCGGTGGTGGCGCCGGAGGTGACGATGACGCCGCCGGGCTTGAGCGACTTGACGCTGTGGCCCCACGTCGCCTTGCCGACGGTCTCCATGACGCCGTCGACCCGCTCGGGCAGCCGGGCGCCGGTCTCGAAGGCCTGCTCGGCGCCGAGCTCCAGCGCGGCGGCCCGCTTCTCCTCGCTGCGCCCGGTGACCCACATCCGGTAGCCGGCGGCCCGGCCGAGCACGACGAGCGCGGTGGCCACGCCGCCGCTGGCGCCCTGCACGAGCACGGTCTGGCCGGGGCGCAGGCCGGAGCGGACGAACAGCATCCGGTAGGCGGTCAACCAGGCGGTGGGCAGGCAGGCGGCCTCGGCGAAGGAGAGCTCGGCGGGCTTGGGCAGCACGTTGCGCCGCGGCACGGCGACGCGCTCGGCCATCGTGCCCTGGTACAGCTCGGAGAACAGCGAGCGCTTGGGGTCCATCGTCTCGTCGCCGGTCCAGCCGGGGCTGGCGACGACGCCGTGGACGACGACCTCGTTGCCGTCCTCGTCGAGCCCGGCCGCGTCGGTGCCCAGGATCATCGGCATCCGCTCCTGCGGCAGGCCGATGCCGCGCAGGCTGAACAGGTCGTGGTGGTTGAGCGAGACGGCCTTCACCTGCACCGTCGTCCAGCCGTCGGGGACCTCGGGCTCGGGGCGCTCGCCGACCTCCAGGACGGAGAGCGGGTCGTCGGACGAGGGCGAGGACACGAAGACGGCGCGCATGCGCCGGACGTTAGGACACCCCGGTCCGGCGGGCGACACCGCGCCCGCCGGACCGGGACGCGCGGTCAGCGCGGTGCCGCGCAGTTCGACAGGGCCGAGCGGATCGTCCCGGGCACCCCGTCGAGCGCCGCCGTCGCGTCGACCAGCCCGGGGACGTCGACGGTGACCGAGCCGGTCACGTCGGCGGCGCGCTCGAGGACGCGCAGCCGGCACTCCGACGGGACGGGCGGCTGGGCGGTGACCGGCCCGCGGCCGCGCCAGGCCACGTCGACGGTGAGCGTCCCGGTGAGGTCGGGCGCCTCGAACCCGGAGCAGGTGAGCGTCACCGTCCCGGCCGCGCTGACCGCGCCGAGACCGGAGAACGCGGCGGGCACCCGCTCCTCGGTCACGCACTCGTAGCGGCCGGCGAACACCTCCGGCACGACGAACGCCGCCTCCCCGTCCGGGTCGAAGGCGCTCAGGAACACCCCCGCGCCGCCGACGAGCGGGAAGGCGTCGGCCGACCCCGTCGTCGTGTTCCCGGGCGGTGCCGCCGCCGCCGTGCCGGTCAGCGTGCCCAGGGTCCCGGCAGCCAGCAGCAGGGTCACCGCCGCGGCCGTCCTCGTCCTCATCGTCGTCCTCCTCCGCGCCTCCCGGGACCTCCGGTCCGGCGCGGGCGGCAGGGTGGCAGCGGCCGGGCAGGCGCGGAACGGATCGGGGCGCGGGCCCGGCCGGGGACGGCGCGTCGGGCGGGACGCGCCGTCGGCGGACGACGATCTCAGCGGACGACGACGACGGCGTCCTGCCGCGGCACGAACTCCCCGATGACCGGGGCGCCGGGCACCTCGCCGGCCAGGAGCAGCCCGCCGGAGGTCTGCGCGTCGGCCAGCAGCAGCGCCTCGTCCTCGCCGACGGCCGACAGGTCGGTGTGCGGCCGCACCCAGTCGAGGTTGCGCCGGGTGCCGCCGGAGACGAACCCGTCGGCCAGCGCCTGCCGCGCGCCGGCGAGGTAGAGGACGGCGGCGGCGTCGAGCACCGCGGTCACCCCGCTGGCCCGGGCCATCTTGTAGAGGTGGCCGAGCAGGCCGAACCCGGTGACGTCGGTGCCCGCCCGGATGCCCGCGGCGACGGCGGCCCGCGCGGCGTCCCGGTTCAGCGCCGTCATCGAGGCGACGGCCTCCTCGCTCACCTCGCCGGTGGCCTTCATGCGGCTGTTGAGCACGCCGACGCCGAGCGGCTTGGTCAGCGACAGCGGCGTGCCGGCGACGGCGGCGTCGTTCCGGATGACCCGGTCGAGGTCGAGCAGGCCGGTGACCGCCATGCCGTACTTCGGCTCGGGGTCGTCGATGGAGTGCCCGCCGCCGACGTGGCAGCCGGCCTCCTGCGCCACCTCCAGCCCGCCGCGCAGCACCTCGGCGGCGAGCTCGGCGGGCAGCACGTCGCGCGGCCAGCCGAGCAGGTTGACGGCGACGACGGGGGTGCCGCCCATGGCGTAGACGTCGGACAGCGCGTTGGCCGCGGCGATCCGGCCGAAGGTGTACGCGTCGTCGACGACCGGGGTGAAGAAGTCGGTGGTCAGCACCAGGCCCTGGCCGCCGGGGATCCGGACGACGGCCGCGTCGTCACCGTCGTCGAGGCCGACCACCAGCTCGGCGGCGGGGTCCGCCGGGCCGGTGCGGGTGAGTCCCGCGACGACGGCCTCGAGCTCGCCGGGCGGGATCTTGCAGGCGCAACCGCCCCCGTGGGCGTACTGGGTGAGCCGGACGGTGGCGGGCGCGCTGGTCACCCGGCCGACGCTAGTCCGCCGCCGCTGGACACGTCGGGCGCGCGCGAGGACGCTCGCGGCAGACCCCGGAGGCCGCCCGTGACCCGCCTGCTGCCCGCCGCGCTGCTGGTGCTGCTCGCCGGCTGCGCGACCGGCGCCGGGCCCCCACCGGCGGCGTCGACGGCGTCGCCGCCCGCCGCGGCGGCACCCGCCACCGGGTCCGCCGCGCCCACCGCGGCGACGCCGGTGCCGACCGGCTCGGACCCGGCGCTGCGCGCGGAGCTGCTGGCCATGCTCGAGCGCGACCAGAGCGGGCGCACCGGCGGCCCCGACCCGGAGGGCGACGCCGCGCGCACCGAGCGGCTGGCGCAGATCCTCGACGAGCACGGCTGGCCCGGCCGCGACCTGGTGGGGGAGGACGGCGCGGAGGCGGCGTGGGCGATCGCCCAGCACTCCGACCTCGACCCGGCGTTCCAGCAGCGGGCGCTGGAGCTGCTGCGCGCGGCGGTAGCCGAGGGGCGGGCCTCGCCCGGCGACCTCGCCTACCTGACCGACCGGGTCGCGGCGAACACCGGGCAGCCGCAGACCTACGGCACCCAGGTGTCCTGCACGCCGGAGGGGCCCGAGCCGGCGGTGCCGCTGGCCGACGAGGCCGCCGTCGAGCAGTTGCGCGCCGACGCCGGCCTGGCCCCCTGGGCCGACTACCTGGAGGAGATGGCCGCGATCTGCGCGGAGGAGTGAGCGCGCCGTAGGCTGCCCGGCGGAGGCGTCAGGGTGCCTGGTGGCCCCCGCGGCCTCTAAAGCCGACGTGGCCGAGCAGCTCGGTCAGGCGGGTTCGATTCCCGTCCGCCTCCGCCAGCCTCCCCGCGGGCCGGCGCGCATACGCTGCGACAGCGATGAGCGCCGACCCGCGGCGGGCAGTGCCCCGCACCGACACGCTGCTGGCCGACCCGGCACTGGCCGAGGCCGCCGCCCGGCTGGGCCGCGACCTGGTGAAGGACGCCGTCCGTGCCGTCCAGTCCCGCGTCCGCGCGGGCGACCTCGCACCGGACGACGCCGTCGCCGCGGTGCTCGCCGGCCTGCCCCCGACCGCCTCGTCGCTGCGCCCGGTGCTCAACGCCACCGGCGTCCTGGTGCACACCAACCTCGGGCGGGCGCCGCTGTCGCCGGCCGCGGTCGAGGCGGTGGTCGCCGCCAGCGGCACGACCGACGTGGAGCTCGACCTGGCCACCGGCCGCCGCGGGCCGCGCGGGGAGGCGGCGCTCGCGGCGCTGCTCGACGCCGTGCCCGCGGCCGGGGCGGCGATTGTGGTGAACAACTGCGCGGCCGCCCTCGCGCTGGTGGCGACGGCGCTCGGCGGCGAGCTGGTCATCGCCCGCGGCGAGCTGGTCGAGATCGGCGACGGCTTCCGCATCCCCGAGCTGCTGGAGGCCACCGGCGCCCGCCTGCGCGAGGTCGGCACCACCAACCGGGTCGCGCTCGAGGACTACACGCGGGCGGTCGGCCCGGGCACCGGCGCGGTGCTCAAGGTGCACCCGTCGAACTTCGTCGTCCGCGGCTTCACCCGCGCGGTGCCGGTGACCGACCTCGCCGCCGGGCTGGCCGGCACCGGCGTCCCGCTGGTGGCCGACGTCGGCTCCGGCCTGCTCCGCCCGCACCCGGCGCTCCCCGACGAGCCGGACCTGCAGACCACGCTCGCCGACGGCGCCGACCTCGTCCTCTCCAGCGGCGACAAGCTGCTCGGCGGCCCGCAGGCGGGGCTGGTGCTCGGGCGCGCCGACCTCGTGCAGCGGCTGCGCCGGCACCCGCTCTACCGGGCGCTGCGGGTGGACAAGACGACGCTGGCCGCCCTGGAGGCGACGCTGCGCGGACCGCTGCCGCCGGTGCCGCGGATGCTGGCCGCCGACGTCGCCGGACTGCGCGCCCGCGCCGACGCGCTGGCCGCCCGGCTGGCCGCCGCGGGCATCGACGCCCGCGCCGTCGACTCCGCCGCGCGGGTCGGGGGTGGGGGAGCGCCGGAGCACCCGCTGCCCAGCGCCGCCGTCTCGCTGCCGGAGCCCTTCGCCGAGCCGCTGCGGCGCGGCGCGCGTCCCGTCGTCGGGTACGTGGCCGACGGGCGCACCCTGCTCGACGTGCGCAGCGTCCCGCCGTCGGCCGACGACGACCTGGCCGCCGCAGTGCTGGAGGTGGCCCGCCGGTGGACGTGAACGGGATGGACGTGATCGCCACCGCGGGGCACGTCGACCACGGCAAGTCGACGCTGGTCCGCGCCCTCACCGGGATGGAGCCCGACCGGTGGGAGGAGGAGCGCCGCCGCGGGCTGACCATCGACCTCGGCTTCGCCTGGACGACGCTGCCCTCGGGCCGGGTGCTGTCCGTGGTCGACGTCCCGGGCCACGAGCGGTTCGTCGGCAACATGCTCGCCGGCGTCGGGTCGGTGCCCGCGGCGCTCGTGGTGGTGGCGGCCGACGACGGCTGGTCGGCGCAGACCGCCGAGCACGTCGCCGTCCTGGACGCGCTCGGAGTGCGGCACGCGCTGCTCGCCGTCACCAAGGCCGACCTCGCCGACCCGGGCCCGGTGCTCGCCGACGCCACGGAGCGGCTGGCGGCCACGTCGATGGGCGCGCTGCCCGGGGTGGCGGTCAGCGCGCCGTCGGGACGGGGCGTGCCGGAGCTCGCCGCCGCGCTGGAGACGCTGCTGGCGGGCCTGCCGGCGCCCGATCCCGCGGCGCCGGTGCGGCTGTGGATCGACCGGGCCTTCCCGATCCGCGGGGCGGGCACGGTGGTCACCGGGACGCTGGCCGCGGGTTCCGTGGCGGCGGGGGACCGCCTGGCGCTGGGCGGCCGGGAGGTGACGGTGCGCGGGGTGCAGTCGCTGGGCCGGCCCGTGGAGGGGTCGCGGGCGACCGCCCGCGTGGCACTGAACCTGCGCGGCATCGCCGTCGAGGACCTCTCCCGCGGCGACGCGCTGCTCACGCCGGGTGCGTTCCGGGACACCGCCGAGGTCGACGTCACGCTGGCCCGCGAGCCCGCCGACCGGCTGCCCGCCGAAGCCGTGCTGCACGTGGGGTCGGCGGCGGTGGCCGCGCGGCTGCGGCCGCTGGAGGGGACGGCGGTGCGTCTGCGGCTGGCCGCGCCGCTGCCGCTGCGGGTGGGCGACCGGGTGCTGCTGCGCGACCCGGGCGCCCGGCGGGTGCTCGGCGCCGACGTCCGCGACGTCGCCCCGCCGGAGCTGCGCCGCCGCGGTGCCGCCCGGCAGCGGGCCGCCGACCTCGACGCGCAGTCGGCCGGGCCCGCGGGCGCGGCGGCCGACCTGGCCCGGCGCCGGGTGGTGCGCGCCGACGACTTCACCGCGATGGGCTGGCCGGTGCCCGAGGACGCGGTGCGGGCCGGGCCCTGGCTGCTGGCGCCGGGTCTCGTGGACACGCTGGCCCGCCGGGTGCCGGGGCTGGTCGCCGCGCACCGCCGAGCGCACCCGCTGGAGCCGGGGCCGCCGGTCGCCGTCGTGCGCCGGGATCTGGAGCTGCCGGCCGACGACCTGGTGGCGCTCGTGGTCCGCCCGCCGCTGGCGCTGCGCGAGGGCCGGGTGGTGGTCGCCGCGGCGGGGCTGCCGCCGGCGGTGCAGCGCGCGGTCGACGGGATACGCGCCCGGCTGGCGTCCGACCCGTTCGCGGCGCCGGACGCCGAGGAGCTGCGCGCCGCGCGGCTGGGCCCCCGGGAGCTGGCGGCGGCGGTGCGTGACGGGCAGCTGGTGCGGATCGCCGACGGCGTCTACCTGGCGCCGGGCGTGGAGGCGGCGGCGCGGCAGCGGCTGGCGGCGGTGACGCCGCCGTTCACGCTGAGCCAGGCGCGGTCGGCGTGGGGCACGACCCGGCGCGTGGCGGTGCCCCTCATGGAGTGGCTGGACGCCCGCGGGGTGACCGAGCGGCTGCCCGACGCCTCCCGCCGGCTGCGCTGAGGCCCGCCGGCCGGAGCGCGACACCTGTCCCGGGCGCGGTCGTGCTCTGCACACACCTGCGTGCAGAGCACGACTCCGCTGGAGGGGACACACGTCCTCCGGCGGGCGGTCGTGCTCTGCCCACAGGGGCGGGGCAGAGCACGAAGGAGAGGGCGACCGCTGTCCGGCGGGCGGTCGTGCTCTGCCCACAGGGGCGGGGCAGAGCACGACCCGCCGCGGCATCGGGACACCCCGGCGGCGTGGGAGGCGGACGGTGATGTTCCGGTGACCTAGCGTGTCCGGGTGATCGACTTCTCCAGCGGCTCGGTCTTCAAGCTGAGCCAGTGCAACCCCCAGGACGTCGCCGGCGACGTGGCCCCGCTGCTCGTCCCGGGCGAACAGCTGTACTACGCCTTCAAGACGGTGCGCGACTTCGTCGTCTTCACCGACAAGCGGCTGATCGCGGTCAACATCCAGGGCATGACCGGCCGCAAGCGGGACTTCACCTCGCTGCCGTACAGCAAGATCCAGGCCTTCTCCGTCGAGACGGCCGGCACCTTCGACCTCGACGCCGAGCTGGACCTGTGGTTCAGCGGCCTGGGCAAGGTGCGGCTGGAGTTCAAGGGCAACTCCGACATCCGGGCCCTCGGCCAGCTGGTCGCCAGCCGCGTCCTCTGACCCAGGGCCGGGTCGTGCTCTGCCCACGGGGGCGGGGCAGAGCACGACCAGCCCGGGGAGGACACCCGGCCGGGGAGGGCACCCGGCCGGAGAGGTCCGGGAGGTCAGCCGCCCGCCTCGCGGAGCAGCGCGTCGCGCGCATCGCCGTCGTCGAGCAGCGGCCGTGCGTCGGTGTCGAGCGAGGTCACGGTGTCCTCGGAGCGGACCGGCTCGGGGAGGGTGCGGAACCGCTCGCGCGGGTCCTCGGGCGGGGTGGTCACGGCCGCAGCGTCCCGCGGGGACGGGCCCGGCGCTAGAGCGTGGGCACCCACCGGGCCGGGCGCTTCTCCCGGAACGCCGCGATGCCCTCCTGCCCGTCCTCGCCGGCGAAGGCCCGGGCCGAGAGCTCCAGCAGGTCGTCGAAGGAGCCCCGCAGACCGCCCGCGCGCAGCAGCCGCTTGGTCTCGGCCAGCGCCCACGGCGACCCGGCGGCCAGCGCCCGCACCTGCACGTCCACCGCGGCGTCGAGCTCGTCGTCGGCGGCCACGAGGTCCACGAGCCCGCCGGCGGCCGCGGCGGGCGCGTCGAACACCTCGCCGGTGAGCATCAGCCGGTGCGCCACGTGCGGCAGCATCCGCGGCAGCACCACGGCGGAGATGACGGCGGGCACCAGCCCGAGCCGCACCTCCGACATCCCGAACGTCGCCGACGACGCCGCCACCACCACGTCGCAGGCGGCCGCGAGCCCCACCCCGCCCGCCCGGGCCGCCCCGCGGACCACGGCCAGCACCGGCTTGGGCGAGGTCCAGATCGTCTCGAGCAGGTCGGGGAGCTCCCGCACGCCCTGGTCGCCCGCGCCCGCACCGGCCGCCTCGGACAGGTCCATCCCGGAGCAGAACACCCGCCCCGTGTGGTCGAGCACCACGACGCGGACGCCGTCGTCGGCCAGCGCCGCGTCCAGCGCCCCGCGCAGCTGCGCCCGCATCGCCCGGGACAGCGCGTTGCGGTTGGCGGGGGAGTCCAGGACGAGCCGGGCCACGCCCCCCGCGACGGTCACCTGCAGCAGCCGGTCCTCACCCACGGGCGCAGAGCTCACCCGGGCATCCTGCCCGGGGTGGCGGCCGCGCGGCACACTGGGAGCAGATGACCACCACTTTGCCGCTGCTGCCGGCGCGGCCGCCGGCGGACGACGCACTGCCGGCCGGCGCCCGCGAGCACCTGACGACGACGCCCTTCGGCCTGTACGTGCACGTGCCCTTCTGCGCCACGCGCTGCGGCTACTGCGACTTCAACACCTACACCTCCGACGAGCTCGGCCCCGGCGCCAACCGCGCCGAGTACGCCGGCACCGCGATCGCCGAGCTGCGCCGCGCCGCGGAGGTGCTCGGCCCCGACCTGCCGACGGTCTCCACCGTCTTCGTCGGCGGCGGCACCCCGACCCTGCTGCCCGCCGAGGACCTGGCCGCCGTCATGGCGGCCGTCCGCGAGCTGTTCCCCGTCGCGCCCGGCGTCGAGGTGACCACGGAGGCCAACCCCGAGTCGGTGACCCCGGCGTCGCTCGCCACCCTGCGCGCGGCCGGGTTCACCCGGCTCAGCCTCGGCATGCAGTCCGCGGCCGAGCACGTGCTCGCCGTCCTCGACCGCCGGCACACCCCCGGCCGGGCCGCGCAGGCCGCGCGCGAGGCGGTCGCCGCGGGCTTCGAGCACGTCAACCTCGACCTCATCTACGGCACCCCGGGCGAGACCGACGCCGACTGGGCCGCCTCGCTCGACGCCGTCCTCGCCGCGCCCGTCGACCACGTCAGCGCCTACGCGCTGATCGTGGAGGACGGCACCCGCCTGGCCCGCCGGATCTCCCGCGGCGAGCTCCCCATGCCCGACGACGACGTCCTCGCCGACCGCTACGTGCAGGCCGACACCGTGCTGCGCGGCGCCGGGTTCGACTGGTACGAGGTCAGCAACTGGTCGCGCGGCGACGCCGCCCGCTGCCGGCACAACGAGCTCTACTGGGCCAACGCCAACTGGTGGGGGATCGGCCCGGGCGCGCACAGCCACGTCGGCGGCGTGCGCTGGTGGAACGTCAAGCACCCGGCCGCGTACGCGCAGCGGCTGGCGGCGGGCGAGAGCCCGGCCGCCGACCGCGAGGTGCTCGAGCCCGCCGACCGGGCGCTGGAGACGGTCATGCTCGGCCTGCGGCTGCGCGACGGGCTGCCGCTCACGGCGCTGTCCGACGCCGGCCGTCGCCGCGCCGCCGACGCCGTCGCCCGCGGCCTGCTCGACCCGGCCGCGCACGAGGCGGGGCGCGCCGTGCTCACCGACCGCGGCCGCCTGCTCGCCGACGCCGTCGTCCGCGACCTGACCGACTGACAGGTGTCACGGCGGGACGACGACGTCCCGCACTACTGCCCGGGCGGGCCCCGCGGCCAGGCTCGGCGCATGCCCTCGGACGCCCTCGACGTCGCCGGTCTCACCGTCCGCCACCGCGACGTGCTCGCCGTCGACGGCCTCGACCTGCGCATCGGCCAGGGCGAGACCGTCGCGCTGCTCGGCCCCAACGGCGCCGGCAAGTCCTCCACCGTCTCCGCCGTCCTCGGGCTGGTGCGGCCGGCCGCCGGGAGGGTCCGCGTGCTCGGCCGCGCCCCGGCCGACGCCGTCCGCGCCGGCTGCGTCGGCGCGATGCTGCAGCACGGCGGGCTGCCCGGCGAGGCGCGGGTCGGGGAGGTCGTGCACCTGGTGCGCCGCAGCTACCCCGACCCGTGGCCGCTGGACGACCTCGTCGCCACCACCGGGATCGGCGGGCTGCTCGGCCGGCCGGTCGACGCGCTGTCCGGCGGTCAGCGCCAGCGCGTGATGCTGGCGCTCGCGCTGGCCGGCCAGCCGCCGCTGCTGCTCCTCGACGAGCCCACCTCGGCCATGGACGTCGAGGGACGCCGCGCCTTCTGGGCCACGATGCGCGACCTCGCCGCGCGCGGCACCACCGTCGTCTTCGCCACCCACCACCTCGAGGAGGCCGACGCCGTCGCCGACCGCGTGGTCGTCCTCGCCGGCGGCCGGGTCGTCGCCGACGGGTCCTCGGCCGCGGTGCGCTCCGCGGTGGCCGGGCGCAGCGTCCGGCTCACCGCCGACCGGGTCCCCGACGACGTCCCCGGGGTCACCGCCGGCACCCGGCGGGGCGGCGTCGTCACCCTCACCACCACCGACGTCGAGGCGACCCTGCGCGGGCTGCTCGACGCCGGTGTCCCGCTGACCGATCTCGAGGTCCGCGGCGCCAGCCTCGAGGACGCCGTCCTCAGCCTCACGACGGGAGCCGCCCGATGAGCCCGCTGTTCGCCTTCCAGCTGCGCCGGATCGGCCGCAACCGGCAGTACCTGCTGTTCACCGTGGTGCTGCCGGCCGCGTTCACCGTCTTCTTCACCCAGGTCTTCGCCGGCGCGCCGGGCGGCGTCAGCCAGGAGCAGGCCGCCGCCACGATGGTCGCGATGATGGCCTACGGCGCCATCGGGGCGGCCCTCGGCGCCACGGTCCGGCTGTCGTTCGACCGGGCGTCGGGCTGGCTGCGCCAGCTGCGGGTGACGCCGGTGCCGCAGACGACGGTGGTCGCCGTCGACGTCGCCGTCGGCATGCTGCTCACCCTCCCGCCGCTGCTGGTCGTGGCCGGGGTCGGCCGGTTCGTCAACGGCGTGCGGCTCGGCGCCGCGGAGTGGGCGGGGCTGGTCGGCGTGCTGTGGCTCGGCTCGGCGGTGTTCGTCGCGCTGGGCCTGCTGCTCGGCTGGGCGCTGGAGGAGAAGGCCGCGGGCGGCGCGATCGGCATCCTCACCACCGTGCTCGCCGCGCTGGGCGGGTTGTGGGTGCCGGTCGAGCTGTTCCCGTCGGGCCTGCGGGCGTTCGCACAGGTCCTGCCCTCGTACTGGTACGCCGAGGCCGGCCGGGACGTCGCCGCCGGCGGGGTGCCCGCGGTGCTGCCGCTGGCGCTGCTCACCGGGTTCGCCGTCGTGTTCGCCGCGCTCGCGGTCGGGGTCGCGCGCCGTCGCCCGCTGACCGCGACCGCCGGCTGACCCGGATACGGTCGCGCCGTGGACGTCCACAGCCGCTGGCAGCAGATCGGCTGGTCGCTGCCCTGGCTGCTCTTCCAGGTCTTCCCCGCCGCGGACCTGGTCACCGTCGAGCGCCCCCTGGCGGTCCGCGTGCTGGCCGGCGCGGCGCTGCTGGCGTTCACCCTCGTGTACCTCGACGTGTTCCGCCGGTCCTTCGGCGGCTGCCGCACCGAGGGGACGCTGGTCCGGCTGGCGGTGGTCGGGGCGCTCGGCGTCGGGCTCGCCGTCGCGATGGGGCCGTCGTGGGCCGGGCTGATGATCTACGTGTCGGCCGCCTCGGCGGTGGCCCTGCCGCAGCGCCGGGTGTGGTGGGCGGTCGTCGGCGCCGCGGCCGTCTGCGTCGCCGTCGTCGCGGCCGACGGCCAGCTGGCCAACCTCTTCATCCTGCCGGTGATGTGCGTGCTCACGGCGTTCGCGCTGCTCGGCACCCGGCACCTCGTCTCGGTCAACACCGAGCTCGCCGCGGCGCGCGAGGAGCTGGCCCGCAACGCCGTCGCCGAGGAGCGGCTGCGCTTCGCCCGGGACCTGCACGACCTGCTCGGCCACAGCCTGTCGCTCATCGCGCTCAAGAGCGAGCTCGCCGGCCGGCTGGCCGAGGCCGACCCGGCGCGCGCCCGCACCGAGATGGCCGACGTGGAGGGGGTGGCGCGCCGGGCCCTGGCCGAGGTGCGCGACGCGGTCAGCGGCTACCGCCAGGTCAGCTGCGCGCAGGCGCTCGCCGAGGCGCGCTCGGCGCTGTCGGGGGCGGGCATCGCCGTCCGGCTGCCCGCCCGCGTGCCCACCCTGCCCGGGCCGGTCGACGCGGCGCTGGGCTGGGTGGTCCGCGAGGCGACGACGAACGTGCTGCGGCACAGCGGCGCCCGGGCGGTCGCCGTCACGCTCACCGACGACGGCGTCGAGGCGGTCCTCACCGTCGCCGACGACGGCCGCGGCCCGGCCGAGGACACCGAGCTCGGCTCCGGGCTGGCCGGACTCGCCGAGCGGGTCGGCAAGCTCGGCGGGGCGCTCACCGGCGGCGCCGGGCGCGACGGCGGCTACGAGCTGCGCGCCGTCCTCCCGCTGGCGCCCGTGCCGGCCGGGACGGCCCCGTGACCGACGGCGCGACCGGCGGCGGGGGCGGCGGCGTGATCCGCGTGCTCGTCGCCGAGGACCAGTCGATGGTCCGCGGGGCGCTCCGGGCGCTGCTGGAGCTCGAGCCCGACCTCACCGTCGTCGCCGAGGTCGGCCGCGGCGACGAGGTGCTGGCCGCCGCCCGCGAGCACCGGCCCGACGTCGCCCTGCTCGACATCGAGATGCCCGGGCAGGACGGGCTGGAGGCCGCCCGCGAGCTGGCCGCGGAACTCCCCGGCGTGCGCGCGGTCGTGCTGACCACCTTCGGCCGGCCCGGGTTCCTGCGCCGCGCCATGGAGGTCGGCGCCGCCGGGTTCCTCGTCAAGGACGCCCCCGTGGCCGAGCTGGCGAAGGCCATCCGCGCCGTCGTCGCGGGGGAGCGGGTCATCGACCGCGACCTCGCCGCCGCGGCCCTCGCCATCGGGGCCACGCCGCTGTCCGGCCGCGAGGCGGACGTGCTGCGCGAGGCGGCCGACGGCGCCACCGTCGCCGACATAGCGCGGACGCTGTTCCTGTCCGAGGGCACCGTGCGCAACTACCTGTCCTCGGCGATCGGCAAGACCGGCGCCCGCACCCGGGTGGAGGCCGCCCGCGTCGCCGCGGACAAGGGCTGGCTGTAGAGGTTCAGCCGGGGAGGACCCACGGGGCGCTGCCGAACGGGGCGCCGGTCTGCTTCCCGCAGAGCCGGCACACCTTGTCGTCCGGCCCGGAGGGCCGCTCGCGGTCGGGTGGGCGCCGGACGTAGGAGTGCATCCCGAACCGGCACCGCATCGGCTTCCGAGTCATGGGCCGACGCTAGGAGCGGCCGACCCCGCCGGACAGGGGAGTTGGACCTGACCCGGGCCGCTGCGGTCGCGGCCTACAGCGGCAGCTTCATCCCGACGTGCGAGGCCTCGAAGCCCAGCCGCTCGTAGAAGCGCCGGGCGTCGGGACGGCGGACGTCGGTGGTGAGCTGCAGCAGCGCCGCGCCCCGGCGGCGGGCCTCCGCGGCGCACCAGCGCAGCATCGCCTCGCCGAGCCCCCGCCCGCGCGCCGCCGCGGCCACCCGGACCCCCTCGACCTGCGCCCGCAGCGCCCCGCCGCCGGCGAGCCCCGGCAGGAACGACAGCTGCAGCGTGCCAACGACCGTGCCGCCGTCGTCGGCCACGACCAGCAGGTGCGCGGGGTCGGCGTCGACGGCGGCGAACGCCCGCTCGTAGGGCGCCGGGTCGGCGGTCTCCCGGCCGGCGCCGAGCACGTCGTCGGCCAGCAGCGCGACGACGGCCGGCAGGTCGGCGGCCACCATCCGGCGCAGCACGACCCCGCCGCCGAGGTCGGCCGTGACGGCGCTCAGAGGGGGCGGGTGGGGTCGGCGGGCATGAGCGCGTCGAGGTCGAGCACCCGCACGTGGATGACCGTGCGCTGCTGCAGCGCCGCCCGGAGCGCCCGGTGCAGCCCGTCCTCCAGGTAGAGGTCGCCGTGCCACTGGACGGCGTGCGGGAACAGGTCGCCGTAGAAGGTCGAGTCGTCGGCCAGCAGCGTGTCCAGCGCCAGCTCGCTCTTGGTGGTGACCAGCGTGTCGAGCCGGATCTGACGGGGCGGGATCATCGCCCAGTCCTTGGTGGACAGGCCGTGCTCGGGATAGGGACGCCCGTTGCGCACCGCTTTGAAGATCAGGGCCCGACCTCCGTCCGACCACCCCGCACCGGCACCGTCCGCGGCCACCCTATCCACCGTCCGGGGAGCCCGCCGGTGCCCCCCGGAGGGTGTGGCGTCCGTCCGGCTCCGCGACGGAACGCCCCGCCGGTCGTATGCTGGGCTGGCACTCAGTCCGTGCGAGTGCCAGCCCTCCGGGGCCGCCGGCGCCGCTGCCGGGGCCGCCCCGCGGCGGCCCGCACGACGGACGTCGACCGGTACGGGGAGGTGTCACCGTGGCGCACGACGAACGCCGGCTCCAGGTCCTGCGGGCCATCGTCCAGGACTTCGTCTCCACCAACGACCCGGTGGGCAGCAAGGCCCTGGCCGACCGCCACGACCTGGGCGTCTCGCCGGCCACCATCCGCAACGACATGGCGGTGCTCGAGGAGCAGGGCTACATCACCCAGCCGCACACCAGCGCCGGCCGGGTGCCCACCGACAAGGGCTACCGCCTGTTCGTCGACCGGCTGTCGTCGGTCAAGCCGCTGTCGGGCGCCGAGCGCAAGGCGATCGAGCGGTTCCTCGACGGCGCCGTCGACCTGCACGACGTCCTCGGCCGCACGGTGCGGCTGCTCGCGCAGCTGACCCACCAGGTCGCCGTCGTCCAGTACCCGACGCTGTCGCGCAGCGCCGTGCGCCACCTCGAGGTGGTGCAGCTGACCGGCTCGCGGCTGCTGCTGGTGCTCATCACCGACACCGGCCGGGTCGAGCAGCGCGTGGTCGAGTGTCCCGCCGACGTGGCCCGCGACGACGTCGCCGACCTGCGGGCGCTGCTGAACTCCGCGTTCACCGGCGCGCGCCTGGCCGATGCGGGCGGCAAGGTGCCCGAGCTGCTCGACACCGCCCCGCCGCACCTGCGGGCGCTCGTCGCGGCGGTCGGCGCCGCCCTGGTGGAGACGCTGGTCGAGCCGGGGGAGGACCGGCTCGTCGTCGGCGGGACGGCGAACCTCGCCCGGGTCGCCGTCGACTTCCCCGGCAGCCTGCGGCCGCTGCTCGAGGCGCTCGAGGAGCAGGTCGTGGTGCTCAAGCTGATCAGCGAGGTCGACAGCGGCGGCACCGTGCTCGTGCGCATCGGCGAGGAGAACGCGCACGAGGCGCTCGCGGGCGCGTCGGTCGTCTCCGTCGGGTACGGCACGGGCGACCGCGCACTGGGCGGACTCGGCATCGTCGGCCCGACCCGCATGGACTATCCGGGCAACATGGCCGCGGTGCGCGCCGTGGCCCGCTACGTCGGCCACCTGCTGGCCGAGAGCTGAGGACTCGAACACCTGATGGCAACCGACTACTACGGCGTCCTGGGGCTCGCCCGGGGCGCGTCCGACGCCGACATCAAGAAGGCCTACCGGCGGCTGGCGCGCGACCTGCACCCCGACGTCAACCCCGATCCCGAGGCCAAGGAGCGCTTCCAGGAGGTCAGCCGCGCCTACCAGGCGCTGACCGACCCGGACAAGCGCCGCATCGTCGACCTCGGCGGCGACCCGTTCGACAGCAGCGCCGGCGCCGGCGCGGGCTCCCCGTTCGGCGGGGCCGGCTTCGGCGGGCTCGGCGACATCATGGACGCGTTTTTCGGCGGCGGGGTGGGCGGCCGCGGCCCCCGCAGCCGGGTCCGCGCCGGCGACGACGCGCTCATCGTGCTCGAGCTCGACCTGGAGCAGACGGTCTTCGGCACCACCGAGGACATCACCGTCGACACCGCGGTGCTGTGCGGCACCTGCAGCGGCGCCGGGACCGCCCCGGGCACCCACCCGACCACCTGCGCCACCTGCTCCGGCCGCGGCGAGGTGCAGAGCGTGCAGCGCTCGTTCCTCGGCCAGGTCGTGTCCACCCGCCCCTGCCCGACCTGCGCGGGCACCGGGCAGGTCATCCCCGACCCGTGCCCCGAGTGCGGCAGCGAGGGCCGCGTGCGCGCCCGCCGGACCATCCCGGTGAAGGTGCCCGCCGGCGTCGAGGACGGCATGCGGATCCGGCTCACCGGCCGCGGCGAGGTCGGCCCCGGCGGCGGCCCGGCCGGCGACCTGTACGTCGAGATCCGCGAGCGCCCGCACGAGGTCTTCACCCGCGACGGCGAGGACCTGCACTGCCACGTCACGCTGCCGATGACGGCCGCGGCGCTGGGCACCACGCTGCCGCTGACGCTGCTCGACGGCGAGGAGACCGACGTCGACGTCCGCCCCGGCACGCAGGCGGGCACCGTGACGACGCTGCGCGGCAAGGGCGCGCCGCGGCTGCGCGCGACCGGCCGGGGCAACCTGCAGGTGCACGTCGACGTGCAGACCCCCACCAAGCTCGACGCCGAACAGGAGAAGCTGCTGCGCGAGCTCGCCGCGCTGCGCGGGGAGGACCGCCGGGAACCGGCCGGCGAGGGGCACGGCGGGCTGTTCTCGCGCGTCCGGAAGCCCTTCCGGTGACGGCCCCGGCCGCCGACGACCAGCGCCCGGTGCAGGACGGCTCGCCGCTGTTCCTGATCGACGAGCTGCCCGAGGCGGCCGAGGTCCTGGTCGACGGCGCCGAGGGCCGGCACGCCGTCGACGTCCTGCGGCTGGCCGCCGGGGAGCCGGTGGGGGTCGGCGACGGCCGCGGCACCGTCGTCGAGGGCACGGTCCTCGACGCGGGCCCGCGCGGCCTGCGCGTGCAGGTGACCGCCCGCCACGAGGTGCCCGCGCCCGAGCCGGAGTTCCTGCTCGTCCAGGCGCTGCCGAAGGGCGACCGCGGGCAGCTGGCCGTGGAGCTGGCCACCGAGCTCGGCGTGGACCGGATCGTCCCGTGGGCCGCGGCCCGCTGCGTCACCCGCTGGCGCGAGGACCGCGTCGACAGGGGCCTGGCGAAGTGGCGGGCGGCGGCGCGGGCGGCGGCCAAGCAGTCGCGCCGGCCGCGGGTGCCCGAGGTGGGCGGGCTGATGACCACCCGCCAGGTGTGCGGCGAGCTCGCCGACGTCGACCTCGCGCTGGTGCTGCACGAGCAGGCCCGCCGGCCGCTGTCCGGCGTCGACGTGCCCTCCCGCGGCACGGTCGCCGTCGTCGTCGGCCCGGAGGGCGGGCTCACCGACGGCGAGGTCGTGGCGCTGCGCGCCGCCGGTGCCCAGGCCGTGCGGCTCGGCCCCGAGGTGCTGCGGACCTCCACCGCCGGCGCCGCCGCGCTCGCCGCCCTGTCGGTCCGCACCCGCTGGAGCTGACACATCGCGGTCCTCCGGACCGCACCACGGCCACGTGCCGTCCCCACCTGAGCTGAGTGTGAGCGTGCACCGCGCCGGGAGCCCTCCGGGCCCCGCGTCGCGGCACACAGTCCGAGCACGCCGTCGGGGACCCTCCGGGCCCCGCTCCGCCGCGCTCAGCGCAGGGCGCGGCGGGCGCGGTCGCTGACCAGGTCGACGGCGAGGGTCAGCGCGATCGTCGCGAGCAGCACGGTGGTGACCGCCGGCCAGTCGAACACGGCCAGCCGCGACGCGAGCAGGGCGCCGAGCCCGCCGGCGCCGAGCAGCCCGACGAGCAGCGTGTCCCGGACGGCGACCTCCCACCGGTACAGCGCGAACGCCAGCACCGGCCCCGCCGCGCGCGGCGCCACCCCGTAGAGCACCCGTGACGCCGGCCGGGCGCCCAGCGCGGTGAGCGCGGCCCGCGGGCGGGGGTCGGCCTCCTCGACCGCCTCGCCGGCCAGCCGCCCGAGCACGCCGAGGGTGTAGACGCCGAGCGCGAGCGCCCCGGGCAGCACGCCGGGCAGCAGCACGAAGAGGAACACCAGCGCCCACACCGGCGGCGGCACCGCCCGCAGCACGAGCAGCGCCGCCCGCACCAGCGCCCCGGCGACCCGCCGCCCGGGACCGGCCGCGGGCGGCCGCGCCGCGACCCCCGCCAGCAGCACCGCCCCGGCCAGCGCGAGCGCCACGGCCAGCACCGACATCTGCACCGTGACGACGGCGAGCCGGCCCACCTCGCGCAGCAGGTCGCCGTCGGCCGCCGGGGGCCAGGCGGCGCCCGGCACGTACGCGGCCTGCTCCCGGGTGCGGGCCGATCCCAGCGACGCCGGCGTCGGCGCCAGGTACCACCACGCCCAGGCGACGGCGGCCGTCGACCCGGCGAGCGCCGCGGTGAGCACCCGGTCGCGGGCGAGCACCCCGGCCCGCCGGCGCGGCGCGGCCACCCGGCGGCGCACCGCCCGCCCCGCGACGTCGGCCGCCAGGCACAGCAGCGCCAGCGCGTACACGCACGTCCACACCTCCGCCCAGCGCAGCGACGCGAACGACAGCGCCAGCTGGTAGCCCAGCCCGCCGGCGCCGATCAGGCCGAGCACCACGGCCGAGCGCACCGCGCACTCCAGCCGGTGGAACGCGTAGGACAGCAGACCGCCGGCCGCCCGCGGCAGCAGCCCGTACAGCGCCGCCGGGACCCGGCCCGCCCCCTGCGCCAGCAGCGCCTCGTACGGGCCGCGCGGCACCTCGTCGAGCAGGTCGGCGAACACCTTCGCGGTGACCGCGCCGTAGGGCACGCCGATGGCCAGCACGCCCACCCACGGGTCGAGGCCGAGCACGTTGACCAGCAGCAGCGCCCACACCGCCTCGTGCAGCCCGCGCGGGACGGCGAGCACGGCGCGGGCCGCCGCCCAGCCCAGCCGCCGCCGGCCCCAGGCGGTGCGCGCGACCGCGACCGCCCCCAGCGCCCCGAGCAGCAGCGCCAGCGCGGTGCCCAGCACGGCGTAGGCGAGGGTGACCAGCGCGGCGGTGCCGAGCACGCCGAGGAAGGGGCCGTCGAGCGCGGGGGACAGCGCGGCCGCGGCGAACCGGCCGGCCTGGGCGCCGCCGGCCGGGTTGAGCACCTCCCCGTCGAGCGCCGCGGCCAGCGACCAGCCGACGGCGGCCAGGGCGGCCAGCCCCCACGCCCAGCGCCGCCGGTCGCGCCGCAGCGATGGTGCCGCCGTCGCCGGCGGGGACAGCACGGCGGTCACGCCGGCGTCCCGTAGAAGGCGGCGAGGTCGGGCGCCGACAGCGCGGCGGCCGGGGCGTCGAGCACCACCCGGCCGCCGGACAGGCCCACCACCCGGTCGCAGTGCCGGAGCGCCAGCGCCGGGTCGTGCAGCGCCGCGACCAGGGCCCCGCCGCGCCCGGCCGTCTCCGCCAGCAACCCCAGGACCCGGTCGGCGAGCAGCGGGTCCAGCGCCGACGCGGGCTCGTCGGCCAGCACGAGCTCGGGCCGCTGCACGAGCACCCGCGCCACGGCCACCCGCTGCCGCTGGCCGCCCGAGAGCGTGTCGGTGCGGTCGAAGAACCGGTCGGCCAGCCCCACCCGGTCGAGCGCGGCCAGCACCTCCGTCACGCCCTGCGGCCGCACCAGCGGCCACGCCGCGCGGGCCGCCGACCAGGCGCCGAGCCGGCCGGCGTTGACGTCGTGCACCACCCGCAGCGGCCCGGCCAGCTCCAGCGACTGGTGCACCGTGCCCACGCGGGCCCGCAGCCGGCGCAGCGCCCGCCCGCGCAGCGCCGAGGGGTCGCAGCCGAGCACCTCCACCGCGCCCGCCGACGGCGACACCCCGCCGTTGGCCACGGCCAGCAGCGTCGACTTGCCGGCGCCCGAGGCCCCGACGACGGCGACCCGCTCGCCCGGGCGCACGGTGAGGTCCACCCCGTCGAGCGCGGTCGCCGCCCCGAAGCGGACCGTGACGCCGGCCAGCCGGAGGACGGCGGTCAGCTGACCAGCCCCAGGCTGCGGCCGATCTCCTCGATCCGGTCGTAGTCCGAGGCCCGCGCCGGGATGAACGACCGCGCGCCGAACAGGTCGAGCACCGCGGCGTCGTCCGGGTCGTCGGCCGACAGCCCGGTGAAGAACGCGGTCAACCGCTCGGCGACGTCGTCGCCGAACCGCTCGGCCGCGCGGGGGCCGAGCAGCCAGTGGTAGTCGGAGTAGGCGGGAGTGCGGGCGTACCCGACGACGGCGGGGTCGACCGCGCCCTCCTCCGTCCGCGAGCGCCACACCTGCTCGTTGAGCACGCCGGCCTGGTAGCTGCCCGAGGCGACCAGCGCGATCGTGGCGTCGTGCGAGCCGGAGAACCCCGGCCCGCCGGGGAAGCCCTGCGGGTCGACGCCGGCCTGCTGCAGGTAGTACGCGGGCATCAGCCGGCCCGACGTCGAGGTCTCGCTGCCGTAGGTGAACCGCAGCGCGGCCAGCGGGCGCAGGTCGTCGGCCGGCGCGAGCCCGGCCGCGGCGTTCACCACGAACACGGAGTGGAACGCCGCGTCGATGTCGCGCTGGGCGACCGGCCGCGCGCCGGGCGCCTGCAGACGGGCCTGCACGCCGGTGAGCCCGCCGAACCAGACGAGGTCGAGGTCGCCGGTGCGGAAGAGGGAGACCGCGGCGGCGTAGTCGGTGACCGGGGAGTAGACGACGTCGAGGTCGAGCGCGGCCGACATCGCGCCGGCGACGGTGGCGTACAGGCGCTGCAGGACCTCGGGGTCCTGGTCGGGGATGGCGCCGATGCGCATCGTCGGCGTGCCGCCCGACGACGGGGCGGCGCCGACGGGGGAGGAGCGGCCGCAGGCGGCGGTCGCGAGGGCGAGAGCGGTGCCGGCGAGGAACGCGCGGCGGGACGGGCGGACACTGGGGCTCCCCGACCGGAGAGCGCTGCGGACGGTCACTACGTCCGACTGGGCGGCTGGGGGACGGGCACGGGGGACCTCCTGCGGGTCGGGGCGCTGACCGGGCCATCCTGGCCCGCAGCGCCCGCCGCCGCCCCCTAGGGTCGGGGAGGTGAGCGACTGCCTCTTCTGCCGGATCGTGGCCGGGGAGATCCCCGCCGACGTCGTGCACGAGACCGACCGCACGCTGGCCTTCCGCGACGTCAACCCGCAGGCCCCCACGCACGTCCTGGTCATCCCGAAGGACCACCACGCGACGGCGGGGCTGCTCGTGGGTGCCGACCCGCAGCTGCTGGCCGAGGTCGTGGCGGCCGCGCACGCCGTCGCCGTCCAGGAGGGCCTCGCGACGCAGGACGGGCCCGAGCCCGGCTACCGCCTGGTGGCCAACACCGGCCCCGCGGCCGGGCAGACCGTCCACCACCTGCACCTGCACGTCCTCGGCGGCCGCTCGCTGGGCTGGCCCCCGGGCTGAGCCGCCGGGGAGGGCACCCGCCCGGGCTGGCAGGGTGGCCGCCATGACCGACAGCGCCGTCGCCCCCGTCCGGATCGAGCGCGACGGCGACGTCGCCGTCGTCGTGCTGGACCGGCCGCCGCTGAACCTGTTCGACGAGTCGGTCTTCGCCGCGCTGGAGCAGGTGGCCGCCGAGCTGGCCGCGCTCACCGCGCCCGGCCGCGCCGACCGCGCCCGCGCCGTGCTGGTCGAGGCCCGCGGGAAGGTCGTCTCCGGCGGGGTCGACGTCACCGCCTTCCGGGCGATCGCCGAGGGCCCCGACCCGGCCGGGGAGGGGGCGGCGCTGTGGGCCCGGCTGCTGCGGGTGGCGCAGACGGTCGAGGACCTGCCGGTGCCCACGGTGTTCGCCGCGCACGGGCTCACACTCACCGCCGCGTTCGAGCTGGCGCTGGCCTGCGACGTGCTGCTGGCCGCCGAGCGGGCGTCGTTCGGGCTGGTCGAGATCGTCGTCGGGCTGACGCCGTCGATGGGCGGGCCGCAGCGGCTGGCCGAGCGCGCCGGACCCGCGCGGGCCAAGGAGCTGATCTTCACCGGCGAGCGCTACCCGGCCGCGGTGCTCGAGCGCTGGGACGTGGTGAACCGGGTGCTGCCCGACGAGGGCTTCGCCGAGGCGGCCCGCGCGTACGCCCGCCGGGTCGCCGCCGGACCCACGGTCGCCCACGCGGCCACCAAGCGGCTGGTGACCACCGCCGTGCGGCACGGCGCCCGCGCCGCCGACGACGTGACGCCGCAGGTCTCCGGCCCGCTGTTCGCCACCGAGGACCTCCGCGGCGCCGTCGTCTCCTTCCTCGAGGACGGGCCCGGGAAGGCCGGCTACCGGGGCCGGTGACCCCCGTCGGGGCGGGATTCCCGCTCGACCCGCGCGGGTAGAGTCGAGGGGGTCTCATCCCCGTGCCAGGAAGGCAGGGTCGAGGGTTCTTGCCCGACACCTCCCCGAACGTCCCCGTGGTGGGCGCCCCCACCTCGCGTGAGGCCTCCGCGCAGGCCGCCGCCGCGGACGGCGCCACCACCACCCCCACGACAGCGCTCGCGGCGACCACGCCCGTCCGCGCCACCATCACCGTCCCGGACTCCGTCTCGATGGTCGCCCTGCTCGGCTCCGGCGACGAGCTGCTGCGCCTGGTCGAGGGTGAGCTCGAGGCCGACGTGCACGTCCGCGGCAACGAGATCGCCGTGACCGGGCAGCCGGCCGACAACGCCTTCGCCGTCCGCGTCTTCGACGAGCTGATCGCGCTGCTCGGCACCGGGCAGGCGCTGCGCCCCGACTCGGTGCGCCGCGTCATCGGCATGCTCAAGAGCGGCGGCTCCGAGCGCCCGGCCGACGTGCTGAGCCTCGACATCATCAGCCGCCGGGGCCGCACCATCCGGCCCAAGACGCTGAACCAGAAGCGCTACGTCGACGCGATCGACCAGCACACCATCGTCTTCGGCATCGGCCCGGCCGGTACCGGCAAGACCTACCTGGCGATGGCCAAGGCCGTGCAGGCGCTGCAGACCAAGCAGGTCAACCGGATCATCCTCACCCGGCCCGCGGTCGAGGCCGGCGAGCGGCTGGGCTACCTGCCCGGCACGCTCAGCGAGAAGATCGACCCCTACCTGCGGCCGCTGTACGACGCGCTGCACGACATGGTCGACCCGGAGTCGATCCCGCGGCTCATGCAGTCCGGGACGATCGAGGTCGCCCCGCTGGCCTACATGCGCGGGCGCACGCTCAACGACGCGTTCGTCATCCTCGACGAGGCGCAGAACACCACCGCCGAGCAGATGAAGATGTTCCTCACCCGCCTCGGCTTCGGCTCGAAGATCGTCGTCACCGGTGACGTCACGCAGGTCGACCTCCCCGGCGGCGCGCAGAGCGGCCTCAAGGTGGTGCGGGAGATCCTCGACGGCGTCGAGGACGTGCACTTCGCCAACCTGACCAGCTCCGACGTCGTCCGCCACCGCCTGGTCGGCGACATCGTCGACGCCTACGAGCGCTGGGACGCCGCCCACCAGCAGGGCGCCGGCCGTCCCGCCGTGCCCGCCCGCCCCGCGCGGCCGCGCCGGCAGGGGAGCTGACCGCCGTGCCGGTCGAGGTGGCCAACGAGTCCGAGATCGCCGTCGACGAGGCGGAGCTGACCGGGATCTGCCGGTTCGTGCTCGCCGAGATGGGCGTCAACCCGATGGCCGAGCTGTCGGTGCTCTGCGTGGACCCCGACTACATGTCGGTGCTGCACGAGCGCTGGATGGGGGAGAAGGGCCCGACCGACGTCCTGGCCTTCCCCATGGACGAGCTCGACACGGCCCGGCCCGACGACCCCGAGCCCGGCCCCGCGCTGCTCGGCGACGTCGTGCTGTGCCCCTCGGTGGCCGTCCGGCAGGCCCGCGCCGCCGGGCACTCCATGGACGACGAGCTGCTGCTGCTCGCCACGCACGGCGTGCTGCACCTGCTCGGCTACGACCACATGGAGCCGGAGGAGGAGCGGGAGATGTTCGGCCTGCAGACCCGCCTCCTCGAGGGCTGGCGCTCGGCCCCGCGGCAGCCGGTCACCGGCGAGCCGGCGGAACGGGGACCCGGGTCCCGATGAGCGCCGGCGCGGTCACCCTGCTGGTGGTCGCGGTCTGCCTGGTGCCGCTGGCGGGTGCCTTCGGCGCCATGGACGCCGCGCTCCAGCGGGTGTCACCGGCCCGCGTGGAGGAGCTGCGGCGCGACGGCGTCCGCCGGGCGCCGCGCCTGGAGCAGGTGCTCGGCGAGCGCGCCCGCGCGGTCGCGCTGCTGCTCCTGCTGCGGATCGCCTGCGAGATGGTGGCGGCGGTGCTCGTCGCCGTGCTGTTCGTGCGGGCCCTCGGCACGGGCTGGCAGGCGGTGCTCGCCGCGGCCGGCGTCATGGTGGTCGTCAGCTACGTGCTGGTCGGCGTCGGCCCGCGCACGCTCGGTCGCCAGCACGCCTACCCGATCGCGCTGGCCACCGCCGGGGTCGTGCGGCTGCTGGTGCGCCTGCTCGGGCCGGTCGCGACGCTGCTCATCCTGCTCGGCAACGCCATCACGCCCGGCCGCGGCTACCGCGACGGCCCGTTCTCCACCGAGGTCGAGCTGCGCGAGCTCGTCGACCTCGCCGAGGAGCGCGGCGTCGTGGAGTCCGGCGAGCGCAACATGATCCACTCGGTGTTCGAGCTCGGCGACACCATCGCCCGCGAGGTCATGGTGCCGCGCACCGACGTCGTGTGGATCGAGCGCACCAAGACCGTCCGGCAGGCGCTGGCGCTGGCGCTGCGCAGCGGGTTCAGCCGCATCCCGGTGATCGGCGAGAACGTCGACGACGTCGTCGGCATCGTCTACCTCAAGGACCTCGTCCGCCGGTCGCAGAACCTCGGCGACGGCCGCGGCCCGCGGGTCGAGGAGCTCATGCGCCTCCCGGCGTTCGTGCCGGAGTCCAAGCCGGTCGACGAGCTGCTGCGCGACATGCAGGCCCGCCGCACCCACATCGCGGTCGTCGTCGACGAGTACGGCGGGTTCGCGGGTCTCGTCACCATCGAGGACATCCTCGAGGAGATCGTCGGCGAGATCGCCGACGAGCACGACGCCGTGCAGCGCCCGCCGGTCGAGCGCCTCGACGACGGCTCGGTGCGGATCACCGCCCGCCTGCCGGTCGAGGACCTCGCCGAGCTGTTCGACGTCGAGCTGCCCTCCGACGACGACGTCGAGACCGTCGGCGGCCTGCTCGCCCGCGAGCTCGGCCTGGTGCCGATCGAGGGCTCGTCGGCCGAGGTGGCGGGGCTGCGGCTGGTCGCGGAGAGCACCGGCGGGCGGCGCAACCGCATCGACACGATCGTCGTCACGAAGGCGCCCGACACCGATCCCGACGCCCAGTCGGGGGCCACCCGCGCGGAGGTCCCGGCCGGCGCCGAGAGCTGACGTGGAAGGCTCCTGAGGGACCTTCCCGCCCCCACCGCTCGCAGGCTCGCGGCGGGCCCCTGCGCGAGGGCCGGATCCACCGGTAGGACACTCATCCGGTGCCCGACCTGCAGCCCGAGGACGCCAAGCTCGTCACCCTCGCCCGCTCCGCGCGCGGCCGCACCGGCGCGCCGGAGGGCGCCGCGGTCCGCGACACCGACGGGCGCACCTACGTCGCCGCGTCGGTGGCGCTGCCCTCGCTGCGGTTGTCCGCGCTGCAGGCCGCCGTCGCCGCGGCGGTGTCCAGCGGCGTCGAGGGCCTGGAGGCCGCGGCGGTCGTGTCCGCCGCCGACGCCGTCGAGGCCGACGGCCTGGCCGCCGTGCACGACCTGACGCCGTCGGCGCCCGTGCACCTCGCCGGCCCCGACGGGGTGCTCCGCACCACCGCGTGACCGCGACGAGTGGGGGCCGGAGGCCTCCGCGAGGAGCGGTCGTGGGGCTCCACGCCTGTGGGGGACGGCACGTGGCCGCCCTGTCGGCCGGTAGGCCGACGATGTCATCACGCAGTGGGAGACTGGGCCGGTGAGCACGCCGGACCAGCCGTACCGCAGCGGCTTCGCCTGTCTGGTGGGCCGTCCCAACGCGGGCAAGACCACGCTGACCAACGCGATGGTCGGCGAGAAGGTCGGCATCGTCAGCAACCGCCCGCAGACCACCCGGCACGCCATCCGCGGCGTCGTGCACCGGCCCGCCGGTCAGCTCGTGCTGGTCGACACCCCCGGCCTGCACAAGCCCAAGAGCCTGCTCGGCCGCCGGCTCAACGACGTCGTCCGGGACACGCTGTCCGAGGTCGACGTCGTGGTGTTCTGCATCCCCGCCGACCAGCCGGTGGGCACCGGTGACCGGTTCATCGCCCGCCAGCTGCGGGAGGTGAGGGCGCCGGTCGTCGTCGTGGTGACCAAGACCGACGCCGCCTCGAAGAAGCAGGTCGCCGAGCAGCTGGTGGCGGCCAGCCAGCTGGTCGAGGCCGCCGAGGTCGTGCCGGTGAGCGCGGTGAAGGGGGACCAGGTCGAGCTGCTGGAGGACCTGCTGGTCGGCCTGCTGCCCGAAGGCCCGCCGCTGTACCCCGAGGAGCAGGTCACCGACGAGGACACCGACCGGCAGATCGCCGAGCTCATCCGCGAGGCGGCGCTGGAGAAGGTGTTCCAGGAGGTGCCGCACTCCCTGGCCGTCACCGTCGAGGAGCTCAACCGCCGGCCCGATCCCAAGCGGGAGGGCGCGGAGCTCGTCGAGGTGCACGCGCTGCTGCACTGCGAGCGGCCCAGCCAGAAGCCGATGCTGCTCGGCAAGGGCGGCTCGGTCATCAAGGCGATCGGCACCGAGGCCCGCGCGGGCCTGGAGCAGCTGCTCGGCGCGCGCGTCCACCTCGACCTGCACGTCACCGTGCTCGGCGAGTGGCAGGACGACCCGAAGAAGCTGAACAGGCTCGGGTACTGACGTGAGCACCCTGACATGAGCACGACGCCGAAGTCGCTGTACCGCGACGAGGGGATCGTCCTGCGCACCCAGAAGCTGGGCGAGGCCGACCGGATCGTCACGGTCCTCACCCGCCGCACCGGCAAGGTGCGCGCGGTCGCCAAGGGCGTGCGCCGCACCAAGAGCAAGTTCGGCGCCCGGCTCGAGCCGTTCAGCCACGTCGACCTGCAGCTCTACACCGGCCGCACCCTCGACATCGTCAGCCAGGCGGAGTCCATCCGCTCCTACGGCCCGGCGATCGTCGGCGACTACCCGGCCTACACCGCCGGCACCGCCGTCCTGGAGACCGCCGACCGGCTCACCGCGGAGGAGAAGGAGCCCTCGCTGCGGATGTTCCTGCTCGTCGTCGGTGCGCTGCGGACGCTGTCGGAGCACACCCGCCCGGCGGGCCTGGTGCTCGACGCGTTCCTGCTCCGCGCGATGTCGGTGGCCGGCTGGGAGCCCGCGCTCGGCGACTGCGCGCGCTGCGGCGTCGAGGGCCCGCACCGGCACTTCTCCGTCCCCGCCGGCGGCTCGGTCTGCCGCGAGTGCCGCCCGACCGGGTCGGCGATGCCCAACCCGGTCACCATCGAGCACCTGGAGGCCCTGCTGTCCGGCGACTGGGAGACGGCCGAGGCCAGCGAGCGGGCCCAGTGCCGCGAGGGCAGCGGCCTGGTCGCCGCACTGCTGCAGTGGCACCTCGAGCGCGGGCTGCGCTCACTGCCGCTCGTCGACCGCTCCGACGTCGCCCCGCGGCGGGAGGTGGACCTGCTCCGTGAGGCGTGAGGTGAAGGCGCCGACCCCGCACCCCTCCGGCGTCCGCCCACCGGCGATCCCCGCCGACCGGGTGCCCGGCCACGTCGCGATCGTCATGGACGGCAACGGCCGGTGGGCCAAGGAGCGCGGCCTGCCCCGCACGGCCGGCCACGAGGCGGGGGAGTCCTCGCTGTTCGACTGCGTCGAGGGCGCCATCGAGCTCGGCGTGAAGGCGATCAGCGCCTACGCGTTCTCCACCGAGAACTGGCGGCGCAGCCCCGAGGAGGTCCGCTTCCTCATGGGTTTCAACCGCGACGTCATCCGCCGCCGCCGCGACGAGATGCACGAGCTGGGCGTGCGGGTGCGCTGGGCCGGCCGCCGCCCGCGGCTGTGGCGCAGCGTCATCAAGGAGCTCGAGGTCGCCGAGGAGCTCACCCGCGACAACGACGTCCTCACGCTCACCATGTGCGTGAACTACGGCGGCCGGGCCGAGATCGCCGACGCCGCCGCCGCGATCGCCCGCGAGGTGGCCGCCGGCCGGCTCGACCCGGGCAAGGTCGACGAGGACACCGTCGCCCGCTTCCTCGACGAGCCGGACATGGCCGACGTCGACCTGTTCGTGCGCAGCTCGGGGGAGAACCGCACCAGCAACTTCCTGCTGTGGCAGTCGGCCTACGCGGAGTTCGTCTTCCTCGACACGCTCTGGCCCGACTTCGACCGCCGGCACCTGTGGGCGGCGTGCGAGGAGTACGCGTCCCGCCAGCGGCGGTTCGGCAAGGCCTGAGCGGGCGTCCGGCTCAGGCCCCGAAGCCCGACAGGTCGGCCTCGTTCCACCACTCGACCAGCATGGCGAGGCCCGCCGTGCCGCCGTTGCGGACGGTCACCACCGCCTCGGTGGCGTCGTCGGTCTCGGTCCAGATGAGCACCGCGGTGTTGGTCTCGTCGACGTAGCAGGCCACCTGCCCCATGACGACGTCGTCGACGGTCCAGTCCTGGTGGCCCTGCGACGCCGGGCAGCTCGCGCCGTTCTCCAGCGCCGGCAGCCCGAGGCCGGTGACGTCGGCGGTGAAGACCTCGTCGGCGGTCGCGCCGTCGGGGTAGAGGAAGAACCGGGCGGTGCGGGGGCCGGTCTCGCTGGCCGACCGGCCGCAGTCGACCGCGGCCACGTCGCCGTCACCGGCCGACGGCGCGGGCCGGCAGGAGGACGGGTCGAAGTCGGCGGGCACGATCGCTAGCAGCGCGTCGTGCTGCGGTCCGGCGGTCGGGCGCTCCGGCGGGTCCGCCGCGGCCGCGCCGCCCGACCCGGCGACCAGGGCGACGACGAGCACCGCCGCGGCCAGCAGCGCCGCCGCCGTGAGCAGCAGCGCCGGCAGCACGGGACGCCGACGCCGGGCGGGGGAGGGGACGGGTGCCGGGCCGGCGAGGGGGAGCGGCCGCGGGGCGGGTGGCACGGACGGGTGCGCGGACGGCGACACGGACGGTGACCCGGACGGCGGGACGGGCCGCGGCGCGGACGGCGGGAGCGGCGCGGTGCCGGCCCGTGGGACGGCGGCGGGGACGGGCGCCGGCGCGGCCAGCGCGCGCCGGGCGGCGGAGGCCATCGCGCCGGCGGAGCGCCAGCGGTCGTCGGGGTCCTTGGCCAGCCCGCGGGCGACGACGTCGTCCAGCCCCGCCGGGATCCCCGGCCGCAGCCGCGACAGCGGCGGCGGGGTGTCGTTGAGGTGCGCCCACATCAGCGGCGCGAGGTCGCGGGCCAGGTGCGGGCGGCGCCCGGTCAGCGCCTCGAACAGCACGCAGGCCAGGGAGTAGACGTCGGCGCGGGCGTCGGCCGGCCGCTCGAGGAAGCGCTCGGGCGCCATGTAGTCGAAGGACCCGACCGCCGAGCCCGCCTGCGTGAGCACGGTGGTGCCGCCGTCGGTGCCGACGGAGCGGGCGATGCCGAAGTCGACGAGGTAGACGAACTCGTCGTCGTCCTCGGCCGGCTCGCCGGAGGTGGAGCAGACGAGCACGTTGCTCGGCTTCACGTCCCGGTGCACCAGGCCCTCGGCGTGCGCGGCGTCGAGTGCGTGCGCCACCTGCCCGACGACCGACACGGCGCGGGCCGGCGCGAGCGGGCCCTCCTCCGTGAGCACGGTGGCGAGGTCGCGGCCGCGGACCAGGCGCATGTCGAGGAACAGCCGCCCGTCGAACTCGCCGTACCGGTGGATGGGCACCACGTGCGGCTCGGACAGCCGGGCCGCGGCGTGCGCCTCGCGGCGGAAGCGCTCGCGGTAGGCGCGGTCCGCGGCCAGGCTCTCGGTGAGCACCTTGAGCGCCACGGTCCGCTGGTGCTCGGTGTCGAAGGCCCGGTAGACCTCGCCCATGCCGCCCCGGCCGATGAGCTCCTCGAGCCGGTAGGGACCGAACTGGCGCTGTTCCACCCTGGCCTCCCGCGGCGGTGGCGGGCCCCGGGCCGGCCACGACGGACGTCGCGGAGTGTAGGCGGCGGGTGCCTGCGCGGGACCGCCGCGGACGCCGCCGGGACCTGCGCCGACAGGTCGCAGGACCCGTGCGGGAATCCGTTGACAGTCCCGCGAGGTCGCCCCGACAGTGGCGGCTCCCCACAGAGGACGGAAGAACCCCCCGTGAGCGAGCGCACCATCTCCCCCCAGCACGCCCCCGCCCCGGCGCAGCCGGGCGACCTCACCGACGCCCTCGTCGCCACCGACGTCTGGACCGACCAGATGCTGGCCGAGGCCGGCATCCCGATCGTCGACGTCCCGTTCGTGACCGTCGGCGGCGGCATCGGCTCCTTCGTCACCGTCGACTACCTGCGCATCTGCGGCGTCCCCACGAGCGCGATGCGGGTGCTCACCCCGCTGCGCACCCCGTGGGAGAGCTACGAGTACCTGACGACGGTGTCGCAGATCCCCCGCGGGGAGCGGCTGCGGTCGGACTCCTCGTCGTGTCCCGACAACATCTGGGGCTTCCCGAGCTACGCCATCCGCGAGGCGCTGCAGGGCAACGTCAAGCAGGCCTGGAACGTGCTGGTCGAGCCGATCTTCGCGAACTACTACACGCCGAAGGCCGGCCACGCGTTCGAGTCGATGGAAAAGGAGATGCACCGGATCCGGTACCCGGAGATGGTCGTGCACGGCCAGGTCCGGATGGTCCGGCGCCGCGCGGGCGGCGGGTACTTCACGATCCTGACCCCGCCGGAGGGCGCGACGCCGACCCGCCGGATCGCCTACCGCAGCCAGTGGGTGCACATCGCCGTCGGCTACCCGGGCCTGAAGTTCCTCCCCGACCTGCAGCGCTACCGCACCGAGCACAACGACTACTCGAAGGTGGTCAACGCCTACGAGCGGCACGAGCACGTGTACGAGCGGCTGCACCAGCGCCCCGGCACGATCCTCATCCGCGGCGGCGGCATCGTCGCCTCGCGGGTGCTGCAGCGGCTCATCGACGACCGCGACGCCCGCGGCCTGCAGACCCAGATCGTCCACCTGTTCCGCACCTACGTGGACAAGCCGCACGGCACCGGCATCCTCAAGCGCCGCAAGGGCGCCGACGGCTGGGCCTACCAGGGCTTCAACTACCCCAAGTCGGTGTGGGGCGGGCAGCTCAAGCAGCAGGTCCGCAAGAGCGAGGGCGCCGAGCGCAAGCGCCTGTACGAGGAGATGGGCGGCACCAACACGCCCGTCCGGCGGGACTGGCAGGAGCAGCTGCGGCGCGGCCGCGCCGAGGGCTGGTACCGGGTGATGATCGGCAAGATCGACGAGATGAAGCCCGTCGGCGACCTGGTCGAGGTCACCGTCACCACGCCCGACCAGGGCCGCCAGGTGGGCACCTTCGACGCCGTCATCGACTGCACCGGCCTCGAGGCCGACATCCGCGAGCACCGGCTGCTGGCCGACCTGCTCGACCACTCGAACGCACAGCGCAACCCGGTCGGCCGGCTCGACGTGCAGCGCGACTTCGAGGTCACCGGCACCCGCAACGGCGGCAAGATGTACGCCTCCGGCAGCGCCACCCTGGGCGGCCCGTTCCCTGGCGTCGACACCTTCTTCGGCCTGCAGATCGCCGCCCAGGAGATCGCCGACGACCTCATCCGGGCGGGCTTCGCGCAGAAGCTCGGCCCGGGCCGGTCGACCAGCCAGTGGTGGAAGTGGGTCCGCAACAAGCAGATCTGACCGGCCCGACCCCGACACCCGCGACGACCGAGAGAGACAACCGTGCTGCCCACCCTGAACGGCCGCATCCAGACCAGGGTCTTCCTGCTGGCCGTGGTCGGTTCGATCTGGACCCTGCTCATCACCCCCGTCCTGCCGACCGGGACGACGCTCGCCGCGTCCTACGGCGCCACCTTCTCCGTCCTGCTGGTCACCCTCGTGCTCGGCGTGCTGTGGGAATTCTTCTACCACGGCATCCAGCAGTTCCGGTGGGAGAAGGACTGGCCGACCCTGTTCGGCCTGCTCACCGGCATCCCCGAGGGCCTGCTGGTGTGGTTCCTCTTCGCCGGCGGGGTCACCTGGATCGGCTCGCTGCCCGGCGCCGCGTTCGTCATCCACTTCGCCAGCACCTGGCTGATCGTGTGGCTGGTGGCCAACGGCCCGATGCGCGTCCCCTTCATCCACTGGCGGATCAACGGTGGGAGGCTCATCTGATGTCGGCTCCAACCCCACCGCTCACCGGCACCAGCGGGGCGCCCGCCACGGTGCCGCCCTTCGACCAGGTCGCCGTCCGGGTCGCCCCCGGCCCCGACCTCGTCGTCCGGGTCCCCGGTGTGCTGCTCGTCGTCGGCGTGACCCCCCGGCCGGCCGGTGCCGCCCCCGCGCCCGCCCGGCCGGCGCTGGTCGGCTGGGGACCGGCGCCCGTCCCGGCGCCGCCGGCGGCCGCCCCGGCCGGAGACGCCGTCGTCGGGGAGCTCGTGCAACTGTGCCGCCGCGTCTCGGCGGCCGGCAGCCGGGCTCCCGGCACCCGGCTGCACGAGGAGCTGCGCAGCTGGCTCGGCACGGTCGCCGAGCCGCCGTCGTTCGCCGTGGCCGCCGCGACCGAGGACGGGCTGGCGCTCGTGCTGGCCGGCGGCGGCACCGCCGAGGTGCCCGACCTGGGCCTGCGGCTGACGCCGGAGCAGGGGGAGAAGCTCGACAACGGCACCCTCGTGCTCGACCGCTTCGTCACCTGGCCGCCCGCGGCGCTGCACCTGTCGGCCGGGTCGCCGGCCGACTCCGCGCCGCACCCGCTGGCCGACCTCGAGGCCGGCGCGGTCCCCGGCGCGGCCGCGGTGCTCTCGCCCGCGCCCGCGCCGTCGGTGGCCCCCGCGCCGCCGCCGTCGGGCACGACGATGGTGCGCCTGCCCGCGCCGCACGCCGCGAAGCCGGGCCTGCCGCTCGTCCCGCCACGGCCCGCGCGCACCCCGGCGGGCTCGCCGCCGCCGCCTCCGCCGCCCGCGGAGGAGCCCGCCGCCCGTCCCGCTCCCGCGCACGCGGACCACGACCACGCCGGTCACGACCACGCCGGTCACGACCACGCCGGTCACGACCACGCCGGTCACGACCACGGGCACGCCGCCCCGGTGGCCGCCGAGCCGCCGGCGCCGGTCGTGGAGCTGCCGGCGCCGAAGAAGTCGACGCTGCTGTTCGGCGGGCCCGCCGAGGCGGAGCCTCCCCGCGAGCCGCTGCCGACGCCGGGCGCGGAGCCCGCCTCGGCCGGCGCGGAGGAGCCCGACGACGGCCGCGCCACGGTCAAGGGGATCCTCTGCAAGAACGGGCACCTCAACGACCCCCGCGCCGGCTTCTGCGCGCTCTGCGGCATCCGCACCACGCAGCAGACCGCCGTCCTGATCGAGGGCGTGCGCCCGCCGCTGGGGCTGCTGGTCTTCGACGACGGCGCCACCGTCAGCCTGGACATGGACTACCTGCTCGGCCGGGAGCCCGAGACCGACGAGCGGGTGGCGTCCGGGCTGCTGCGGCCGCTGCTCGTCGTCGACCACACCGGCGGGGTCAGCCGGCACCACGCGGAGATCCGGCTCGAGGGCTGGGACGTGCTGCTGCTCGACACCGGCTCGGCCAACGGCACCCTGGTCGCCCCGCGCGGGGCGCCGGGCTGGTCGTCGCTGGTGCCGCACCAGCCGGTGCGGCTCACCCCGGGCATGGCCGTGCGGATGGGTGGCCGCCAGTTCGCGTTCGAGTCCCCGCACGGCGGGTTCTGACCGCGGGGCACCGCTCCCGGCACCTCCGGCGCCCGTCTCCCTCCGGGGAGGCGGGCGCCGTCGCGTCCCCGGGGGTCCCCGTCCCGTCCGGCCGCGGCCCTTCCGACCGCGGCCCCTCCGGCCGCGGCCCCTCCGACCGCGGCCCCTCCGACCGCGGCCCCTCCCACGAATCGTCGTGCTCTGCACACGGGGGCGTGCAGAGCACGACCCGCCGGGAGGAGGCACCTGACCTCCGGAGCTGGGTCGTGCTCTGCCCACCACGGCGGGGCAGAGCACGAGGGCGTGCCCCGGACGGGCTCGTGCCCTGCCCACGGACGCGGGGCAGAGCACGAGCCGCCGCGGGGGAGAGGTGCCCCTGGACGCGACGGAGCCCGCGTCCCCTCGCACGGGACGCGGGCTCCACCGCGGGGAGGACCGGCGCTCAGGCGGTCCCGGGCCGGGCCGCACTGCCGGCGGCGATCCCGGCCAGCGTCTCGTCCATGTCGCGGTCGGCGTCGGCCGTGCCGGCGTGCACCAGCAGGATCGGCGTCAGGTCGTCGGCGGGCGGCACCGTGCCGGCATCCGCCGGGGCGACCAGCAGGGAGGGCAGCGCCGTGCTCTCCGGCTCGACGGTGACCCCCGCCTTGCGCAGCGAGTCGGCCACCCCGCGTCGCAGCCCGCGCCGGCCCTCACCGGCGCGCAGCTGCAGCGGCGCGGACCGGCCGAGCGCCGCGTGCGCGGCCAGCCGGAGCGCGGCCCTGCCGTCGGCGCCGCCGTCCTGCACGACGGCCACCGCCCCGCGCGGGGCCAGGCCCGGCTCGCCGAGCTCGCCGGACACCGTGACCACCGACCCGTGCAGGGACGCCGGCCACGGGGTGCCCGCCTGCCCGTCGGCGAGGGCGCCCTCGGCGATGCCCCAGCCGCTGCGCACGAGGACGACGTCGGCCTCGCTGCTGCCGGCGAGGTCGGTCACCTCCGCCCAGGGGTCCTCGCTGAAGCGGGAGGCCACCGAGGCCTGCATGCCCCGCTCCTCCACCCGCCGGGCCAGCGCCCGGAGCTCGCCGGCCACGGTCGCCATGAGCTCGAGGTCGGCGCCCAGGCCGCTGGAGACCTCCGGCTTGGGCCGCGAGCGCCGCACCACCCGGGTGAGCACCACCTGCGCCGGACGCTCCCGGCCGGCCAGGTCGCAGGCGAGGTCGACCAGCCCGGCGTCGCGCACCGGGTCGTCGACGACGACCACCACGGTGTAGGCGTCGGTCAGCCCCATGGCGGCGCGCTCGGCCGCGGCGATGTCCCGGGCGAGGACCCGCTTCGGGTAGACGAGGTTGAGCAGCGGCGAGGTCATCACCGTGGTGACGATCGCCATGATCACCATCAGCGTGAACATGGTGTCGTCGAGCACGCCGTTCTCGCGGCCCAGGTTCAGGATGACCAGCTCGGTCAGTCCGCGGGTGTTCATGAGGACGCCGAGCGCCGTGGCCTGCCGCCGGGGCACCCGCTGCGCGCGGGCGGCGGTGAACGCGCCGACGAACTTGCCGGAGATCGCCACGAGCAGGATCAGCCCGAGCTCGCCGACGCCGGTCAGGTCGATCGCGCCGACGTCGACGTTGAGGCCGGTGACCACGAAGAAGACGGGCAGGAGCAGCAGGACGCTCACCTGCTCGAGCCGGTCGATGATCTCGTGGTTCAGGGCGCCGGCGCCCTGACGCGGCATGACGACGCCGAACACGAAGGCGCCGAAGATGAAGTGGATGCCGATCTCCTCGGTCACCCAGGCGCTGCCGAGGATGCCGACGAGCACGAGGGCGAGCATCTCCGGCGTGAGCCGGCCCAGGCGCTCGTACCGGGTGACCAGCTGCTTGAGCAGCGGCTTGACGACCAGGAACATCACCAGCGCGAACACGACCGACCAGAGCAGGATCAGCAGCACCCCGCTGAAGGACCCGGCCGACACGACCGCGACGACGACCGCCAGCAGCGCCCAGGCCAGGACGTCGTCGACGGCGGCGCACGCGAGCGCCAGCACGCCCGTGGGGATCCGGTGCATCTGCCGCTCGGCGAGGATCCGGGCCAGGACCGGGAACGCCGTGATCGACATGGCCACGCCCATGAACAGCGCGAAACCGACGAAGGAGATCGTCGACGTGGCGCCGTCGTCGGCGGTGAAGACGTCGTGCGCCTCGTGCAGGTAGGTGGCCAGCAGCACGCCGAGCGCGAACGGCAGGACGATCGAGGCGACCGACACCGAGACGGCGATGCGCTCGCGGCCCCGGATGAACGAGAGGTCGACCTCGAGGCCGACCAGGAACATGAACAGCACCAGGCCCAGCTGCGCCAGCACGTTGAGGAACGGGCGCACGTCGGGCGGGAAGAGCGCGGTGTCCAGGTCGCCCGGGAGGGCGCCGAGCAGCGTCGGGCCGAGCAGGATGCCGGCCACGATCTCGCCCATGACCGCGGGCTGGCCGAGCATCACCGCCAGCCGTCCCATGAGGCGGGCGATCACGATGATCACGGCGAGGTCGAGGAACACGTAGGCCGTGATCTCCGCGACGGAATGCGCTTCCACTGGGTCTCCGGGGTCGTCGCGAGCCGCGCGGGACAGCGCGGGGGATGGGGTGCGTGCCGGTCACGGCACCGCACCGGGCGCGGACTGTATCGGCGCCCCGCGCCACGCGGGACCCCTCAGTGCGCGGCGTCCGACGGGGGCGATCGGGGTTCCCGGACGGCGGGCGGCGGGGCACACTGTCGCGCTGCCGCACCGGCGGCGTCCCGGGCCGCCCCGGGGGGAACAGCAGCTTCAGGAGGACTCAGGATGGATGCCGTCGGCCTGGTGGGCGCGGCGCCCGCCACCATCGCGGACTACCAGGTGGTCCGGGTGCTCGGGGAGGGCAACAACGGCCGCTTCTACCTCGCGCGGCCGCCGGCGCGGCTCGGCCTGCCCGACGAGTACGTGGCGGTGAAGGTCTTCACGGGGACGCACAGCGAGCAGGCCTACGAGCGGGGTGTCCGCGAGCTGCGGGCCTTCGCGCAGGTGGCCTCGCCGTACCTGGTCAAGGTGTACGACGCCGTCCTGCAGGACAGCTTCCTGTACGCGATGGAGTACTGCCCGCTCGGCAGCCTCGCCGCCCCGGCCCGGCCGCTCAGCCGCGGCGAGGTGCTGCGCGCGGTGGCGCACGCCGCGCACGCCGCGCACGCGCTGCACGAGGCCGGCCTCACCCACGGCGACATCAAGCCGGCCAACATCCTGCTCACCGAGGACGGCGGCAAGCTCTCCGACCTGGGCCTGGCCCGGTACCTGGCACCCGGCGTCACGCTCACCGGCATGGCCAGCGCCGCCTCGGTCGAGTACCTCGACCCGGCGCTGCTGCGCGGTGACCGGCCCTCCCGCGCCACGGAGGTCTTCGCGCTCGGCGCCACGCTGAACCGGGCGCTCACCGGCACCGGCCTGTACGGCGAGCTGCCCGACGGCGAGCCGCTCCTGGCCATCCGCCGGGTGATGAGCGCCGAGCCGGCGATCAGCCCCGGCCTGACCGACGACGAGGCCGCCCTGGTGTCGGCCTGCCTCGCCCCGGTCGGGCAGCGGCCGGTCACCGCGCTGCAGGTGGCCGAGCGCCTCGACCGGCTGGCCGCGGCCGCCACCGCCTGACCGCCCCGGACGACGACGGGCCCCGCTCCTCCGGCCGGAGGAGCGGGGCCCGTCGTCGTGCGCCTCAGCGCTGCGCGAAGTCGCTGCGCGCCGGGGACCGCCACCACTCGTAGAGGTCGGCCAGGCCGGCCTCCCCGCCGCCGGGGATCACCACGAGGCCCTCGGTGCCCACATCCTCCTGCGTCCACGCGAGGTTGGCGTCGCCGTCGGTGTCCACCCAGCAGGCGATCCGGCCGGCGTACTGCTCCTGCGCGTCGGTGTAGCCCTGGTAGCCCTGGACGCCGGGGCAGTTCTCGCCCGAGCCGAGCTGGGAGAGGCCCACGCCGTCGACGTCGGTCTGGAACACCGCGTCGACCGCGGCACCGTCCTCGTACAGGTAGAAGAAGGACTGCTGCGGGCCCGGCGTCGTGGACGACGCGCCGCAGGTCACCGTCGCGAGGTCGCCGTCCCCGGCGAGCGGCTGCTGGGTGCAGGCGTCGGCGTCGAAGTCGCCCGGGATGATGGCCAGCAGCTGCTGCAGCGGGTCCCCGGTCGTGCCGCCGCCCGTGTCGCCGGACGACGAGGAGGAGGACGACGACGAGGACGACGAGTCGTCGGCGACGTCGCCGCCACCTCCGGAGCCACTGGTCAGCGCGATCACGCCGACGACGACCACGACCAGCAGCACCGCCAGGCCGGCCAGCACCAGCGGGATGCGGTTGGGCTGCTTCTGGCCCGACGGCGTCGCGCCGCCGCCGTGCGGGGGGACCGGTCCCGTCGGCGGGCGGAAGCCGCCGGGCGGGGGCGCCACGAAGCCGGCCGGCGGGCCGGGGTTCGACGGCGGCCCGTACCCGGGCGCGCCGGGGTGCGACGGCGGCCGGTAGCCGGCAGGCCCGGGCTGGGACGGCGGGCCGTAGGCCGCGGGCACGCCGGGGCTCGACGGCGGGCCGTACCCGCCCGGGTTCGACGGCGGGCCGTAGCCGCCGGGCGGGCCGGGGTTGGAGAAGCCGACCGTCTGCGGCCGGAACAGCGGGGACACCGACGTCGGCGGCGCGGCCTCGGCGCGCGGGGTGACGCCGGCCGAGCTCAGCGCGGCCCGTGCGGCCGCGGCGAGCTCGCCGCAGGTCGCGTACCGCTCGTCGGGCTCCTTGGCCAGGCCCTTCTGCACGACGTCGTCGAGCGCGCGGGGCAGGTCCGGGCGCAGCTGCGAGGGCGCGACCGGCGTGGTGTTCAGGTGCGCGTACATGAGCGTGGCCAGGCCGTCGCCGGTGAAGGGGCGGCGGCCGGTGAGGCACTCGAAGAGCACGCACGCCAGCGCGTAGACGTCGACCCGCCGGTCGATCGGCTTCTCGAGGAACCGCTCGGGCGCCATGTAGTCGAACGACCCGAGCGCCGCGCCGGTCTGCGTGAGCGCCGGGCCCTGCCCGTCGCTGGTGGAGCGCGCGATGCCGAAGTCGACGAGGTAGACGAACTCGTCGTCGGCGCTGCCGCTGAGCAGCACGTTGGACGGCTTGACGTCGCGGTGCACCAGGCCGTCGGCGTGCGCGGCGTCGAGCGCCCGGGCGGTCTGGCCGACGATCGACACGGCGCGCTCGGGGCTCATCGGCCCGTCCTCGGCCAGCGCGGCGGCGACGTCGCGGCCGGGCACCAGGCGCATGTCGAGGAACAGCCGCCCGTCGATCTCGCCGTAGCGGTGGATCGGCACGATGTGCGGCTCGTTCAGGCGGGCGGCCAGGTGTGCCTCGCGCCGGAACCGCTCGCGGTAGCCGCTGTCGGCGGCGAGGTGCTCGCTGAGCACCTTGAGCGCGACCGTGCGGTCGTGCTCGGTGTCGAAGGCGCGGTAGACCTCGCCCATCCCGCCGCGGCCGAGCAGCGACTCGATGCGATACGGGCCGAACTGTTGCAACTCCACCGGTCGTCCTCCGTGTGCCGCTGCGCCGGCGCCCACGGGTCCCGGGCGGCGCGTGCGGGTCGTCGGCGGAGTGTAGGGACGCCGACCGGACCCGACCAGCGCCGACGCCGCGGGGAGGTGTCCGCTCCGATCCGTGACCGGGACGTGACCCGAGGCGCGCGCGAACCCGTGGCCGGGACGCCGGGTCGTCACTAGCTTGCTCCCGCTCCCCGGGCCCTCGGGCCCGCTCCCTCCCGGAACGGAACCCCACGATGTCCCAGCCCCCCGGCCCCTACGGCGCCCCCGCCCCCTCCGCGCCGCCCGGCCAGTACGGCGCACCCGGCCAGTACGGCGCTCCCGGGCAGTACGGAGCGCCCGGCCCGTACGGCGCCCCCGGGCAGTACGGCCCCGGCCCGGGCGGCCCCGGCGGGTACGGGCAGCCGCCGCGGAGGAACAGCGTGCTGCCGTGGGTCATCACGGCCGTCGTCGTGGTGGCGGCCGGCGTCGGCGTCCTGCTGTTCCTCCTGCTCGGCCGCGACGACGACGGGACGCAGGCCGCGTCGGCCACCACGAGCGCGCCGGCGTCCGAGAGCGCGCCGGAGAGCGGGTCCGAGGGCGGCTCCGGCATGGAGATGGGCGGTCCGGTGGAGGTCCCCGGCGGGGCCGGCTCCCCGGGCGGCGGCGGCTCCGGCAGCGGCTCCGGCAGCGGCTCGGGGACCGGGTCCGGCAGCGGTTCCGGCACCGGCTCCGGCGGCGGCATGACCGAGCAGACCGGCGGGGGCGCCGACACCAGCGAGATCCCCGGCTCCGGCGACGTCGCGCTGGCCTGGGTGCAGGCCGTCTACGACCTCGACACCGCCACGGTCTTCGACCTGTCCTGCTCGACGCTGCAGGCCGCGGCGATCGCCGGCTCGGCGGGCACCGACTACACCCCCGACGAGTACCTGACCTACTACTTCTACACGCAGACCCTCGGCGGCGAGGGCATCACCGCGGGCACCCTGGTCGCCCTCGAGCACGACGCCGCCAACGCCGTCGACGTCGCCACCTTCGAGCTGACGCTGGAGAGCGGCGGCACCCAGGTCGTCGAGCTGTGGGTGGACCAGACCCTGACGGTCTGCGACTTCTACTGACCCGCTCCCGACCGGCACCGCGGACACCGGCCCGGGCACGATGGGCCGGTGTTCGCGGTGACCCGGTTGCGGGTGTCCCCGGAGGCGGCGGCCGGCCTGCCCGCCGACCTCGACCGGCTGCTCGCCGCCCTGGCGGCCCGGCCCGGCTGGCTCGGCGGCGAGGCCGGCCGCTGCGCCGACGACCCGGGCCTCTGGGCGCTGGTGACCCGCTGGGACGGCGTCGGCTCCTACCGCCGCGCGCTGTCGGCCGCCGAGGTGAAGATCGCCGGGGCGCCGGTCTGGGTGCACGCCGTCGACGAGCCCGGCGCCTTCCTGCCGCCGGGGTGAACCGCCGCGCCCGCCCGCGTCCGGGTGCGTAGCCTGCGTCGGACAGCACCAGCAGGGAGGACGGGCGCGATGACCCAGCCGCCGCAGGACGGGACACCGCCGGACCGCACCCGCGAGGTGCGCCTCCCCCCGCCGCCGCCCGCGGGCCGCCCGCCGGTGCCGCCGGACCAGCCCACCGACCGGCTCGCCGGCGGCCCGCCCGACCAGCGCGACCCCACCCTGCGCCTCGGCGGCCCGGTGCCGCAGCAGCCGCCGCCGTACGGGCAGCAGCCGCCCCACGGGCAGCAGTCGCCCTACGGTCAGCAGCCCCCGTACGGCCAGCACCCACCGCAGCAGCCGCCGTACGGCGGGCCCGGGTACGGGCAGCAGCCGCCCTGGGGCGCCCCCGGCCCGCCGGGGTACGGCGCGCCCGGACAGGGCGGCTACGGCTACCCGGTGCCGCCGCGGCAGAAGCGGGGCCGCGGCCCGCTGATCGCCGCGCTGGCCACCCTCGCCGTCCTGCTCGTCGGCGGCGGCGTGCTGCTGTTCCTCCTGCTCGGCCGCGACGACGAGGCGCCGGCCGCCGCGCCGTCGTCGACCGCGTCCTCGTCCCCGTCGTCCTCGTCGTCCCCGGGCCCGTCGTCCGCGCCGTCGTCGTCGGCGGAGCCGGGCGACGAGGGCGGCTTCGGCGGCGGGGCGTCCACCCCCACGCCCGGAGGGGGCGGCACCGGGGGAGGGGAGCTCAACGTCCCCGCCAGCCCGGAGTTCGCGGCGTCGTGGGTGCAGTCGGTCGTCGACCGCGACGGCGCGGCCGCCTACGAGGGCCTGTGCGGCGACGGGCGGGCCCAGTTCGCCGACGCGGACGCCCTGCTCGCCGACTTCGACGCGTTCCTCGGCGGCCAGATCACCGAGGGCACCGCGACCGACGCGGCGCCCGCCGGCGACGTCGACGAGATCACCTTCGACGTCACCCTCGACACCGGCAGCCAGACCACGTTCGTGGTCACCGTCGCCGACGAGGGCGGCCCGACCGTCTGCGGGTACACCCGGCCCTGACCGGCGGCGGGCGGGTGACCGGCGGCGACTACCGTTGGCGGGTCGACCGCCGACCGCCAGCCGGATGGAGCACCCCGCCCGTGAGCGCCAGCACCACACACGACCCCGCCCGCCTCGACAAGGTGGTCAACCTCTGCAAGCGCCGGGGGTTCGTCTTCCCCTCCGGTGAGATCTACGGCGGCACCCGCTCCGCCTGGGACTACGGGCCCCTGGGCGTCGAGCTCAAGGAGAACATCAAGCGCCAGTGGTGGCGCACCGTCGTGCAGAGCCGCGACGACATCGTCGGCCTGGACTCCTCGGTGATCCTGCCGCGCCAGACCTGGGTGGCCTCCGGTCACGTCGGCGTCTTCACCGACCCGCTGACCGAGTGCCAGAACTGCCACAAGCGGTTCCGGGCCGACCACCTCGAGGAGGCCTTCGAGGAGAAGAAGGGCCGGCTGCCGGAGAACGGCCTGGCCGAGATCACCTGCCCGAACTGCGGCGTCACCGGCCAGTGGACCGAGCCGCGCGACTTCAACATGATGCTGAAGACGTACCTCGGCCCGGTCGAGGACGAGTCGGGTCTGCACTACCTGCGCCCGGAGACCGCGCAGGGCATCTTCGTGAACTTCGCCAACGTCATGGGCGCCGCGCGCAAGAAGCCGCCGTTCGGCATCGGCCAGATCGGCAAGTCGTTCCGCAACGAGATCACGCCGGGCAACTTCATCTTCCGCACCCGCGAGTTCGAGCAGATGGAGATGGAGTTCTTCGTCGAGCCGGGCAGCGACGAGGAGTGGCACCAGTACTGGATCGACGAGCGGACCCGCTGGTACACCGACCTCGGCATCGCGCCGGACAACCTGCGGCACTTCGAGCACCCGCAGGAGAAGCTCAGCCACTACTCCAAGCGCACCGTCGACATCGAGTACCGCTTCGGCTTCCAGGGTTCGGAGTGGGGCGAGCTCGAGGGCATCGCCAACCGCACCGACTTCGACCTGTCCACCCACTCGCAGCACTCGGGCGTGGACCTGTCCTACTTCGACCAGGCGAGCAACACCCGCTGGACGCCGTACGTCATCGAGCCGGCGGCCGGGCTCACCCGGTCGCTCATGGCGTTCCTCGTCGAGGCCTACACCGAGGACGAGGCGCCCAACGCCAAGGGCGGCGTCGACACCCGCACGGTGCTCAAGCTCGACCCGCGCCTGTCGCCGGTGAAGGCCGCCGTGCTGCCGCTGTCGCGCAACGCCGACCTCTCGCCCAAGGCCCGGGACCTGGCCGCCACGCTGCGCCGCAACTGGAACGTCGACTTCGACGACGCCGGCGCGATCGGCCGCCGCTACCGCCGCCAGGACGAGATCGGCACGCCGTTCTGCCTCACCGTCGACTTCGACACCCTCACCGACGACGCGGTGACCGTGCGCGAGCGCGACTCGATGAGCCAGGAGCGGATCGGGCTGGCGCAGGTGGAGTCCTACCTGGCCGCCCGCCTGCCCGGCTGCTGAACCGGGCCGGACACCGCCGGGCCGTCGTCCTCGAGGAGATCGAGGGCGGCGGCCCGCACCGTCTCCGGGGACACGCCGGCCACCAGTGACCGGTCGTGCCCGCAGCGGGTGACGCGCTGGTCGGTGCCGCAGACCGGGCAGTCGGTGCGGGCCGAGACGGCGACCCGGTGCCGGGCCCGGGTGAGCGGGCCGGCGTTGAGCAGGTTCCGCTCGAGGAACACGCTCACGGTCGCGGTCCCCACCGCCGCGGCGAGGTGCCTCGGGCCGGAGTCGTTGGCCACCACGAGCCGGCAGCGGGCCAGCACGCCCGCGAGCGCCGGCAGCGACAGGGCGCCGACGAGGTCGAGCAGCGGGGCCGACGACGCCGCGCGGATCGCGTCGGCCGCCCGCCGGTCGTCGTCGCCGGAACCGACGAGGACGACGCGCGCGCCGGCGTCGGTGAGCGCGTCGGCGAGGGCGGCGAAGCAGCCGGGCGGCCAGCGGCGGCGCGGGTCCTGGGCGCCGGCGTGCAGGGCCACCAGCGGCGCGGGCCCGGCCGGCAGCACGGCGGCGGCCGCGGCGGCGTCGCCCGGGGTGAGCGCCAGCCGCGGCTCCAGGGTGACCGGCGCGGCGCCGACCAGGCCCACCACGTCCAGGCAGCGCAGCACCTCGTGCTGGTCGTGCGCGTAGGGCAGCCAGCGGTCCAGCGGCGGGGCGCCGGTGTCGCGGGCGCCGGCGGTCACCCGGGCGCCGAGCGCGGCGACCAGCGGGTTGGAGTGGCCGCCCCCGCCGTGCAGCTGCAGCGCGAGGTCGTAGCCCTCCGCGCGCTGCTCGGCGAGGAAGCGGCGGACGGCGAGGCTCCCGCGGTCGGCGCCCGGCTCGTCGCGCACGCCCGGCCACGGCGGGACGACGACCACGCGGTCCCACGGCCCCGGCCGGCTCTCCAGCAGGCCCGGGTGCCACGGCGCGCCCAGGTAGGTGACCTCCGCGTCCGGATAGGCCGCCCGCAGCGCCTCGAGCGCCGGCAGCGTGAGCACCAGGTCGCCGAGGAAGTTGGCGCGCAGCACCGCGATCCTCGTGACGCCGGGGACCGGCGCACCGCCGGCCGCCGGCGGGGCGGGGGACGACCTGCGCACGAGCACCCTCCTGGACCGTGTGGGGGACGCCCCCCTGCCCGGACGCGCCGTCCCCCGAACCTGCGCCGCTCCTCAGCCGCCCATGCGGATGACCGGCTTGACCACCTCGCCGCTGTAGGAGGCCTCGACGGCGTCCTCGATGCGCTCGAGCGGGAAGGACTCGACGAGCCGGTCGAAGGGGAAGCGGCCCTGGAGGTGCAGGTCCATGAGCGCGGCGATCAGCGCCTGGCCGTGGCCGCTGCCGCCGAGCGTCCCGCGGATCGTCTTGCCCCACAGCGTCGTCAGGTGGTCGGCGGTGAACTCCGCACCCGCGGGCGCGCCGCCGATGAGGACGGCGGTGCCGAGCATGCCGACCGAGTCGATGGCCTGCCGGATGACCGGCAGCACGCCGGTGCACTCCAGCGCGGCGTCGGCCGGCCCGCCACAGATGTCGGTGACCGCCTGCACGGCGTCGGTGTCGGTGGCGTCGACGGTGTGCGTGGCCCCGAGCTCGCTCGCCAGCCGCAGCCGGGAGGCGTGCCGGTCGACGGCGATGATCGTCGTGGCGGCCGAGTTGCGGGCCGCCATGACCGCGGCCAGCCCCACCGTCCCGACGCCGTACACGACGATCGACGTGCCGGGCTCCGGGCGGACGGTGTTGAGCACCGCCCCCGCGCCGGTGGCCAGGCCGCAGGTGAGCGGGCCGGCGATCTCGACCGGCAGGCCCTCGGGCACCGGCACGAGCGAGGACGCGGTGGTCATCGCGTGCGTCGCGAACGACGACTGCCCGAAGAAGTGGCTCGACAGCGGGGCGCCGTCCGTCGTGCGCAGGGCGGAGGCGCCGTCGAGGCGGTGCCCGCCGCCGACGAGCTCGCCCATCCGCAGGCAGTAGCGCGGCTGGCCGGCCTGGCAGTTGCGGCACGCGCCGCAGGACGGCCAGCCCAGGACGACGGCCTGCCCCTCCCGCACGCCGGTCACCCCCTCGCCGACCGCGACGACGGTGCCGGCGCCCTCGTGGCCGAGCACCCCGGGCAGCGGGAAGGGCAGGTCGCCGTCGCGCGCGATGCCGTCGGTGTGGCAGAAGCCGGTGCCGGCCACCTCGACGAGCACGTCGCCGGGACCGGGCTCGTCGATCTCGACCTCCCGGACGACGAACGGGCCGTGCAGCTCCTCGACGACGGCGGCGGTGATCCTCATGAGTCCTCCTGGCGGTCGGGGTGGTCCCCCGGCAGTGCCCAGCACGGCCGCCCGCACGCGCGGCGGCGGCTCCGGTGCGGCGAGGCCCGCCCGGGTGACCCCGGCCACCGGGCGCGGCCACCTACCCTGGACGGCGTGACGAGCACCCTGGCGCTGGCGGTCGCCCCGCTGCGGCTGGGGCCGCTGACCGTCGACCCCGCCGTCGTGCTCGCGCCGATGGCCGGCATCACCAACCCCGCGTTCCGCACGCTGTGCCGCGAGTTCGGCGCCGGCCTCTACGTGTGCGAGATGATCACCACGCGGGCGCTCGTGGAGCGCAACGAGAAGACGCTGCGGATGATCCGGGCCACGCCCGAGGAGGCGGCGGCCGGCTTCTCCGTGCAGCTCTACGGCGTCGACCCGGCCACCGTCGGGCGCGCGGTCGAGATGCTCGTCGACGAGGAGGTGGCCGGCACCCGTCCGGCGCACGTCGACCTCAACTTCGGCTGCCCGGTGCCCAAGGTGACCCGCAAGGGCGGCGGCTCGGCGCTGCCGTGGCGGCGGGTGCTCTTCCGCGACATCGTGCGGGCCGCCGTCCGCGCCGCCCGCGACGTGCCCGTCACGGTCAAGACCCGCATCGGCATCGACGCCGACCACGTCACCTACCTCGACGCCGGCCGGATCGCCCAGGACGAGGGCGCCGCGGCGATCACCCTGCACGGGCGCACCGCCGACCAGCTCTACAGCGGCACCGCCGACTGGGCGCCGATCGCCCGGCTGGTGGAGACCGTCGACATCCCGGTGCTCGGCAACGGCGACGTCTGGGAGGCCGACGACGCGCTGCGGATGGTCGCCGAGACCGGCTGCGCGGGCGTCGTCATCGGCCGCGGCTGCCTGGGCCGGCCGTGGCTGTTCGGCGACCTCGCCGCCGCCTTCGCCGGGGAGTCCCGGCGGGCGCTGCCGACGTTGCGCGAGGTCGCCGGGGTGATGTACCGGCACGCCGAGCTGCTGTCGGCCGAGCAGGGCGAGCTGCACGGCTGCACCGACTTCCGCAAGCACGTGGCCTGGTACCTCAAGGGCTTCTCGGTCGGCTCCGACGTCCGCCGCGCCCTGGCGATGGTGAGCTCGCTCGACGAGCTGGCCGGCCTGCTCGCCCACATCGAGGACCAGCCCTACCCGACGGCGGTGCTCGGCGGCCCCCGCGGGCGCACCAGCAGCCCCCGCCCGGTGGCGCTGCCCGAGGGCTGGCTCGACGACCGCGACGACCCGCGGCCGCCCGCCGGCGCGGAACTGGAGACGAGCGGCGGATGACCGGCCCGTACCTCTACGACGAGGGCCCCGAGGCGCTGCACACCGGCACCCCGCGCCGCCGCAACGGGCTCATCCTCGCCGTCTTCGGTGCCACGCTGGCCGTCGGCGTCGGCATGGTCGTCGCGCTTCCGCTGGTCAAGGGGTCGGGGGACGAGCAGGCGCGCGAGGCGGTCGGCGTCTTCACCGCCGCCCTCGCCGCCGGCGACACCGAGACCGCCGGCGACCTGCTGTGCGAGGCCGAGCGCGACCGCGCCGACGCCGAGGGCCGCACCGCCGAGGAGCTGGCCGTCGCCTACGCCCCGGCCGGCGGCGCCGGGAGCGGCGGCGAGGTCACCGGCGTCGAGCCCGGCGAGCTCGACGGCAAGGACGCCCGGCAGGTCGGCGTGCGCTGGGACGACGGCAGCGAGAGCACGCTCCTGGTGGTGCTGGAGGACGGCCCGCGGGTCTGCGGGACCACGTCCGGCGACTGACCTCCGAGCCGCGCCGGGATCCCTTCCGGGCCCGCCCCGGGGCTGCCACGATGTGCGCCGCCCGGCCGGGGGAGACCGCCCGGGCCCGCTCGAGAGGAACCCCCGTTGTCGCAGCCGTATCCGCCGCCCGCGCCGTACGCGCCCGCCGCCCCGCAGGCGCCGGCGGCCCCGTACGCGCCCCCCGCCGTCCCGGCCCCGGCCGCGGCCACCCAGGTCGTGTACCCCGGCCAGGTGCAGCTGCCGCCGCAGCCGCAGTACGCGCCCACGCCCCAGCAGGCCGCCGCCCGGCACGCCGCGCCGGCCACCGGCTTCCCGCACTACGTCCCGCCGCCGCCGTCGCCGGTGAACCGGACCGGCCTCTACGTCGGGACCCTCGTCGTCGTCCTGACGGTGCTGTTCGCCGTGATCGGGTTCCTGCTGGTCGGCTGACCTCCCCGCGGACGGGACGCCGTCCGGCCGCCGCGGCTCCCGGGCGCCCGCGGAGCCCGCGCCACGCCTGTCCCGGCTGCCACGGGCGTCGCGCGGCCCGTGTCATCCTCGACCGGTGACACGGGTCGGGGCGCTGGTGACGCGGGTGTTCGCCGCGGCCGTCCTGGCCGGCCTGCTCCTGGTCGGATCGACGGCGGTGGCCATCTGGTGGACCGCCCGGCAGGACGCGCGGCCGGCGTCGGACGCGATCGTGGTGCTGGGGTCGGCGCAGTACAACGGCGTCCCCTCGTCGATCTTCGAGGCGCGCCTGGAGCACGCGCTGTCGCTGTGGGAGGACGGCGTCGCGCCCGTCGTCGTCACCGTGGGCGGCAAGGCCGCCGGCGACCAGTTCACCGAGGCCGAGGCAGGCCGCGACTACCTGCGGGCCGCCGGCGTCCCGGAGGACGCGCTGCTCGCGGTGCCCGAGGGCGTGGACACGCTGGAGAGCATGCGCGCGGTCGGCGCGGCGTTCGCGGAGCGCGGGTGGTCCAGCGCGGTCCTGGTCACCGACCCGTGGCACGCGATGCGCGCCGAGCGGATGGCCGAGGACGCCGGCATGACCGCGGAGAGCTCACCCACCCGCCAGGGGCCGGCCGTGCAGACGCGCGGCACGCAGTTCCGGTACATCCTCAGGGAGACCGCCGCCTACCTGCTCTACCGCGTGACCGGGGAGAGCGTCGCCGGGGCGCCGGGCATCGGCTGACACCGCGGGAGGCAGCGTGCTGGAGCTGGGGAGGGCCGGGACCGCCGGCGCGGAGCGGGGCGAGGTGCCCGTCCTGCGCGACGGGGAGCCGGTCGGCCGGCTGCGGTCGACGGACTTCTGGAAGGAGGGCTCGGCCGCCGTCGTGGGGGACCGGCAGTGGGTCCTCGAGCGGCGGAAGGGGGGCGCGCTCGTCGGCCGCTGGGCGACCGAGCCGGAGGACGCCGCCCGTCTGCGCGCCGAGCAGGTGTCGGTGTGGCGGGGAACCTGGCGCGCCGACCTGGAGGGCGCCGTCGTCGACGTCGCCCCCGCCTCGTGGTGGCAGGGCACCTACCGGTTCACGGCGGGGGAGCGCACCGTCGCCGAGAGCGGGACGACGGGCGGCTGGTCGCCGCGGCCGACGCTCACCGCCGGCGAGGACGTGCCCCTCGACGCCCAGGTGTTCCTCCTGTGGCTGGTCCTCGTGCTGCAGCGGCGCACGTACGGCGCGGCGATCGGGGCCGCGGTCGCCGGCGGGGCCGCGGCGGGGAGCAGCTGAGTCCACACGGGTCACCGCCCCGTCGTCGCGGGAGGGGATGATCGGTGCGGGACGCCCGCCGGCGTCCCGGCGAGCAGCACGACGGAGGGGGCCCATGGCCGGCCGGGGACGCATCCGGGCAGCGGACATCGCGCTGGTGCGCGAGCGCAGCCGGATCGACGAGGTGGTCGGCGAGCACCTGCAGCTCAAGCGCGCCGGGGGCGGCAGCCTCAAGGGCCTGTGCCCGTTCCACGACGAGAAGTCGCCGTCGTTCCACGTCACCCCGGCGAGGAACCTCTTCCATTGTTTCGGCTGCGGGGCGGGCGGCGACGTCATCAGCTTCGTGCAGCAGATCGACCACCTGAGCTTCACCGAGGCCGTCGAGCGGCTGGCGGGGCGCGCCAACATCGACCTCAAGTACGAGGACGACGGCGGCCGGCCCACCGCGGCGCCCGACCGCCCGCAGGCCGGCCAGCGCGCCCGGCTCGTCGCGGCCAACACCGAGGCCGCGGCCTTCTACGCCGAGCAGCTGCGCAGCCCCGACGCCGCGCCCGCCCGGCAGTTCCTCGCCGACCGCGGCTTCGACCGGCAGGTGGCGCTCGACTTCGGCTGCGGTTTCGCGCCCGCCGGGTGGGACGCCCTCACCCGGCACCTGCGGGGCAAGGGGTACAGCCAGCAGGAGCTGGTCACGGGCGGCCTGGCGAAGGAGAGCTCGCGCGGCACGCTCATCGACCGCTTCCACCGGCGGCTGGTCTGGCCGATCCGCGACATCACCGGTGACGTGATCGGCTTCGGCGCCCGCAAGCTCATGGACGACGACCCGGGGCCGAAGTACCTCAACACCCCCGAGACGCCGCTGTACAAGAAGAGCACCGTCCTCTACGGCATCGAGCGGGCCAAGCGCGACATCGCCAAGAAGCACCAGGCCGTCGTCGTCGAGGGCTACACCGACGTGATGGCCTGCCACCTGGCCGGCGTGACCACCGCCGTCGCCTCGTGCGGCACCGCCTTCGGGCCCGAGCACATCAGCGTGCTGCGCCGGCTGCTCATGGACCAGGACGAGTTCCGCGGGGAGGTCGTCTACACCTTCGACGGCGACGCCGCGGGCCAAGCCGCCGCGATGAAGACGTTCAAGGAGGACCAGCGCTTCGTCGCGCAGACCTTCGTGGCCGTCGAGCCCGACGGGCGCGACCCCTGCGAGCTGCGCCAGGCGCACGGCGACGCCGCCGTCCGCGACCTGGTGGCCCGCCGGACGCCGCTGATCGAGTTCGTCCTGCGCACCACGCTCGCCGAGTACGACCTCGACACCGTCGAGGGGCGGGTCGCCGCGCTCGACCGGACGGCGCCGCTGCTGGCCCAGGTCAAGGACCACGCGCTGCGCCCGGCGTACGCGCGGCGCCTGGCCGGGCTGATCGGCGACACCGACGAGGCCGAGGTGCTCGAGCGGGTGCGCCGGGTCACCGGGGGCGACACCGCGCCGCCGCGCCGCCCGCGGACCCCGCGGCGCACGCCCGACGACGCCGCCCTCGCCGTCGAGCGGGAGGCGCTGAAGGCCGCGCTGCAGGTGCCCGAGGTCGCCGGCCCGTCGTTCGACGCGGTGCCGGTGGACGCCTTCACCGATCCCGACCACGCCGCGGTCGCGGCGGCCGTGGCGCAGGCCGGGGGCGCGGCGGCGGCCACGGTCACCGGGCCGGCGTGGCTGGACGAGGTGGCCGCGCACTGCGACCGGGAGACCGCCCGCGCCCAGCTCACCGCGCTGGCGGTGGAGCCGCTGCGGTCGGTGGGGGAGGCCGACGCCGGCTACGTGGCGGCGGTGCTCGCCCGGCTGGAGGAGATGCACACCAACCGGCAGGTCGGGGGCATCAAGGGCCGGCTGCAGCGGATGAACCCCGTCGAGCAGGGCGACGAGTACATGCGCCTGTTCTCCTCGCTCATGGAGCTGGAGCAGAAGGCCATCTCGCTGCGCAAGCGGGCGATCGGCGGGCTGGCCGAGTGAGGCTGGCCGCGCACCTGCGCCGCCGGTTCACCCGCCCGCCGGAGCCGGTGCGCGCCGTCGTGCAGGCGTCCCCGGACCCGGACGAGCGGGTGCTCGCGTGGGGCGCGCTGGTGCGGGAGCGGGGCTGGCTGGTGGCCACCAGCCGGGGCCTGCGCGTCGTGCCGGCCGACCTGTCGCTCGGCGAGGCCGGCGACGTCGGCGTGCTGCGCTGGCACGAGGTGGGCGCGGCCCGCTGGGCGGCCACCAACGACGGCGGCGGCTCGTTCACCGTGACCGCGCTGACCGAGGTCGAGCCCGGGGTGCAGGCCCGCGAGGCGGCCGAGCGGTACGCGCTCGCCGACGCGGGCGACCTGCCGGCCGTGGTGCGCCGCCGGGTGGACGAGACGGTGGTGGCCAGCCGGCGCTCGCCGCTGCCCGGCGGGGGTGGGGTGCTGCTGGTGGCGCGCCGCGTGCCGGGTCAGGCCGCGCGGGAGTGGACGGTCGTGTTCGACGACGACGCCGACCGCGGCGACCCGGGGGCGCGGGCGGCCGCCCGGGCGAAGCTCGAGGAGGCGCTGGCCGCCGAGCAGCCGGGCTGAGTGCGCCCCGGCCGCCCGGCGGTGCGGCTCAGCCGACGGGCGGCGGGTCCGCCGGCAGCGCGGTCAGGTCGGGCGCCTCGGTCGTCGTCGCCGGCGGGATCGTCGTGGTCCCGGTGCTGCGGGCGCTGAGCGCGCCGTCGCTGTCGGCTCCGGTGTCGCGGCCCATCTTCGACTTCACCGAGCTGACGACGTCGTCGGCGCGGGCCTGTGCCATGCCGGCCAGGCCCTGCAGCTGCGGGTTGTCCTTGGCGTCGGACCACAGGCCGACGATCTGCTCGTAGCGCTCGCGGCCGGCCCTCGCGCCGAGCACGTAGCCGGCACCGAAGCCGAGCAGGAAGGAGAACTTGGCCACGGGGACCTCCGGGTTCGAGACAGACACGGACCGGGTGATCACGCTACGGGCGGACGCTGCCGTCCGCGATCGGAGGAGCCTCCGCGGGACGTCCGGAGCCGTGCGGTACTCTCGACGGGCGCGCGGGTCGTCCCCGCCCGTCCCCCGTAGCTCAATTGGCAGAGCATGCGACTGTTAATCGCAGGGTTATTGGTTCGAGTCCAATCGGGGGAGCAACACCGCAGGTCAGCGTCGTGCAGGGCATCTCGAGCCCGGGTCCGCGACCAACTTACGACCAACAAATAAGCGGGCCGCCCGTGCCGTGGACGTTCCTCCCTGCCGGGGGGCCTTGGTGCTGGCGGGTGGACGGCCCGGCCTGTCGACGCCCCGGGCGGCCGACATGCTCGCTCCGTGGACGCGGGTGGCAGTGCCTCACCGCGTCCTGATGCGGACCCGATCCGGCGGCACGCTCGTGAGGTGGCGGCCCCAGCCGTAGTCGTGCAGCTGCCGCCAGGTGACCGCGGCACGCCAGCCGAACCCGTCGTCGCACAGACGCCAGGCCGACTGGTGGCCGGACCACCACCGGCCGTCGTTGTGCACCTCGACGTCGCGGGGCGGGTCGAAGCGGCGCTCGTCCAGCAGGCGGATGGGGACGGTCACGCGGACGGGTCTAGCCGCCGGCGCCGGCGGGCCACGCGCACCGACCCTCTGGTGTGACAGCACGTGACCGAACCGTGCCGAGAGTGCGGCGGTCCAGGGACGATGCGCACCGTGGCCTACCAGGCGTCGACGTCGCTGCCCTACGACAACCTCGGCCGGGCGACCGCGGGACTGCGGGCAGCGCTCCGCCACCGGGTGCTCGACGCCGGAGACCCGGGGCTGCTGGACTGGTCGACGCTGACCGTGACCGGTCCCGAGATCACCACCGACGATCTCGGCCGGCCCTGGTTCACCTGGACCGCCACCCGACCGGTCAGCCCCTGGCCTGCGGGTGAAGCGATCGGCGCGAGGCGCGCGCCGCAGTGGGCGCAGGGCCGGGGCCGGCAGGACGCGGGAGGAGGGGATACGTCGACGTGCGCGCACCGCGGGCCAGATCCCGTGCGCGCGATCCGGAGGGTCACCTCCTGGCCAGGATCACCGGCCGGACATCGTGGACGGCGTGCGGTCCCCGGCGGGGATCACTGGTAGTTCACGTGGACGTGGTCCATGTGGTTCTGCGTCGCGCTGCCACGGTCGGCCATGGTCGACCAGGAGCCACCCGGCGACTGCAGGATGCGCTGCCGGTAGATCAGGTAGTCGACGCCGAGCGCGTCCCAGTTGGCGATGTGGTACTGCACGATCGCGTTCCCCAGGGCGGTGTCGGAGAGCACCATGTAGTCCAAGGCCAGCCCGGAGGGGTGGCCGCCGGGGTCGGCCGCACTGGCCCGGGTACCGCCGATGGTGATGCCGTCCGCGCCGGGCACGTTGGAGACGACAGCGTCCGCAGCCGCTTGCGACTGCGGCTTCGCTGATCCCGCGGTGTTGGTGATCCGTGCGACCGCGGTCACGGCCGTGCTGGCGGCCACCGCACCGATGCCGGGCTCCTCGTCGGGGGCCTCCGACGCCGCCTGGGCCGACGCCGCGGCGGCGGCCTGGGCGGCGGCCTCGGCCTGGGCGGCGGCCTCGGCCTGGGCGGCGGCCTCGGCCCGAGCGGCGGCCTCGGCCCGAGCGGCGGCCTCGGCCTGGGCGGCGGCCTCGGCCTCGGCCCGCTGTCGCTCGACCGCAGCCTGGTCAGCGGCGGCCTGCGCCTGCTGGGCGGCGCTCTCCTGAGCCTCCCGGCTGCTGCGGCTGGCGGTCATGTCCTGCAGCGGCTCCAGATCCGGCGCGGCATTCGCCGGGCTGGACTGGCTGGAGAGGCCGAGGGCCTCGGCGACGCTGGCCGACTCCGAGGATGCGGCCCCGGCCTGCGCGGCCGGCCCCGTGCCGGTGAGGACGTTGACGAGGACCGCGCCGGCGGTGGCGACACCGAGGAGGAGGCCGGGACGGCGGCGGGCGATGACCGACCGGGCGGTCCGGCCGCGGCGCCCAGCGGCGCGGCCAGTGGTGGTGGTGCGGACGTCCATGAGTGGTGGTGCTCCGGGGTGTTCGGGCACAGCGGCGCGCGGGCGCGGCTGCGGGGAGGTCAAGCGGCGAGGCAGCGGCAGACCGCGGACGTCGAGCGGTAGGCAGGTGCTCCACGGGAACCGGCGGGGGCCGGTCGAGCGTGAGGCGCTCGGGCTGATGGGCCTGCATGGGGCGCTCGGCGCAGAGCGGCCGCGAGCGGTCAGATGCGCGGGCGCGGCCCGGTCCGGCAGAGGGGCTGGAGACGTCGTGGTGGTGCGGCGGGGCTCGGGCGCGCCATGCGGCAGCTCTCCGTTCTTCCGGTCGCCGCCTACCGAGTTAGCTGACGGGTTCGGGCGGGAAGACGCCCTGCGCACCCACGGGACATCGGGCTCCCCGGGAGCGATTCACCCCAGTACTGCAGTGGGTCCCCGGTTCGCCGGTGAAGGCGACTCGGCGGCGTCCGCTCGGACTCCCCGGAAGGGGCGTGTGGACCGATCGGACCCGGCCACGGTAGAGGCTGTTATCGCGCTGTGACAAACCGCGACCACGGAGTCGTTGGTGACCCACGTCGCGGACGAGGTGTCCGGCCGACGCACCGCTTGTCGCGGAACCACCGGTCACGCCGGCCGCCATCCCGGCGCTTTCATCGGTATGGAGCGATGTTAGCATGGCTCTGCGGGGCACCTGCGGACCTGGGAGGCGCTGTCCGTGCCGCTGAACCAGCGGCTAGCTCTACGCAGTGGGAGCACACCCTTGTTACCTAGGACTCTGAGCCGGCGTGGCGTGCTGGTGGCCGCAGGTGCCGGCGTGGCTGCTCTACTGCTCGGTTGCTCGGGCGGCTCATACGCCGGTGCGGACGCGGGACCTGAGCTCGGCGAGTTCGACTTCACCGAGGCGACGCCGTTGGGCCAGCTGGTCCCCGGGGAGGCCCGTCGGTCGGCGCCGTCGTTCACGGGGGAGCTGCTCGACGGCTCCGCTTTCGACTCTGCCTCACTGGTCGGTGACATCGTCGTGATCAACTTCTGGGGCTCATGGTGTACGCCGTGTCGGGTGCAGACCCCTGAGTTCCAGGCGGTCTACACCGAGGTCGCCGAGCGGGGTGTGCAGTTCCTCGGCGTCAACGTGAAGGACCAGCGCCAGCTGGCGCGGGCCTTCGTCGACACCGTCGGGGCGACCTACCCCTCGCTGTTCGATCCCGCGGGCGAGGTCGCCCTCGCCTTCCGCGGCTTCCCGGCCAACGTGGTGCCCACGACGATCCTGCTCGACCGCAGCAGCCGCGTAGCAGCGGTCTACGTCGCGGCCGTGCCGGACGAGGACCTGCGCGCCGCCCTCGATGGGTTGCTGGCCGAGGAGGCCTGAGCATGGATGACCTGGGCGCGACCTTCGCCGGCATCGTCACCGATGGCTCGCTGCTGCTGGCGGTAGCGGTAGCTGCCCTCGTCGGGCTCATCAGCTTCGCCTCGCCGTGCGTGCTGCCGCTGGTGCCTGGCTATCTCGGCTACGTCGCAGGCCTCACCGGCGCCAACGCCGGTGGGCGCCCGACTGCTCCACCGCCGACGACGGCCGAGGGCGCGTCGTCGGGCCCTCGCGCTGTGACGACCGCAGCGTCCACCGAGCGCCGCGGCGACCGGCGACGGGTGCTGGCCGGCGCGATGCTTTTCGTAATCGGCTTCAGCGTCGTCTTCGTGTCCTTCGGTGCGCTCTTCGGCGGCCTGGGGCGGTTGCTGCTCGAGTGGGCGCCCGTGCTCACCCGTGTCATGGGTGTCGTCACCATCGTCATGGGCCTGGCCTTCCTGGGCGCCTTACCCTGGCTGCAGCATGAGCGGCGCCTCCACCACCGTCCGCGGGCGGGGCTGGCGGGCGCGCCGGTCCTCGGCGTCGTGTTCGGTCTGGGCTGGACGCCGTGTCTGGGGCCCACGCTGTCGGCGGTCAACTCCCTGGCCTACACCGAGGCCTCGGCGGCTCGCGGCGCCGTCTTGGGCCTGGCCTACTGCGTCGGCCTCGGGGTGCCCTTCCTGCTCGTGGCCCTGGGTGCCCGCCGGGCGCTGACCTTCTCGGCCTTCGCGCGGCGTCATGCCTCGACGGTGATGCGCATCGGTGGCGTGCTGCTGGTCGTGTTGGGCGTGCTGCTCGTCACCGGCTGGTGGGACGGCGTGATGATGTGGCTGCGTTCCTGGCTGGCGGCCACCGGGTTGGGCACCTCGGTGGTCTGACCGACCCGCTGCCCGTGGATGGAGGCGCCCGGCGCCATGGTGCCCGATGAGGCGGGGTCAGTGCGGCTTGTCGGCGGTGAAGCGCACGGCTTGGCGACCGATCGTCGGGCGGACCCCGACGGCCTGAAGGCCGGCCCGCGACAGGGCCGGTCCCAGCTCGTGGCGCCCGATGAGCTGGTGCGGTGAGCGGTCGGCCCAGTGCACTGCCTCGGTCAGCGGTGTGGCGAGGAGGTCGTAGCCGACGAAGCGCCCCCCGGGCCGCAGCGCCAGGGGGGACCTCACCGAGTGCCTGCTGCCATGCGATCACGTGGTGCAGCATCAGGTAGCTGACCACGACGTTGAACGATCCGTCGGCGAAGGGCAGAGCGGTGGCATCGGCCTGGCGGACGGTGACCCGCGGCTCGTTGGCGAAGCGTCGCTGCGCGGCGGCCACCATGGCGGGATCGACGTCGGTGACGGTCACCGCGCAGCCGGGATGGCGCCGGATCGTCGCGGCCGCCATGGCGCCGCTGCCGCCACCGAGTTCGAGCACCGCACCGCGCGGGCTCACCCCTTGCATCGCCCAGCCGAGGATCAGCCGGCCGGCGATCCAGCGCCACGGCGGGCTCTGGCAGAACCACCGTTCGGCGCTCGACATGACAGGCATGGGCGTCTCCTCACGTGCCAGGCGAACGATCAGGCCCCAGGCGGTAGAGACGGGGGCGGGAGGGGCTGCACCAGGCGGTACTTGCCGCCAGCCGAGGGCCGAGGCGGGTCATCGCCGCGCTCGAGTGCGACCTCGAGGCCGTGGGCCGCGAAGAGCGCGGTCAGCTCGGTGCTCACCTGGCGCCACGCCTGGTCTGAGTCGGCGCCGGCGGTGGGTTGCAGATGGACTCGCAGGGCAGCGGGAGTGGTCTGGACGATCTGGGCCACCTCGATGCCGGGGATGCGCTCGACCAGCGCCGACAGGGTCAGCGGCGTGATGGTCACCGCCGAGCCGTCGGGTGAAGTGAAGGTCAACACGTCGGCGCTGCGGCCCTGCACGCGAAGAGCGGGCAGCGGGTTGCCGCACTCGCAGGGGTCGGGGCGGGCCAGCACGCTGTCGCCGAGGTCGTAGCGCAGAATCGGCTGGATCCGGTTGGCGAGGTTGGTGATGAGCACCGTGTGGGACTGCTCGCCGGGGGCGGTGGGGCGGTACTGGGCGTCGACTGGTTCGACGACGACCCAGTCGGCGTTGACGTGGAGCCAGCCGTGGGTGCAGCTGTAGCTCAGGAACGGGCACTCGGTGGCGGCGTAGGAGTTGCCGACTTTGGCCCCGAAGGCGGCGGCGATGCGCTGCTGCTCGCCGGGAGCAAGACCCTCGGCGGCGAGGGCAACCAGAGCAGGGGAGATGTGCAGGCGCCCGGCCTCGGCCTCAGTGGCCAGCAGGGCCGCCGTCGTGGCATAGGGGGCGAGGATGGCGGGGCGGAAGTCGTTGAGCTGGGCGACCAGCTCGGGCAGAGGTGTCTGCACGGCAAAGAGTCGGACCCTGCGGGCTCCGCGCCGGCTGCGGCGCAGCCTGGCCGCTGCTGCAGCGGAGGCGAAGTGGCCGCCGGCCGCAGTGACCATGGCCATGCGTGCGCCACCGGCGATGATGCGAGCTCCGTCGTTGGGGCGCAGCCAGTTGGTGATCATGCGCGCGGCCATGGCGTTGACGACGCTCATCGTTGCGCCGTCGATCACGAACAGCCCGCGGGTGCCCGTGGTCCCCGAGGTGGTGGCCACCGTGTAGGAGCCGGCGAAGTCGACGCCGATGTTCGCCGGATCGGCGACGAAGTCCTCGACCCCCTGGCGGCTCACCCGCGCGTCGGTGATGACGTCGTCGAAGCGGCCCATCAAGGTGGCCTTGGTCGTCACCGGCAGCAGCGAGGCGTCCTCGACCCGCTCGGGGAGGCCGGCGTAGAGCTCGCGGTAGTAGGGCGAGTGGCCGCGGGCGAAGGCCACCGCGGCGGCCAGGCGGGCGCGCTGCCAAGCAGCGATGACCTCCCGGCCGCCGCGGTAGGTGCGGCGGGCATCGAGCAGCAGGCGCGGAGTACTCGCGGCGCCGGGATCGACGACGGGAGGACGGGAGCGCCCAAGGCCCGGTGCCATAGCGCTTCTACGCTCCCGAGTCCCGAGCGGGCGGGGAACGCAGGACGGCGAGGGCCACGGTGGCTGCCCCGAGGGTGATGAAGACGTCGGCGAGGTTGAACGTGGGCCACCACCCGGTGTGGAGGTAGTCGATCACCAGTCCGTCGCCGGCTCGGTCGACCAGGTTGCCCACGGCTCCGGCAAGCACCGCGGACAGCCCCACCAGCAGGGGCCATGGCGCGTCGGTCGCTGCCCGCCAGGCGAAGACCGCCACCCCGGCGGTGATGAGGCCGGTCACCGCGATGACCACCCAGCTGGGCAGGCCGGCGCCGAGGCTGAAGGCAGCGCCGGAGTTGTAGCCCAGGCGCAGGTCGAGCAGCCCCAGGTGGACGCTCCGCCCCCCGGTGAGCTTCTGCTCGGCCACGGCCTTGCACGCCAGATCGCCCGCCGCGAGAGCCACCGCCGTCGCGGCGATGGCCAGGCGAGCCGTGCGGGTACGGCTACGCCTAGGCCGATCGCTCACTGCAGCTGAGGACACCGAAGGAGCCTCAGTCGTCGTCGTCGTCGTCGTCGTCGTCGTCGTCGTCCTCGACGAGTTCGCCCTCCCAGGCCTCGCGGCCCTCGTGGATGGCGAAGGCGGCGATGACGAAGCCGGCGACGGGGTCGAGCCAGGTCCAGCCGACGAGGGCGTAGAGACCGAGGCCGATCAGGGTGGAGATGCTCAACAGCACGCAGATCTTGGTCTCGGCGGCATCGGCCAGGATGAGCCGGTCGCCTCCGAGGGCCTCGCCGACGCGGCGCTTGGCGCGGGCGAGCAGCGGCATGATGACCACCGAGGCGGCCAGCAACACCAGGCCCACGATCGAGGTGTCGGGTTCCTCCCCGCCGACCAGGCTGCGGATGCCCTCGACGATCACATAGGCGGCGAGCACGAAGAAGGTGACCGCCACGGCCTTCAGGGCCCGGCGCTCCTTGGCCTCGTCCGCCTCGCCGTGGCGCAGCCGCGCCGCCAGGCGCAGGCCCACCAGCACCGAGGCGGCGGACTCGATACCGGAGTCGAAGCCGAAGCCGATCAGCGACACCAGGCCGGCGAGGATGCCGGCGGTGATGGCGATGGCGCCCTCGGCGACGTTGTAGACGACGGTGAACTGTGCCAGGCGCAGTCCTCGCTTGGTCAGGCGCTCGGTCTCAGCGGGGCTGAGGGCCGTGGTGGTGCTCTCGCTCATCAGTTGTGGGTCTCCTCGCGGCGTTCCGCTCCGTAGGTGGGGCACAGGTCGACGGCATCGCCGGTGAGGGCCAGCAGCCGCTCGGCGGCAGCCAGCAGCTCGAGCAGCTCGTCGCGCGTGGTCAGCGAGAACATCGACGCGCGCCCCTGCGGACGGGATTCGACGAGGCCGCAGTCGCGCAGGCAGGCCAGGTGCTTGGAGACCGTCGACTGCGCCAGCCCCAGGTGCTTGGTCAACTCGACCACGCGGTGCTCGCCGAGGCTCAGGTGGCGCAGGATCGCCAGGCGGGTGGGGTCCGACAGGCTGTGGAACAACGAGGCCGCCGGCGAGAGGCCGGCGGTCTCTACTTGAGGGACGTCGGGTGCAACACCCTCCGGGGCTTTCATCGACATGCGGCGATGATAGTGCGGCGCAACCTCGTGGCAAGGACCGACCACCCGGACGTCGGAGTCGACCCTGCGGCCGGTCACAGGCCGAAGGCTCCGCCCTCGACGAGGATCACCACACCCAGGCCGATCAGCACGAGCGGGAAGAGGACGCTCTCCCAACGCTCCAACACCCGAGCGACCGGCTTACGGGTGGCGACGAACCTGGCTGCGATGACGAGTACGGAGACCAGGGCCAGGAAGACCACCGAGTAGGCCACGATCCCGGCGGTGCCCACGGTGACGAACACCGGGACGTAGACGCCGATGTTGTCCCCGCCGTTGGCAAAGGTGACCGCCGCGACGGTGAGCACGCTGACGGTCCTGCCGTTGTCGTCGTCGTCATCGTCCTCACCGCGCCACGCGCGCCAGGCCGCGAGCAGGCCGAGTGCCAGGGGGACGAGCCCGAAGTAGGGGATCGCTTCTTCGGGCAGGAAGGCGCTGGCCCCCAGGGCGACCAGCACGGAGGCGGCCAGGATGCCGCCGAAGCCGAGGTACTGACCGGCGGTGATCTTCGCCGTGAGGCCGCGGCTCCCGGCTCCTCGGGCGAAGAACAACGACAACACGATGATGTCGTCGATGTTGGTCACCATGAACAAGCCCACGGCCTGCAGGGCCGGCGTCAGGAGCTCCATGACCGCCGCGCCTAGGCGAGCGGGGCGAAGGTCTCGCCGCCGTCGGTCGAGTCGTGCACTCCGCCGCTGGTCACGACGAGGACCCGCAGTGCGCCCTCGGCCGTGGCGTTGGCCCCGACTGCCTGGGGCGAGCCGGAGACGCGGGCTTGTTCCTCCCACGTGGCGCCGGCATCGGTGCTGACGGCGACCGTGCCGTCTGGGGTGACCCCCACGACGGTCTGGCCCGCGGCCCAGTCCACCACCTGGAGAAGGGGAGCGTCGGCCACCGGCTCCCAGGTGGCGCCGCCGTCGACGGAGCGCAGCGGCCCGGACTCGTGGGTGGCCACCAGCACCGCTGCGTCCTCCGAGCCGGCCAGCGCGTGGGGCGTGACGCTCGTGGAGAGGTCGCGCCAGGTCGCGCCGTCGGTCGTGGTGCTCAGCGCCCTGCCGTCGAAGCCGACGACGACGCCGGAGCGGGAAGCGGTGAGGGCATGGAAGTCGGACTCGCCCTGGCGCGAGAGCAGCTGCCAGGTCTCGCCCCCGTCGGTGGACTCGATCAGACCGACCGGCTCCGGTAGATCGACGCCGGGCCCGGGGTGGCCCGAGGCGTAGAAGTGGTCGGGGCCGGCCACGGTGAAGCCCATCAGGTCGATGACGGGTCCGATGCGGGTCGGCCCGCCGTCGTCGTAGCGGAACAGGCCGTCGTGGGTGGCCAGGTAGACCAGCTCGTCAGCGGGGTTCACTGCCACGCCGTGGACATGCGCGCTGGGCAGGTCGGTCGCAGCCGCGTCGTGGGAGTCGGTCGCGAGGCGGGTCGCGTCCCCGTCGCTTGAGCACGCGCTGAGCCCGAGCACGGCCGCGGCGGCGAGCGCGACGGCCGGACGACGACGAGTGAGGTGAGGAGAGGAGGTCATGATCGCTTCCTGGTCATGGCGAGCGTCGCACGCACGAGGGGTGGGTCGTCGCCGGGTCGGACCGGGTTGGCCCCCAGGGCGGGGCGGCCGGGTCATCCGTCGCTGAGGCCGATTCGGCGGTGCAGACGACGAAGGGGCGCCGGAGCCCACCAGTTGGCCCGGCCCGCCAGCTTCATGATCGCCGGAACGAGCAGGGCGCGGACGAGGGTGGCATCCAGCAGCACGGCCAGCGCGAGACCGACGCCCAGGGCCTTCAGTGTGGTCACGCCCGAGGTGGCCATGGCACCGAGGACCACGGCGATCAGGGCCGCAGCTGCCGTCACCAGGCGCCCGGTCCGCTGCAGGCCCCGTTGGACGGCGAGGGTGTTGTCCCCGGTCCTGCGGTACTCCTCGGCGATGCGCGACAGCAGGAAGACCTCGTAGTCCATCGACAAGCCGAAGGCGATGCAGAAGATGAGCACCGGCATCGCGATGTCGATGTAGCCGGTGGGCGTGAAGTTCCCGACCAGCCACTGCAGATGACCTAGCTGGAACACGTAGACCATGGCGCCGAAGGTGGCTGTCAGTGACAGCAGGTTGAGTGCGATGGCCTTGAGCGGGATCAGCAGGCCGCCGGTGAAGAGGAACAGCAGTACCAGCGTCGTCGAGGCGAGGATGAGCAGCGCCCACGGCAGCCGGTCGGTGATCTCGTCCTTGGTGTCGAGGAACTGCGCTGCCGTCCCGCCCACCAGCGCCTCCTGCGGCCCGGCCAACTCGCGCAGGGCCTCTACCAGGCCCGTACCGGCGGGGGTGTACGGCTCGGCCTCGCTCTCGACCGACAACCAGGTACCCGAAGCCGAGACGAAGCGGGCGCTGGCCGCCGTGGGCGCAGCGATCCGCTCGCCGTCGAGGTAAGTACCGGTGGAGGTGTCCACCCGACCGGCGCCGGGCAAGTCGCTGAGCTGCATGGCGTAGGCGTCGAGGGCGCCGGAGGAGCCCTGGGCGTCGAAGCCGGGGAGGACGACGGTCGCCGTGGTGGCGGCTGAGGCCGGGAAGTCGGCCCGGAGCTGCTGCCCACCGGTGTGCACGGGATGGGCTGGGGGCAGGATGCGGTCGTCCTCGAGGCCGAAGTTGGCCGATGCGAAGGGCACAGCGAGGGCTCCGAGCAGGGCGACGACTGCGACGGTCACCGTCGCCGGGCGGCGCATCACGACGGCGGCCAGGCGGTGCCAGAAGCCTTCGTCGAGGGATACCCGAGCGCGGCGGGCGTGCCGGCGCCGCAGCGGGTCGAAGCGGTCTATCCGGCGTCCGAGCACCGCGAGCACGGCAGGGAGCACCGTGGTGGCGACGGTGGCAGCCAACAGGGACACGACGATGCCCGCGTAGGCCAGCGACCGCAGAGCGGGGAAGACCAGGGGTGCGGCGAAGCCGAGCGCCACGGTGAGCGCGGAGAACCAGACGGTGCGCCCCGCGGTCCGCACCATGACGGTGATCGCGGTGGGGACGTCGTCGCCGGCGGCCAGTTGCTCACGGAAGCGGGTGACCACGAACAGGCTGTAGTCGATGGCCAGGCCCAGACCGATCGCCGTTGTCAGGTTGAGCGAGAAGATCGAGACGTCGGCGACGTAGGTGATCCCGTACAGCGTGGCGAGCGTTCCCAGCACGGTGAGGACCCCGACGGCCAGTGGCAGCAGCGCCGCCACCAAGCTTCCGAACACCAGGATCAGGATGACCAGGACGATGGGTGCCGTGAGCTTCTCGGCCTTGACGAGGTCGTCCTGTGTCTGGGCCTCGAGGGCGGCGTCGACGGCTGCCTCCCCGGTCGCCGCGAGGCTCAGCGAAGCCGAGTCGGTAGCGGACACCAGTGGGAGGAGTCGCTGAGCCGTCGTCGTCCGCTCTTCCTCGTCTCCGCTCAGGCGCACGAGGATCAAGCCGGTCCGGCCGTCGGTCGACCGGAGCTCGTCGAGGCGGCCGGTGGACCAGTAGGACTGCACCTCGGCAACGCCGGGCTCGGTCGTGAGTCGGTTCGTCAGCGCTGTGGCGTCACGGACGGCGTCCGGAGAATCCGCGCCGGTCGGTGCCGTCGCCAGGACGACGAGCTGGGGTGGGCCGCCGGCGAAGTCCTCGGCGACCATCCGGTCGGCCCGCTCGGCCTCTCCCCGGGCGTTGAACCCACCGGTGGCCATGCGCTCCTCCGCCCGGAGCGCCAGGGGTGCGGCCAGGGCCACGGCGGTCACGGCGATCGCGAGGACGAGCCAGCGCCGCTGGAACAGCCAGGTCCGACGGCGGACTCCTGGTCTCCCGGCCTCGTCGCCGGACGCCCGAACCGAGAGGCCGGGTTCGCGCGTGCCGGTCGGCGCGCTCATGGTGCTGGGATGGGGGCAGCATCGGCTCGGGGATGCACCGGCCCACCCTCCCAGGCTGTCATCGCCATAAGCCGATGTTATCGCCAGTGGTCGTCGTGAGGTCAAGGGCGGCTCACGGATGCGTCCCCGCAGGTTCTGTGCTCCGGAGTTCTGGTGCTCACGCCGGATGGTCCGTGCCGCAGACCCCGTCGTCCCAGTCGTCATGGTCGGGACCGATGCGACCCGAGCCGTCGGGGCGCCGCCGGATGCGCCCGACGAGCCGCTACTGGTTCACCGGCCCGGTGCGGAGCGCGCCGGCGATGGCGCGGCCGGCTCCGTCGACGGCGTACCGGCAGGGGCGCGCCAACGGGCCGGAGTAGGTCCGACGTCACCACCCGGCTCGGCACCTCGCCGCGGCACCTGCCGCTCGCGTGCGGCAAGCACCGCGGCATGCAGAACACCGGGGCGTTGGTCCAGGTGCTTGGTGACCCGGTCGATGTGGTGGAGCCAGCGCGGCGGTGGGAGGGCGGCGATGACTGCGGCCACCTCAACCAGGGGGACCGGGTCGGAGACGTCGCCGGCGCGCTGCTGGAGAAGGCGGGCGTCGATGAGCCGGGTGGCCAGGTCGTCGGCCTGGTGGATCGCCGCCCGCAGACCACCATGGCCGCCCTCGCGGAGCAGGTCGGCGGGGTCACGGCCGTCGGGCAGCCGCAGCCGGCGCGGATCGTCGCCGCGGGCGGTGAGCTGCCAGTACATCCGCTCGGCGGCCCGCCGACCGGCGTCATCGGCGTCGCTGGCCACGAGGACACCGGGTCCGCCGTCGCGGACATGGGGACGCAGCAGGTCGGCCTGCCGGTCGGTGAGGGCGGTGCCGAGCATGGCGACGCCGACGGTCCTCCCGTCGCCGGCCACGGTGAGGGCGACGGCGTCCAGCGGTCCCTCGACGAGCGCCGGGGTGGCGCCGGCGGCCAGCGCCGCACGGCTCTCGTGCAGCCCGAACAGGTGGTCGCCCTTGCGGTACAGGTCGGTGCCCGGGGTGTTGAGGTACTTGGGGCCGGCGCGTCCGTCCTCGTCGGCGGCGGGGTTGCGGCGCGCGACGAAGCCACGGACCACGCCGTCGACGTCGCGGACGGGGAAGATGATGCGGTCGCGGAACCGGTCGATCAGGGTTCCGGTCCGGGCCCGCTGAGCCAGGCCGGCGGCGAGCAACTCGTCCGCGGTGGCATCCCGGCTGCGCAGGTGGTCGACCAGCGCGGTCCAGCCGCCCGGCGCATACCCGGCGGCGACGCGCGGATCGCCGGTGAGGTCGGTGCCCAGCCGTTCCCGCAGGTAGGCGGGTGCCCAGGAGCCGGGGTAGGAGGCGGCGAAGAAGCTCGCGGCGAGCGTGTTCAGCTCGACCAGCCGGTCGCGGCCGACGGCGGCCGTGGCCCAGAAGTGCTGCTCGAGCAGGTAGTCGGCCTCGTCGACCTCGGTCTGACGGGTGAAGGCGAAGGGGGCCGGCGTGACGTACCGCGACGCGACCGGTGGTGGCGCGGTGTCCTGGCCGGGATCGAAGGGCACGTCGGGCTCATCGGGAGGTGGGGCCGCCGGGTCAACGGTGACGGCGGCGGCCTCGTCCTGGAGGGGGAGGAGCTGGTCGGCGTCGTCGGGCGGCTGCAGGTCGGCCGGTAGCGGCTCGGGAGCCCGGACGGGCGCGGGGTCGGTGAGGGCGGCGACACCGAAGACCAGCGCCTCGGCCACCTCGGTTCCGGAGAGGTCACTCCCGGTCCCGGTGGGCAGGCCGGCGACCGCGGCGGTGAGCAGCTCGGCGGGAGACCAACCGCTGCGGATGCCGGTGGTGGCCGCGGCGACCAAGGCCGGCCACGCGGGGCCGGTCAGCGCCCGCTGCCCGTGGTCGTCGCTCAGCAGCTCCCGCAACGTGGCGCACCAGCCGGGGCTCGGCCCGGCGCCGTACGGGCCGGCCCCGGCGGTGGCCGGAGCGAGGTGGGGGACCAGCCGCCACCACAGCGCGGCGGCGGGCAGCTCGTCGGGCAGCGGCCGCTGCGCCGCGACGGCGGCGAGCAGACCGGCGGCGTCCAGGCCGGCACGGTCGGCTGCCACCACCCGGTCGGCGAGTGCCGGCCAGTGCGGATCGCGGCGCAGGCGGGGATCGATGCTATCGGCGAGCGCAGCCCACACCGCGCCGCCCCTCGCCGGGGTGGTCGCGGCCAGGGCCTCCTCGAGCCGCCGTTGGTGTCGGCGTGCGGCGGCCGCAGGCTGAGGTGGGCCGGTGGGGCGCCGGTCGCCGTCCGGCACGGCATGGGCGGCGCGCCAGACGGCGAGGTCGGCGCGCAGCGAGGCCTGGGCCGGGTCCAGCAGCGGCCTGGCCCAGCCGGGTGCGGTCGCCGTGGTCATGGCGGCGGCAGCGGCGGCGACCCGGGCCGCGCAGGCGGTGAGGTGGCCGGCGCGGGCGGCGAGGTAGGGCGCCCAGTGTGGATCGTCGGTCAGCGCCGCCGGGACGCCGGGCAGCCACGGCAGCGGACCCGCCGCTTGGGGCGAGGGCAGCCGCCAGTCCAACACGGCGGCGGGATCGTGGGCGCTGCCCAACTCCCGGACTCCGGCAGCGCTGGCCAAGGCAGCGACGGGATCGGCGCCGGTACAGGCGAGCAGCGCCAGATGCGCCCGCAGCGTCGGCCACGCCGCCGCGCCCGTCAGCCCGGGATGGACCCGCTCGGCGGCGTCGTCCAGTTCTCCTGTCGCCGCGGCGCCCGGGTGCTGTTCGGCGGCGACCCGCAGCGCGTCGGCGTACCGGGTGGCGGCTGCGTGCAGCTGTGCGGCCGGATCGGCCAGCGCCCGGCGCGCGCCGGTGGCCGAGGACTGCGCGCCGTCGCGGCCGAGGACGGCGATGAGCAGGTCGGTGGCGGTCGGCGGGGACACCGCGGCGGGCGTGACGATGCTGTGCGGGTCCCCGTCCCCGACGGTGGCCAGGTACAGGTGGTTGGCCGTCCGGCCGCGGGTGAGCGCCACGTAGAGCAGCTGCCGGGCCTCGGTGCCGGTGAGCACGGTGTGGCAGGTGTCGGCGGTGACGCCCTGCGCGCCGTGCACGGTGGCGGCGTAGCCCAGCTGCACGGACTCGCGCACGTAGGCCGCCGGCAGGGTGAGCCGCCGGCCCGTGGCGGTGTGCGCGACGGCGAGGGCGCCGTCGTCGCCGACGGCGGTGACGGTCCAGCGGTCACCGTTCTTCACCCAGTCGGCCGCGCCGAGCGGCAGCCGGCGGTCGTTGGCGCGGGTGATGACCGGGTCCCCGGCACCGGCCCGGGTGCCGTCGGCCAGCGCCACCTCCGCACCCGCCGGACTCCCGGCCGACGCGAGCCGGTCGGCGCGGGCGCGCGCGTTGAGCTGCTCCACCGCCTCGCGGGTGGCGGCCAGCAGCAGCGCGTCGGCGCCGCGGGCCCGGTCGGCGGCCCAGGCGCTGTAGGCCTGCTCTGCGCAGGTGGTCAGGTCGCCGACGTGCACCCGGCCGGCGTCGAGGTAGAAGCCCAGCGCGAGAGGATCGCCGTCGCGCAGGGCGACGGTGGCCGCGGCCTCGGCCGGGTCGGCGAAGCGCACCAGCTGGGTGAGCGTCACCGCGCCGTGCGTGGCGGCGATCTCGGCGAGCACGCCGCCGGCGGCGACGGAGGCGAGTTGCTGGGAGTCACCGACCAGCCGCACCGAGCCGCCCCGCCCCAGCACGTAGGCGACGGTGCGGGCGAGCTCGCGCGTGCCGGCCATGCCGGCCTCGTCGACGACCACCAGCGTGCCGGGTCCGACGCCGGCCACCCAGTCGGGGGTGTCCCCGATGTCGAGGGAGCGGACCAGCTTGGCGAGGGTGTCGCACGGTGCGCCGATGGCCTCGCGCAGTCCGGCGGTGGCCACCGCGGACGGGGCCAGGCCCAGCACGCTGCCCCCGTCGGCGGTCCAGGCCCGGGCCAACGCGGCCAGGGCGGTGGTCTTGCCCGTGCCGGCCGGGGCGAGGGCCAGCTGCACCCGCGCGCGGCTGCCGGCCAGCTCCCGCACCAGCTGCGCCTGCCCGGGGTTAAGCGCGGTGCCGTTGGCGGTGGCCTCTAGCAGCGCCAGCTCGACGACGGCCGGGTCCGCGCGGCGGCCGTCGCCGCGGCCGGCCGCGGCCAGCAGGACCGCCTCGGCGTCCAGCACCGAGCTGCTGGTGTAGCGGCGGGCGCCGGCGACGCTGTACACGCTGGCCCCGTCCGAGCGGCGCAGCTCCACCGGTTCGGCCACCGGATCCGGATCGTCCAGCGGGATCGAGTGAGCGGGGGAGAGGGCCTCCGCGGTCACCTGGGCCACGGCCCGGTCGACGTCGCCCGGGTCGAGGTCGGCGGCGCGCACCACCCGTTCGGCCTCCGCGCGCACGTGCCAGTACTGCCAGCTGGCCCGCTGTCCGCTCACCGTGTCGAGCACCCGGGCCGCGGCCGCGGCGATCCAGCCCTGCCTGACCGCGCGCCGCCGGTGCGGCGGGCGGCCGAGGACGCGGCCGACCATGCCGGTCAGCGCGGCCGGGCTCCCGAGGACGGTCAGCGCCTGGCGCCGCCAGGCCGCCCGCTGCTCGGCCAGCGAGCGCGGCTGGTGCTTGGCCTCCCGCGTCTGCAGGGTGGCCTGCTGGGCCAGCGCGATCGCCTCGGCCGCCGTCGGGGGCCGGCCCTGCTCGGCCTGGAAGTCCGCGGCCAGCGCCGCCCGGCGGACGTCGATCGCCCGCCGCCGCGACGACCACGTGCTCAGCAGCCGCGGGTCCATCCCGACGATCTCCCGTACCGGGCGCCTGCCGGCGTCCCCGCCGGGGCGCTCGGCGAAGCGCACCCCGAGCCGGTCGACCAGGTGGGCCTCCAGCCGGGTGTTGTACCGCTCCGAGGCCGCGACGTTGGCCTTGTGCAGCACCCGCCCGTCCAGCGCCCGCCACTGCCCGTCGCGGGTCTGCACCTTGTTGCTGACCGCCACGTGGGTGTGCAGGTCCGGGTCACCGGCGCGGGAGTCGCGGTGGGTGAATACCGCGGCGATCAGGCCGGTGGTCTCCACCTGGCGCACGCCGCCGGCGCCCAGCCGGGTGAAGGCGGCGGTCTCCTCCAGCCAGGCGAGCGTGTCGGCGACCGCGGCGGCATGCGCGGCCTCGACCTGCCGGGCGACCGCGCGGGGCGCCAGCGCCCACAGCGCCGAGACCGACTTGACGGGGGAAAAGGTCAGGTCCCAGCCGGCCACCGCCCGGGTCGCTGGCCGGGACGCCCGGGCGATGAACCCCGACAGCTCCCGGGCGTTGGCCGGCGGGCGGCCGTGCGCGGCGGCGAACATGTCCCGCGCGGTCTCGCTGCGGATCCGAGCCCGCTCCTCCTCGGGCAGCGGTGCGTCCCTCGGTCGGCCGCGGGCGGCGTTCGCGTCGGCGAACCGCTGCACGCACCTCGCCCGGAAGCCGTCCGCCGGGACGGCGTACCGCAGGAACGGCAGGCCGAGGGCGCCCGCGGCCCGCGCCTCGGCCGGCGTGCGGCCCGCGGCCAGGGCCTCCCGCTCCAGGCGCTCGGCGTCCGGATGACGTCCCTGGCCGAACAGGGCCGTCATCTGCACCTCGCCGACCGGGTGCCCGGCGTGCATCCCGGGCAGCCCGACCAGGCCGCGTCCGGCCCACGTCCCCGGCGACTCGCCGTGCTGCGCATAGTAGTCGCCCAGGCCGGCATGGCCCCGCTCGGTGGCGTCCAGCGCCGCCACCTGCCGGGTGAGGTAGATGTATCCCTCGCCCGCGGTCAGCTTGTGCAGGGACATCACGGCCGCGGACGGTAGGAACGGCACCCCCGGTCGCGGACCCGCACTTCTCCAGTGGCTCGCGCCGGGGCTCCTACGGCTGGACCGGCAAGTCGAGCCGAGTCCCGGTCGGGTCTCGGCTCGACGCCGCCACCCCGACGGGCGACGACGGGTGTGACCGTGGGCCCTACCGTCGCGCCATGCCGTATCCGCTCCGCACGGAGCCCCGGCCGCTGGCGGCGTTCGCGGGCACGGCGTCTCCTCGCCCGGACCCGGGCGTCCAGGCGCAAGGTGAAGCGGTTCGTCGTGGAGCAGTACGCCGGGGACGGATCCGAGGATGTTGATCACCGCTGGTTATCGCTGAACCTCGTCACTGACCTGCAGGTTCGCCGGTGGCGGCTGCCGACCAGAATGGCCAGCGATTGACCCTGCTGAGGAACGATTGAGGAACGACCCGACCAGTCCAGCCACCTTGGCGGTCCCTAGCCAGTAGTCGCGCAGCCTCTAGGAGGACTGGCACGTCCAGGACGTCGGATCCCCTGCCGAGGAGGACGACGACGGCAACTCGAGACACCGACGACGTAGATGCCCGTCACCAGCCTGCGATTCGCACGGCGCCCGTGTCCGAGCCTTCCAAGCTGGCCATGCCGGTTTGATTCCGGTCACCCGTTCCAGGCAAAGACGCAGGTCAAGTGGCTGGTTAGCGCAACTGGGGAAGGTCCGGAGGACCCTCCGGAAGGCCCCATATGACCCCTTCCTGACCCCTGTTTCCGCCTCATTGGTCATGTTGTGGTCACGCCAGGCGGCCCATACGGCAAGGTCGCCGACTCGTAACAGCTTGCCTTGGGTCACGTGACCACACCGTGATCACGTGACCCGCTCGAAGCCGTGCCGCCCGGCGATCCGTTGCGCTCTTCTCCACTGACACTCCAGCCGCTCGACCGCTGCCCGGCTCTCGCTGATGAGCGGTGTACTTCCAAAGCGGGGTCCGCCACCAGCCGGCGTCGTGGAGGGATCGGGCTGCAGGCCGCGGCGCATGCTGGCGACTGCGTCAAGGGCGTACTGGCTGTTGCGGACCTCGACACAGCCGCGGAACACCAGCTCCGGAGGGGACCGCTCCCGTACTGACTCGTCCTTGCAGCGGCGGCCCGCGTACGCCACTGCAGCTGTGCGACGCCGACTCCGTCATCGACGCTAGTCGCCAGCGGAACGCGGCGGTTCGTGAACCGGGCTAGCGTGGACGGATGACCGAGCCGTCGCTTCGACAACAGCTCGCCCGCTCCGTCCTGCAACGCTCCAAGGTCGTGAGCAGCTACCCCGTGCCGATGCACGTCGTCGTGCGGCTGGTCTACGCCATGGGCGACCAGCACGAGGTGGCGTACCTCGATGCGCACAGTCTCGGAACCACCGGCAAACTTTCCGGCCAGATCACGATCTTTACCGAGCGCCACCTGCATGTGGCTGACTACGTGGGAGTCTCCGCCGATGGCTTCGAGGAGGACGGCACGGTCACGGTGACGACCATTCCCCGTCGCCTCCTACAGAAGCTTGAGATCGCAGCGGTCGAGGGAACGCAGCTCAACCACCACGACGACTGGACTGGCGGCAGCCTCGTCGGCTCATGGTGGCCTGGCGCCCTGACCCTCACCTACCAGGGCCACCCAAAGCCCATCACGATCGGTCGTGGTCGGGGCAATAAAGAAAACATCCTGCCGCTGCACGCGACCTTGCTCAACGACCTCATCGGGTAGTTCCCAGATCGAGTCGCCGTCGCACGAGCGCCGGTCACTGGCCGGAGCGGCGTCGGGTGGAGATGCGGGGACTCGAACCCCTGACCCGCACACTGCCAGGCCGACCTGACGAAGTTCACCAAGGTTCACCAGCGTCCGGAACGACCCTCTGACCAGGGGTTTCGCCGCTCTGCCGGACGACAGCGAACTACTGCGAACCAAGATCGATGTGAGCCAACTGCAACCACAACTGCAACCGGAAGCGCCAATCGTTAGCGCGGCTCATGGCCCGAGAAAGGTGGCCGATGGAGCTTTGCGGGTTTCCCGGAAGACCGGCAGCGGGCTGGCGCACTCCCCCTCGGAGCCTGCTGTTGACGTGTGCACTCGGCGTCTGACTATGTCCGTGATGGACTGGGGCCATGGATGAGGCGTCACTGCTGCTCGACCAGCGCTCGGCGTCCCAGGCCGCCTCCGACGAGGACGTCAGGGCGTGGGCGAGCGGCCGGCGGGTGTTCGTGTCCAGCCTCATCACCGACATGCCCGACGAGCGCGCCGCCGTGCGGGCAGCGATCGAGGCGGTCGGGGCGACGGCGGTGATGTTCGAGGATCTCGGAGCGCAGGACATATCGGCCGAGCAGGCCTACCTCTCGGGTGTTCGCAGCTCCGAGGTCTACGTGGGGATGTGGGGCCCGCGCTACGGCGTGCGGATGCCCGACGGGTACTCGGCGACCCATGCTGAGTTCTTGGAGGCGGAGCGGAGCGGGTTGCGGTTGTGCCTCTTCGTACACGGTGAGACCGCGGGCGAAATGGACGGTTCTCAGCGCGATCTGATCCAGAGCGCCCGCAATCTGTATACGACAAGCCCTTGGAGTGGCCCGGCGGACCTCGGTCGACGGGTGCGGCGACGTCTGGAGGAGCTCGCGGCTGAGGAGTTGGCACCGTGGGTGCGCGTGGGCAGGACGCTGTTCCGTGCCCGCGAGATCGTCAACGACGGCAGGACAATCTCGCTCACGGCCGCAGTGCGTAGCGACGCGCTCCATGCGGAGCTGGTGCGCCTGCGGGACAACCGCGCCGGCGGTGTCCCGTTCGCCTCTCCTCACACCGCACTGCCCGTGCAGATTGCGGAGTTGTCGACGAGGACCGTCTCGACCATCGGGCACGAGGAACGCTTGATAATGGTCGTCCAGCAGCAGCGGGCGTCTAATATGCGCGCGTCCATCAACGGCGTTTCGGCCGACGAGGTGGTCCGTCGAGCGCTGTCCGATGGGCTCTTCGGCACATCGACGATCGGCCAACAAATGGGTTGGCTCGCGCGGCCGATTGATCCGCTGGCACAGCTGCGGGGATTGGGCCTGGACGACAACGTTTTGCGGCCCGTGGCGCGAGTGCTGTTCTCAGAGCGCCTGCTCACCGAGCAGGCCGCATCGAGAATCGACTCTTTCAGCCTCGGCCCTTCACATCAGGGCGCGCGCCGCCTGCGGGCGATCTGGACGCCGCCGCAGGTCTACGTGAACAAGCCTGACCCAGCATCTGTGTCGATCGACGGCACCGTGCTGGGGCTGTGATGTGCCGACCCAAACCCGCTCAAGCTCCCTAAGAGCGCCGACAAGGACCGCTTGATCGGGTGTCCGTCTACCCCCGAGCGCGCCGTTCGCTTCCACGCTGACCGCGAAACGGCAGGGGGCTCGCGCTCCGCGCTGAGTCAAGTTAGCCCGCGACCCAAACTCGTCTGACTCGCGCACACGGACGAGCCGTGGCGACCGCCGGTTCGCCATCGGACCTGACCTTAAGCTCCAAGACAGGCTGGGCCGTGCGACGCCCTGCCCGTGGGTGCGGGCCGGGCAACCACAACTGCGTCCTGGCGGCTCTGACTACCGGGACGCTCGCGTCCAGAGGCCGCGCGCCCTGGGCAGGCGCACTGGCCGGCGCGTGGCGCGAGCTACCTGCGTCGGTGGCGACGGGGACACTTCTCTCATGCCTAGCGGTGGAAGACGCAAGAGACAGCCGAACCGGATGGCTACTCGGAAGCCCTACCAACCGCCGCCACCCAAGTTGCGGCTCGCCATCGCAACAGCACCTCAATCGGGCGACGCGTCGGTCACGCTCGCCAACGACCTTCGGCTTGTCCGGTCAGCTGTCCTTTACGCCGACGAAGTAGAACTCATCAGCCCCGGCGTCGAAATGATCGGCAACGTAGTCGCGCTCGGCAATGGCTCCAAGCAAGACGTCGTCGCAGTGCTGTCCTCGCTCGACGATTTGACTCTAACGCGACTTGGCGTGGAGCCGATCTCGTTGCCACAGTGGCGGCACGCACTGAAGCTCTTGGGCAATATGACGCCTGAGGCCCTCGACGCCGTATCGAGCTTGACGGGTCAGTCGATACCGGACGAAGTACGGGACGCGACCAACCAGGCTCAGAACGCACTAGCGACGGCCCTAGAGCAGTTTCGCGGCGTCGCGGACCAGATGACTCTCGACTCAGGCGCCGACGAGTTGACGCTAGCCATGGAAGCTGGCTTACTGCGCCTGTCGACACCGATTGTTGGGGATGGTGATACCGACGCCTTCGTGGCGCGATATATGGAGAAGCTTCGTAAGCTGATCCAAAACCCTAGAGTCCATCTCCTACTTGACGAGCTCACTGGATCCCTCGTTCGGTCCATGATCAACGGAGGGCGGGTTGAGCCCAGTCGTCTAGCCGTAGCCAATGCCGGGGAAGCGGCGGTAGGGAGTGGACTGATAGCGCGCCTGCCCGCCTTCGACGAAGCGCCGCTAGGGGAAGTACTGGACCTTCGAAAGGACCTCCAGGACCCGCTCTCCCGGTATCGAAGATCGGTCGCTGAAATGGCGACAAGGCTGCGCGTTGGGCCGTTTGATAGCGACCTGCCAGCCGATGTCGACCATCTCTATGTTACCGAGGTGCAACCCGCCATTGCGGATCTAAGAGAACAACTTGCCGATCACGGACTCGTACGGGAGGTCGGGCGGCACCTTGGCGTCTCCGTCGAGCCGTTGATCAAGGGGCTAGCTGGGTCAGCACTCGCCTTGGGAGCCACATCTCTTGCAGATCTGAGCGCTTGGGTTACGGCGGCTGCCAGCGCGGCCCCAGCGGGGATCGCAGCAGCACAAGCGGCAGTGTCCGGAGTGGTCAGCAGTCGAGAGAAGAGCGAATCACTGAAGCGCCACGACCTCTTCTACCTCTACGAGATCGACAGGCGACTTTCGTAGCCACTTCTCGGAGAGCCCGCCACCTATGACGTGGAGGGAATCTCCCTAGAACTCATTGCCGCCCGGCACGACAGCAACGAGCCTAAGGTTCCGATCCCGCTGGAGTGGCCAGGTCGTTAGCGCCTTCTTCGCCAGCTTCCGGTAACGCGGCCCCGACAGGCGTAGCGAGCTGACTGTTAACGGCAAGAAGCGGGGATGAGGGGGCCTAGAGAGCCAACGCGCTCAGGGGCGCACCCACGAGGACTAGCGCTGGGCCTGCCGCCCAGGCCAGTGCACGCCGCTTCGCCGCGAGTTCCTCCGCAGCGAAATCCGTGTCAGGCCGGCCACCATCGATTGTCACGGTCGTCGTCCGCCACCGGATCGCGTATTCCCCCGTGACGATCGCCGCCCCGAACACGGAGAGTATTACGCCGATCAGCGCCACCCGACCAGCCTAGCGAGGGTCGGATGGCGCTGAGGGGGCCTAGGCCGTCCAGGTCGAGTTGTAGTGAGGGTGCTGACGGAAGTCGGCCAGCGCCTTCTGGGCCACCTCACACGGATCAGCAGAGCGGCAGCGCCGGCAGCGGGGCGGCACCTCGGCGCGCTCGTCCCCTGCGACGATCATGACGAGATCGCTGTGGTCTGCCACCACCCCGCGGAGCCGGTGCGCGCGAGTCGCCAGCTCCTGGGCCTCGGCCCCAGCCGCACTGTTGCCGGGCACCAGCGACTGCAGCCCGAGCGCGTTAGCACGCGCTATCAGCTCGTCAGCTCGTTGCTCGAGGAAGTCCGCCCACTTCACGCGAGCACTTTAGGGCTCAGACGGGGAGGGGGGCGTTAGCGGGCGTGGCGGTCCGTGCTCCTTCTCCCACTTGGCCTTGGCCTTCCGCCACTCCTTGGCGTCGTCGGAGTCCATCGGCCCGAAGCCAGTCGACTGCGGGTAGGGCTCGGGAAACGGCTCACCGTCGAACTCCGGTCTGGGATTGGCCATGGGCAGCACCCTAGGCAGCAAGCGCTGTTGCGACCGACTGCACAGAGGTGGTGCGATCAGCTGGGCCAGCCATCCCGTCGCGCCGCCTTGAGTGGAAGCCCGCTTAGCTCCCCATCGACCGGACACGCGAGCCTCAGAACGTCGCCCTCTCTTTGGTTGAAAGCGGCGTTCACGGTCGAGCGTTCAAGCACCACAGCGTCAGCTCGTCAATGGGGCACTGAACGGTGCCCTGACCAGTCATGAGCTCAGCTTGCCCTTCGCCGCGTGAGACTAAGAGGACGCTGGCCGCCACGACATTCGGCTTCCAGAGCACCCCGGCTGCATTGCAGGTGTTCGACGTGACGCTGGGCCGACTAGTGGCGCGTACGCTGGCCGATCAGTGGCCGGCGCCGATGCGGGACGTCGTCGTCGGTTAGCTGCGCGCGCTGGCGTGCGGCGAGGGGACCGTGGCATACCCACGGCCCCCGCGCCGTCGTCAGGCCGCCAGGGCGGCGGTCACCTGAGCGGCGCACACCGGGCAGAGCTCCGCCGTTCCGGTGGTGAACTGCCGCGCTGGCCAGACGGTGCCGTCCGGCCCCCGAAATGCGCGGCGACCGCACAGGGTCCGGTCATCATCACCGGCCTGGGCGTGCGTGACGTCCCGCATGGAACCCTCGACGTACGTGCCGCGGGGGTGTTCCTTGTGAGCGCTGCTATCGGTGGCGGTGAACAGCTCATGCGCCAGGATGGTGGTCATCAGTGGCTCCTTGATCGGTGAACGGGTGGGGGCACCGTAGGTAGCGGCTGATGCTTGTGTCGCGTCGTCGGACGGCCTTCCGTTCGGCGGGTGCGGTACCTCCTCCTGGGTGGGGCGCGGGCCAGCTACGCCCGACGTCAGCGTGGCTGGCTGCGCTCCTGACGGGCTCGCTCGCGCTCGTTGCCCAGCTGGTCGAGTGGGCGGAGCGCAGCCCGCACGGTCTCACCGAGGTCGTAGCCGGCGACCAGGTTGCCGCCCCCGTGGCCAACCATGTAGCCGACGGTCCACCCCTCGTCGTCGGGAGTGAAGGTGACCCCGATCCCGTGGGTGGCCCCCAGGGTCAACAGCTCCGATATGGCGCGCTGGGTGTCCGGGTCGAAGAGGTCATCGCTCATGAGCCCGAGCCTGCCACCGAGGCGTCATTCTCGTAGCGCGTCGGCGCTGTGTGAGGCTCTATCGGGCGTTGAGCAATCGCCTCGGCCGAGGCGTCGGGACACCCATCGGACGCTGTGGCGGGGCCGTGCATCGTTGGGCACTAGCCCTGCCCCGCGAGGTCGCTGACGCCTACCGTCGTCACCGGATGAACCCCGAAGCCCGAAAGGCGCTGCGGTCGAAAATCTTGGCAGCGCTGGCTCCGCCCGCGCCAGTTGGATTGACCCACCGCGGCCCGTCGCGGACACGCAGCGCCCGCGGCTGACCGGGTGGTTATGGGGCCGGCAGCACTCGCAGAAGGGCAGCTGGCTCGAGCTGGCCATCCTGTACGAGCGAACCGTCTTCGAGGGCGCGGAGCTGCAAGATCAAGAGGGACACACCTCTTGCATCTCGGCGACGGGGACAGCGGCAATCAGGGCAGTTGTCTCCACTCGCGGGCGGCGAGCCTCACTTGCACGTCGTTGCTGTGCCGAACCACTCGTCACAACGAGTCGGTGGCCCGACAGTGCATGAGGTGTGTGGCACTTGCTCGCGGAGGTTCTGCAGGCCTCGTTGCGGCGCCAGGTGCTGCGCTCGGGTGCCCAGCAGTCCGCGGCGGCCGAGAGGTGTCCTCACCCAGGACAGCGCCGGTCGTGGTCCGTTCGAGCGTCGCGTGCACCGGCGGTCGGCGCCTGCCTGGTGATCGACTCGACGCCGGGGCCCGCCCTCGGGAGCATTCCCCCGTGACGTCGAAGCGCGGGGAGCCGGCTGGGCTGCTGTCCGCCCCGGCCGTGATCGAGCAACTCCGGCAGGTGGCCCTGCACCGCGAAACAGCACGGCTGCTGGACCTGCGCGCGTCCCAGGCGGACACCCCCGGCGCAGCCGCGTCGCTCCGCCACCGCGCCGACCAACGGCGCATCCAGGCCGACCGGCTGGCAGGCTCCCTGCACCGGCTCGCCGCAGAGAGCCGGCACCCGAGTGCCGGCGGCTGACCGACCGCAGCCAGCACTCCGGGCCGAGGAACCTCTGGCCTCGGCCCACCGGCAGTTCGGCGAGCACCTGCACGAGGTCGAGGACCGGCTGCTGCACGTCGCCGACGCGGTCCTCGTCGGGGACGACAAGGCGGAAGCCGTGCGGCAACGGGCGCGCAACCTGTCCGCGGAGGCCGACAGCGAATTGGCGCGCGCCGAGCAACTCGAAGGGCACCGATCACCACCGCAGTAGCCGGCGGTGCCGGACGGCCAGTGGTCCCCGGCGGTGGAGCGACGGCTCCCCGAGCCGTCGCTCCCGCTGGGACTGGGGGAAGGCCCGTCGAAGGATCGCAACCCAGCCGCCGTTCGAGGGCGATGGCTGGGCTCACCCAGGACCCGTCACTTCCCACCCGGAGCAACCGCGAGTCCGCAGGACTGCACGACCTTGTCGCGAGCCCGTTACTGACGCGATCGGCACGCGCCAGGCCTGGACGGCGTGGGAGAGGTCGGTCGGTCGGCTGGCTTCGGCGTCGGTGGGGCAGTCGGCCTGGAGGATCGTGAGCCCGGGGATGCGTGCCGAGCCCGGTCTCGGGATGCACACGCAGCCGCGGTGGCTTCGTGCGCCGGTAGCTGCATCGCCCTGGGGACGCGGGTGGGACAGGGGTCCGGCGGCTCGGACACGGGAGGATGACCGGGTGGACGTGGTGCTGCAGTACTTCGCCGGCTGCCCGAACTGGCGGCTGGCCGACGACCGGCTGCAGGAGGCGCTGACCCGCGCCGGGCGGACCGACGTGCATGTGGAGCGCCGTGAGGTCGCGACGCCGGCGGAGGCGGAGGCTGTCGGGTTCCGCGGGTCGCCGACCGTGCTGGTGGACGGTCGGGATCCGTTCGCCGAGCCGGACGCCCCCGTCGGTCTGTCCTGCCGCGTCTACCAAAGCCCGGCCGGGCTGACCGGAGCGCCCACGGTCGAGCAGTTAGTCGAGGTCCTGCGGTGAGGTCGCCACGTCGTCGGGTCGCGGGAACCGACGACAGCCGGATGTGCGGGTGCTGCGGGCGGGACCGGCCGCGGACCGGGGTCCACGAGCTCGGCAGCACGCCGGGGGTGTTCGTGTGCTGGCGGTGTGCGTTGTGGATGGTCGCGCGGATCGGCCGCCGGCAGGACCGCGCACCGTGACCATGACGGTGGACCGGGAGAGGTGGTGGTGGGCGTCGAGCACACCAAGCGACTGGTGGCCCGCGCGGTCGACGAGGTGATCGACGGCGGCGACCTCGGCGCGGTCGAGGGGCTGTTCGCGCTGGCCTTCGCTCAGGAGGGTCGGGCGTGGGTGGCGCCGTTCCGGGCGGCGTTCCCGGAGGTGCGGATGCAGACCGTCGCCCTGGTGGGGGAGAGCGACACCGTCGTCGGGCGCTTGTGTCGCTCGGGCACCCGTACCGGAGCGTGGATAGGGCGGCCGGGCACCGGACGGGCGTTCCGGAACGTCCGCGAGGTCCATGGGCTCACCGCCCGCGAAGGCCGCCTCCACGACTGTTGGGGGCTGCAGGACAACGACGACCGCCGCCGGCAGTCGGGCCTGCGGTGCTCCCGCCTGACGGCTCGGTCGGCAGCGTGCCCGGTCACGCCGAACGCGGCGCGTACATGATCACCGCGACGCCGACCAGGCGGATGAGCGCCCCGGTGATGTCGTAGCGGTCGGCCGGAACCCGTCGGCGACCATGCCCCAGGCCAGCGAGCCGGCGACGAACACGCCGCCGTACGCGGCGAGGATCCGGCCGAAGTTCGCATCGCTGGAGCGTCGCGACGAACCCGTAGAGTCCGAGCGCGATCACGCCGAACCCCGTCCACAGCCAGCCCCGGTGCTCGCGGACGCCCTGCCAGACCAGCCAGGCGCCGCCGATCTCGGCGACCGCGGCGAGGAGGAACAGCAGGGCGGAGCGTGCGACGGTCATGGTCGGCAGGGTGCCAGGCCCGGACGTTGGGGATGCCGCTCGTCGCAGGTTGCCTTCCGGCGCACCGCCTGCGGGTCTGCGCGCAGTCGCCCTGACCCGTCACGACGGGCTGACCGGTGGAGCCGACGCCATCCGCAGGCCCGGAGTGGTGCAGGGCGCGGCGGAGGCGTGCGGCCGTGGTCCCGGGACGAGCCGCCGGACCTGCGCTCGACCGCCTCGCCACGCGTCGCCGGCACGGGGCACGAGTGCTCCGACTGCCTGCGCTCGCCGCGGTGCTTCCGCCGGCCTGCCCGAGTCGGTGGTGGCCCGGTCGACGAGCCAGCAGTCCCCGGCCCGCTCCACTCCCGCTGCGGCACGTGGCGGTCCGCCTCGGCGCGGTGCGGGACCGCGGCGCCGCGCATCTAGGCTGTCCTGGCGGCCCGTTCGTGACCCCCGTGGCGAGCGGGCCGCCCCGTGCGATGTGACTGGTGGTGCAGGGCGGTTGCTCGACGCGGAGAGGCCGCACGATGTCGCGGACGTGAGCGCGCACGGTGAGTGGACCACGTGGGAGTTCTGTCCCCGCTGCGGCGGGATGGCCGCCCTGGGCTGGCGCGGCGGGGACCTGGTCGAGCTCGACTACGTCCGGGAGTGTGACCTGACCGCGCAGGAGGCGGCTGCGCTGCGCGAGGACATCGCCGGGAGGCGTTGACGGCGCGGCGCAGCTGCCGCGGGCTCATCCGGCGCTCGCCCTGCTCGACGGCGCGGCGCGGCCCGCCGGCGCCCGGCGCTGACCGTGCTGGCCGGCGCCCGGCGGCGGAGGCCGCGGGCACCGACACCGCCGCGTGGTCACTCCCGCGCGGAGGCGGTACGCCGAACGCTCACCGCCGGCTGCCTGCTGCGAGCGGTGTCCTCCGGTCCGCTGCGGCCGCTGGCTGGGGCGCGGGAGCAGGGCCGGCGGGGCGCCCGTGGCTACGGAGCCGGCCGGCGCGGACCCCGTTGGCGATGACCAGCACCTCGGCCAGTTCGTGGGTGACGATGACCGTGCCCAGGCCGAGGACGCCGAAGGCGGCCAGCGGGATGAGCACGACCAGGATCGCCCCGGACAGCAGCAGGCTCTGCAGCATGATCCGCCGCGCCCGGCGGGCGTGGGCGAGCGTGCGGGGCAGCTGGCGCAGGTCCTCGCCCATCAGCGCGACGTCGGCGGTCTCGATCGCCACGTCGGCGCCCATGGCACCCATGGCGATGCCGACGTCGGCGGTGGCCAGGGCCGGGGCGTCGTTGATGCCGTCGCCGACCATCGCGACCCGGCCGCGGCGGCCCAGTCGCTCGACGAGGGTGGCCTTGTCCTCCGGGCGCAGCTCGGCGTGCACATCGTCGATGCCGGCGGCGGTGGCCAGGTGGGATGCGGTGCGCGGGTTGTCACCGGTGAGCATGGCGGTGGCGATGCCCATGCGGTGCAGT